>JAEPMR010000009.1 GCA_017643845.1 Marivivens sp. | reverse complement strand
AAGGAACTGCGCGGCAAGACCCTCGATGATCTGAATTGGGATACGCTAGAAGGCATTCGGGTCAAGCCTCTTTACACCCAAGAAGATGTAGAGGGGCTCGCGCATGTCGATGCGGTTCCGGGGCAGGAGCCGTTTGTCCGCGGAGTCCGTGCGACGATGTATACTGGCCGGCCTTGGACCATCCGTCAGTATGCGGGATTTTCGACGGCTGAAGAGTCCAACGCATTCTATCGCAAAGCGCTTGCTGCCGGTCAGCAGGGTGTTTCTGTTGCCTTCGATCTCGCTACTCACCGTGGCTACGACAGTGATCACCCGCGGGTGATCGGGGACGTTGGCAAGGCGGGTGTCGCGATTGATAGCGTCGAGGATATGAAAATTCTCTTCGACGGTATTCCGCTCGATCAAATTTCTGTTTCAATGACAATGAACGGTGCAGTGATACCGATCTTGGCGAATTTCATTGTCGCGGGAGAGGAGCAGGGGCATGATCGAAAGCTACTCTCGGGCACCATTCAGAACGATATTCTGAAGGAATTCATGGTCCGAAATACCTATGTCTATCCGCCCGAACCATCGATGCGGATCATCGCGGACATTATTGAATACACCTCTGCGGAAATGCCGAAGTTCAATTCGATTTCGATCTCTGGCTACCATATGCAAGAAGCCGGTGCGAACCTTGTGCAGGAGCTGGCCTACACGCTCGCCGATGGTCGCGAATACGTTCGCGCGGCAATAGAGCGGGGTTTGGATGTTGATCGTTTTGCCGGTCGCCTGTCCTTCTTTTGTGCCATCGGTATGAATTTCTTCATGGAGGCCGCCAAGTTACGGGCGGCGCGGCTGCTGTGGCACCGGATTATGTCCGAGTTCGAGCCCAAGAATCCGAAATCGCTGATGTTGCGCACCCATTGCCAGACGTCCGGTGTCTCGCTTCAGGAGCAAGACCCGTACAACAATGTCGTCAGGACCGCTTATGAGGCCATGGCTGCGGCACTGGGGGGGACGCAATCGCTCCACACGAACGCTCTTGACGAAGCAATGGCACTGCCGACCGAGTTCTCCGCGCGGATTGCGCGCAATACCCAGCTGATATTGCAGGAAGAAACCGGCATCACGAACGTCGTCGATCCCTTGGCCGGCTCTTACTATGTCGAAAGTCTCACCAGCCAACTTGCGGAAGAGGCTTGGAAATTAATCGAAGAGGTCGAGGAATTGGGCGGCATGACCAAAGCGGTCGCGTCCGGCATGCCGAAATTGCGGATCGAGGAAAGTGCTGCGCGCCGTCAGGCGATGATTGATCGCGGCGAGGAGGTGATCGTCGGCGTCAATAAATACCGATTGGAAAGAGAAGATCCGATCGACATCCTCGACATTGACAATGCCAAAGTCCGCGATGGGCAGATTGCACGGCTGGAGCGTGTTCGCAATGAGCGGGACGCGACAGCATGTGACGCGGCTCTGGCGGAAGTGAGCCGCCGCGCCAAAGAAGGCGGCAATCTTCTTGAAGCTGCCGTCGAGGCCGCGCGGCATCGCGCCAGTGTGGGAGAAATCAGCATGGCCATGGAAAAAGAATTCGGACGCCACCGTGCGGAAGTAAAGACACTGTCGGGTGTTTATGGTGCCGCCTACGAAGGGGACGCCGGATTTGCAGAGATCCAGCAAAGTGTCGAGGCATTTGCGGCAGAAGAAGGCCGCCGTCCAAGGATGCTTGTTGTCAAGATGGGGCAGGATGGACATGATCGTGGCGCCAAGGTGATTGCGACCGCGTTTGCCGATATCGGGTTCGACGTCGATGTTGGCCCTCTTTTCCAGACGCCTGAAGAAGCAGCCCAAGATGCCGTTGACAACGATGTTCATGTCATTGGGATCAGCTCGCAAGCGGCCGGACACAAGACATTGGCTCCGAAACTTGTTGAGGCATTGCGGGAGGCCGGTGCTGAAGATATCATAGTGATTTGTGGTGGCGTTATTCCCCAGCAGGATTACGACTACCTCTACAAAAATGGCGTGAAGGCTATTTTCGGCCCGGGGACAAATATTCCAAAGGCTGCCTCTGACATTTTGCGTCTTATCAGAGAGGCACGCGACTGATTTCCGTCAGTTTTGCTTGCTGACGAAGGATTGCGCTTGGACCCACTGACTAGGCTGCTACTGTTACTGTATACTTAGTAAAATACGGTGACAGCATGTCGATATGGTCGAAAATCGCCGAAGCGATTTCCGCTCTCCGAGCTGGGGAGAGTCTCGCCGACGTGTTTGAGCGGTTGCGGACGCCGCCCGAACGCTCTGTTGCATTTACGATCGCGGTCATCGCACTTGGCGCGAAGATGGCAAAGGCCGACGGCAGGGTAACGCGCGACGAGGTAAAAGCATTCCGGGAGATCTTCTATATAGCGCCTGAGGAAGAAGAAAACGCCGCACGTGTCTTCGATCTCGCGCGTCAGGATGTTGCCGGATACGACATTTATGCTCGGCGCATACGCAAGATGTTTTCGGACGGGCGCGGGCCTTTGTGTGATTTGCTCGAAGGGCTGTTCTACATTGCCATGGCTGATGGTCGCTATCACCCGCACGAAGACGCTGTTCTGGCGGAGATTGCGCGAATATTTGATTTGAAAGAGGCTGAGTTCAAAAACGTCCGCGCCCGTTTCGTACCGGATGCCGAGAGAGACCCCTACGATGTTCTCGGCGTGCGTCCTGATCAGCCTCTCTCAGAGATCCGAGGTGTTTGGAAGGCGCTGATCAAGGAGTCGCACCCTGACAAATTGGTGGCACGGGGCCTGCCTGAAGAAGCGATCAAACTTGCAGAACGGAGGGTCGCTGATCTCAACCGCGCCTGGGAGGAGATCAATAGGAGTGCTGCTTGAGAATCGCGACCTATAACGTCGAGTGGTTCGACGCCCTCTTCGATGCGGACGGTCGTCTCCTAGACGATAACGAATGGTCGGGCAGGTATGACGTCACGCGGGGGGATCAGATATGGGCGTTGCGCGAAGTTTTTCGAGCAATAGATGCGGATTTAATCCTCGTCGTCGAAGCGCCTGATGAAAAACCAAAGCGCCCTTCAGGAAAATGCCTCTCACAGTTTGCTGAATTTGCTGGCCTTCGAACAACTTCGTCTGTGATCGGATTTCGCAATACCACACAGCAAGAGCTAGTTGTGCTGTTCGATCCAAAGGTTGTTACCGCGTATCATTCTCCACTAGGCGAGCCGAGCGGGAAGTCCGGTTCGTCAGATGCGCCGCGTTTCGACACCGTCTTTCGCTGGGACATCGACAACGATTACAGAAATGACCCAATCCGCTGGTCAAAGCCGCCAATCGAATTGTCCGTCAGGCACGTGGCAGGCATGGAGTTTCGTCTGATCGGTGTTCACGCGAAATCAAAAGCACCGCATGGCGCGAAGGACGAGGTTGATATGATGCGACTTGCCGTTGCAAACCGACGCAAACAGCTCGCGCAATGTGTCTGGTTGCGACAGCGGGTTGAGCAGAATCTCAGCAGGAATGACGATCTCATCGTCTTGGGGGATTTCAACGACGGTCCTGGGCTTGATGATTTCGAGGTCAGCCAGGGCTTATCTGGCGTTGAAGTGGTCGCGGGGCAGGATCAACAGCCGCGCTTGTTTGATCCTGCCTTGCTGATGGGCGCAACCATGACGACCTCGAGGTTTCGCATGGAAGGTGGCGAGGTTCTCGAAGCATTACTGGATTTTATTATGGTTAGTCCGGAGTTTCTCGATCGGAAGCCGTTCTGGCGCGTATGGCATCCTTTTCGTGACCCAGAAATTCGAGCGAATGAGCGCTTGCGAGATGCATTGCTGACCGCATCTGACCATTTCCCTGTGACATTGGATTTCCAAATTTGACTTGGGTGATAATTTCACGGCTGGTAGACTGTTGTTATGAAACATTTGGTCCTAGCAAGCGTTCTGGCATTTTTCGTTGCACCAGCTTCGGCAGAACAACATGACGAAGACGGCACCGAACTCATTGAACGGGGGCTATCGCTATTCCTCCGAGGGCTCGCCGAGGAATTGGACCCCGCGATCGAGGAGTTTCGAAGACTTGGGGATGAGATCGGGCCTGAGCTTCGCGCGTTACTTCTGGCTTGGGGTGGTGGATTGATCAAGCTCTCGGAGCAGATCGACGATTTCGATCACTATCAGGAGCCCGAAATTCTGGAAAACGGAGATATCATTATCAGACGGCGGCCAGACGCGCCGCCGCTGAAGGATGGCAGCATTGACCTCTAGTCGGTCGTCGTTTTGACTTGGGTCTCGCCTGTTGCGCCAAGGGCAGCGACGAGCGCGTTGAAACGGGATTGTGCAACCTCACCGAAAAGCGGCTCGGCATCCGCGGACAACGTTAGGCGGAGGAATTGTTTTCTCGGCTTCCAGCGTAGCACGGCGGGGAGTTCCTCTGACTGGAGCCATAGCATGGCACCCAGACGCATCGCTTTACCAAGAACTTCGGCATCCTTTTGTGCATCCTTTGGAACCAACTCGAGTAGGTGGTCAAAGCGGGAGTTTTTCAGTTTGTTCGTGTAGCGATGCATGAGGGACAGGCCGAGAAAAACGCGTTCACTGTGTTTCAGCCCTCCCAGATTAGCTCGGGTTGCGTTGTCAAAGGCGACCTCCTCGCGATAGTCGGGGTGCGCACGCCAACTCACGTCGTGTAATAGGCACGCAGCCTTGATCACTCGCTTTCTCTGCCAATCGGCATTCGGGAACAACGGGATTACAAAGTCGTATAGAACCTTGCCAAACCCTGGGAGCCGTGCATCCTTTGCTTCTGCAAAACGACATGCTTCGATGAGCGGGTCGCGCTCTCTCAGATCGGGCGGCATTTGTTCATAAAGCATGCCTTCACGAATTCCATAGGACGAAACTGTGATGTCCTTTGGCTTGAAGCGGCCAATCAGCTGCTTCAGTATTTGGACCGCGATTGGAACCAGTATCATGCGCTCGTTGCTGATGCCGCAGCGATTTCGCAGGTCTTCGAGATTTGCAGACCAGATATAATCAGCAGTGCGGGATATTTCGCGGGCCGACATTCTGTATTCATGTAAAACGGTGAGTGGGTAGCCGCGGCGTTCCATGTCAATCCGTGCGATTGCCCGCCACGAACCTCCGACAAGAAACAAGCGTTTGCCGGTTTCCTGATCCATTTCCTCGTGGAGTTGTGCAATGATTGGTTTGATGTGCTCTTTTAGTCCCCGCTTCCCGCCGGGAATGTCGCGGAGTTTGAGTGGTCCTAGCGGGGAGGTGAGCCTGCGCCCAACATTTCCGTCGGCAAGATTTGCAAGTTCCATTGAGGAACCACCAATGTCACAGACAAGGCCATAGCTGCCGGGCCACCCAAGTAAGACGCCTTGCGCAGAGAGCCGCGCCTCCTCCTGGCCGTCAATGACCCAGAGCCGTACGCCTGTTTCCCGCTCGACCCGTGCGCGGAATTCGGCGCCGTCCTTTGCCTCGCGGACTGCTGCTGTAGCTACGGCTGTGAGGGGAAGAATGCCCATTCCGCGCGCAAGGGCCGCGAACCGCCGGATCGCGGAGATGGCTCGTTCTTTTCCTTCAGGGTTAAGCATACCTGTTTCGGAGAGGCCCGCACCCAAGGCGCACATTATTTTTTCGTTGTAGAAATAGGCAGGAGATCTCGCTGCACCGTCAAACACAACAAGTCTTACAGAGTTCGAGCCAACGTCGAGAACTCCAACACGCGAAAGTGCCCGTGCCTGCGGATCATCGAAGATCGGCCTGCCGAACGGTCCCCATTCGGCCTCTTCGGTCATATCGCCTGTCGTCATTCGTCCCCCGTCGCTCTGCAAAAAGTCGTTTTTTAGCAGGCGCTTGTCAATCGTCGGTATGGGTCAATTTAGGTACATCTGCCGCACCGGCCGAGCCGCGGCCGGATAGGGATGGGTTCTCCATGAAGAAACGGTGGCAGTTGAACGCGAATTCACCCTCTTCAATTTGTTCGCGCGCAAATGTTCCGTCCGGCGCCATGAGCCAGCTCTGTGCCACGTCGTGAAGGTTCGCAGCCATGATCTGGCTGACGATTTGAGCTTTTACGGTCGCGTTGGTGATTTCAACGAGGCTTTCGACCCTACGATTGAGGTTGCGGTCCATCCAGTCTGCTGAGGATATGAAAACGCGGGCTTTTGATGATGGTAGTCCTGTACCATTGCCGAAACAGACGATGCGGGAATGTTCCAGAAATCTCCCGACAATTGATTTGACCCGAATGTTTTCTGAAAGCCCCAAAATTCCGGGCCTCAAGCCGCATATGCCGCGCACCACAAGGCTAATTTTGACACCAGCCTGACTCGCCGCATAGAGCGCGTCGATGACGTCTTCTTCAATCAGGCTGTTCATTTTCGCCCAGATAACCGCAGGTTTCCCTTCAAGGGCTTGCTGTGCCTCAGCCGCGATCATGTCCAAAAGGCGATTTTTAAGTTCTAGCGGCGCTATGGCGAGATTTTCGAGACTTGCTGGTTGGGCGTATCCCGAGAGATAGTTAAAGACCTTCGTCGCGTCGCGACCCAGCTTTGCATCGCAAGTGAACAAGCTGAGATCGGTATACACTCGAGCAGTGATCGGGTGATAATTTCCTGTGCCGAAGTGGGTATAGGTGACCAGATTGTCACCTTCGCGGCGAACAACCGTACTGATTTTCGCGTGAGTTTTGTAATTGAGAAATCCATAGACAACATGCGCACCTGCACGCTCCAGCCGTCTGGATTGGCGAATGTTGGCAGCTTCGTCAAAGCGGGCTTTGAGCTCGACCAGAGCGGTGACGGATTTCCCATCCTCCGCTGCTTCGCAGAGCGCTTCTACAATCGGGGAATTTCGCGATGTCCGATAAAGTGTCTGCTTTATCGCGACGACATTCGGATCGCGGGCGGCCTGTTGTAGGAATCGGACCACCATATCGAATGTCTCGTATGGATGGTGGAGAAGCATGTCTTTTTGCCTGATGGCCGCAAACATATTTCCATCGTGGTCTTGCACGCGCTCGGGAACGCGGGGTGTGTAGCTGGGCCACAGCAGATCACTTCGAGTATCGAGCACGAGCTCCTTGAGGCTGCCGAGCCCGATTGGACCAGACACCTCGATCACTTCGTCCTCTGTGACGTGCAATTCATCCATGATCATTTTGCGCAGGGAGTTCGGTGCGTCCGAAGATAGCTCCATCCGAACGACTTCTCCCCTGCGACGACGCTTCAACGCGACCTCGAATTCGCGAACCAGGTCTTCAGCTTCATCTTCCACTTCCAAGTCACTGTCTCGCAGGACGCGAAAAGCGCAGAAGCCATTCATCTGATAGCCGGGAAACAGCTGTCTGAGGTAGATCAGCAGCACTTCCTCAAGCGGGACAAAGCGTGCGGCACCTTCTCCGGCCAACCGAATGAAGCGGTCAATCTGATGCGGCACCGGCAAAAGCGCGCGAAGGGGCCGTTTGTCACTCTCTCGCTCAAGTTGGAGTGCAAGTGCAAACCCCTCGTTCGGGATGAAAGGGAATGGATGTGCCGGATCGACTGCGAGGGGCGACAGAACGGGAAATACACTATTGAGGAAAATATCTTCCAAATAGCTTAAATCTTCGGGGTTGAGGTCGTCGCGGCTGAGAACGGAAATTTCATGTTCAGACAAAAGGCTCTGCAGATCCGCATAGACCGCCTGTTGGCGCGACATGAGTGCGCGGGCGTTCTGATTGATGAGAGAGAGCTGTTCTGAAGGCGTGCGTCCATCCAAATAGGCGGCAGAGCTTCCCGATTTAGCAAGTTCACGAAGGCCCGCGACACGAACGGTATAGAATTCGTCGAGGTTGGTAGCAGAAATCGAGAGGAACCTTAGCCGCTCAAGAAGTGGCACGCGCAGGTTTTCCGCTTCTTCCAGCACGCGCCAGTTAAAACCAAGCCAGCTTAGCTCTCGGTTGAAGAAACGGGACGGGCCGGACAAATCATCCGTCACCTGAACCGCGTGGGGAAATGGGGAGCCTAGAAAATCGGTCAGTATCATTTTTGGCTGGTGCCCTATTTACATGGCGCTATTATGACAGAGTTGACGGCTCATGGTCGAGAAGCTCTGCCGCCAATGTGCGATTGACCTTGCGTTTTCGGGCAAGCGCTTCGCGGTCCAGCAAAGTAACCATTCTTGCAGCGGCCTCGAAAGATCGGTCGATGCGCCCAGTCAGGTATGAGACCAGCTTTGCATCCACGGTTATTTGGTGATCTTCAAACAGTTTGAGTAGGACAGCACCGAGTAAAACATCGTCTGGATCCGAAATTGCAACGCTCGCAGTTGCCCTCAGACGGCTTTCGAGATCAGGCAGATTGAGCGTCCAGTTTTGTGGGGGCGTGCTAGCGGTCAACAGCAACTTGCCTCCGCGATGCCGAATGTCGTTGTGGATATGGAAAAGTGCTTCTTCGCCGTCAGGCGCCAGTTGATCGACGTCCTCGATTGCCAAATACGGGCTGTCGCTTAGTCGAACGTCTGCGCCAATAGATTTAGCTGCACGAATTTCGGCGTGATGTTCCTGTGCGAAAACGCGGGCAAGGTGTGTCTTGCCGCAGCCCTTTGGTCCAAAGACTGCGAGCTTTCCTTCGGGCCATTCTTCGGGAGCGGTTACGAGGGAGTAGGCGTGGAGGTTGGCGTCGGAGACAAAGTAATCGTCATGACCAAGTGCAACCCGCAGAGGCAGATCGAAAATAAGCTGTTCGGCCATTTAGGGATCGTTCCTTCCGGCAAGTCCCTTGTAGAGGCGTCCTGCCTTATATTGTGAGATCGCGAAGCGTGCCAGAACGCCGAGCATTGCGGCAATCGGCACCGCGACAAGCATTCCAACGAAGCCAAATAGGGTGCCAAATACCGAAAGCGCAAATAGCAGCCAAACCGGGTGTAGCCCTACCGAGCCGCCAACCAGCTTGGGGGTGAGAATATTCCCTTCGAGGAATTGACCCACGGCAAAGATGCCGCCCACGGCCGCGATCCACGTCCAGTCTCCCCAGAATTGGAACAGGGCCAGTCCTACGGCTAGCGCACCGCCGACCAATGCGCCGACGTAGGGGATAAATGTGATTAGGCCCGCGATAAAGCCAACCACAAGGCCAAAGTTGAGCCCGACCAGCATCAGTCCAAGAGCGTAGTAGATGCCAAGCAGCAGGCAGACTGTCCCTTGACCGCGGATAAAGGATGCCAGTGTCTTGTCGATGTCGTTGGCAATTTGGCGGATCACTGGAGCGTGGTCGCGGGGCAGAAGGTCATCGACCTTGGTGACCATATTGTCCCAGTCCAGCAGGAGGTAGAACGCCACGACTGGCACGACAACCACCAGGATAACGAGGTTGAGTAGGCTGAGCGCTGAAGTCAGTACACCGTTAAAAAGCTCGCCACCCTTCGACTGCACCATTTCCCCGATTGCGGTCAGTTGTTTGCGGATGGTGCTGTCTGCATCGACCAATTCTGGAAAGCGATCCGTCAGCCATGTCTGTATTGTCGCAATATATCCCGGTGCCGCGTCAATCAGCGCGGCGGTTTGCTGGACAAGAGTGGGAATAATCAGCAGGACGAGCACAACAAATACGATGGTTGCCAAAAGTGCGATCACTGCAACCGACATTATCCTGTTCAGCCCGATACGCTCGAGCCTGTCGGCAATTGGATCAAGCACATACGCTATCGCCCCACCCAAAACGAATGGAAGCAAAACATCGCCCAGAAACCAAAGAACGACGAAGAAGATTGCTGTGGCAATCCCCCAGTATTTTGCTTGGTCTCGGACAGGTAGTGCCATGGGCCCTCATTGTTTGGCTCTATGTCGGCCCTCGCGGGGCGCGATGCAAGTCGTAAGCATCGTTTATTCGGGTTTATCCTGCAAGTGTAGCGCGTGGTCGGCTCTTGCCTGTCTCTCCATGCTCTTCTACACCGCGAAGGACTGAAAGTTTTAACCGAGGACGTCGTTCCATGCGCATGAGCCGCTATTTCCTGCCGGTACTGAAGGAAAACCCTGCCGAAGCCCAAATTGTGAGCCATCGCTATATGCTCCGCGCGGGCATGATCAAGCAGTCGAGTGCGGGTATTTATTCGTGGCTTCCGATGGGCTTCAAGGTGCTGCGCCGTTTGGAACAGATTGTTCATGAAGAGCAAATCCGGGCAGGACATATCCCGATGCTGATGCCCACCCTACAGTCTGCTGATCTGTGGCGGGAAAGCGGGCGGTATGACGACTACGGGCAGGAAATGTTGCGCATCAAAGACCGGCATGATCGCGATATGCTTTACGGGCCCACCAATGAAGAGCTGATCACCGACATTTTCCGCAGCCATGTCGGAAGCTACAAAGACCTGCCTCTGACGCTCTATCATGTGCAGTGGAAGTTTCGTGATGAGGTGCGCCCGCGCTTTGGCGTGATGCGGGGGCGCGAATTCTACATGAAGGATGGCTATAACTTTGATTTGACCAAAGAGGATGCCCTCCACGCCTATAACCGCCATCTGGTCAGTTACCTTCGCACCTACGAGCGGATGGGTCTGCAAGCGATCCCGATGCGTGCGGATGGCGGGCCTATCGGCGGGGACTACACGCACGAGTTTCTGGTACTGGCAGAAACGGGGGAGTCGGAGGTCTTCTATGACAGCGAGATTACCGATTTGAAATTCGGAGATCGTGAGATCGATTATGACTCCGTGTCGGAGTGTCAGGCCGTACTGGAAGAATTCACCAGCCGCTATGCGCGGACCGACGAGACCCATGACGAAGCTTTGTTTGAACAGATCCCCGAAGCGCGCCGCAGGTCTGCGCGCGGTATCGAAGTCGGGCAGATTTTCTATTTCGGAACAAAGTATTCGGAGCCCATGGGGGCTGTTGTCGCCAACGAAAAAGGGGAACGGGTGCCGGTCCATATGGGCAGCCACGGCATTGGTGTGAGCCGTCTGGTGGGGGCAATCATTGAGGCAAGCCATGATGACAAGGGGATCATCTGGCCGGAAGGGGTGACGCCATTCCATTGCGGGATCGTCAACCTCAAGCAAGGTGACGAGGAAGCGGACGCGGCTTGTGAAACGATCTACAAGTCATTGACAGCATTGGGACTTGAGCCGCTCTACGATGACAGGAACGAACGTGCTGGCGGTAAATTCGCCTCGATGGATCTGATCGGTCTGCCATGGCGCATTACGGTTGGGCCGCGCGGGCTGAAAAATGGTGTCGTTGAGTTGACCAGCCGCCGGACAGGCGAGAGCGAGGAGCTGCCGCCTGAACAGGCTATCGAGCGCATCGCGAAAATTTACGCCGGACTCTGACTTCCCGAGGCGCAGGCGACGACCGAATGAAAGGTCACGTGGCTTGACCGCGTGGCAGGAAATGACCAACCTGCCACGAGTTTGAAGGAGCGCGATCTTGGCCGGACACCCAGCCCCTTTTGCACGCCATGAATGGCTCATTGCGTGGCGCTACCTAAGGGCGCGACGCGCCGAGGGTGGCGTAAGCGTGATGACATGGATCAGCCTGATCGGCATCACACTCGCGGTATTCGCGCTGATCGCCACTTTGGCTGTGCGCGCAGGGTTCCGCGCTGAATTTGTGGACACGATCCTAGGATCGAATGCGCACGTGACCCTCTACCAGACCATTGAGGTTGATGAGAGCGGTCGCACAAGCCGTGCGATTTCCGACTATGATGCCCGAGCAGAAGCTGTTCGGCTGGTACCGGGTGTGCTCCGTGCTGCGCCTCTGGTGCGTGGCCAGGTGATGGCAAACTTTCAAAATTCGAACATAGGAGTCGAGGTTTACGGACAAAAACCCGAAGATTTTTTCACTATTCCAAGAATTGGCCGGAATTCAGATGGATTGGGCGATATTGACCGTTTCAGTGATGGGATCGCAATTGGCTCGGGCGTTGCGCGGGAACTGGGCGTCGGCCTGGGTGACAGTCTCAAGCTGATTTCACCGAATGGCGTTCGCACGGCGTTCGGAACGAGCCCGCGCGTGAGTGCGTATGAGATCACGTATGTCTTTTCCGCTGGACGATGGGATATTGACCGGACACGTGTGTACCTCCCGCTCGAGGAGGCCCAGAATTTCTTCAATCGTGGTGATGCCGTCGATGAACTGGAGGTGATGGTCGAGGATCCAGAAGCCATCGACGCAATGCTGCCGGATTTGATGGCTGTGATGGGGCCGCGCGCGCTGGTGTGGACGTGGCGCGATAGTGCAGGCGCGTTCCTCAGGGCGCTGACGGTGGAAGACAATGTGATGTTTATCCTTCTTTCGATCCTTGTGTTGATTGCGTCGATGAATATTATTTCCGGTCTCATCATGCTGGTGAAGAACAAGGGGCGGGATATTGGCATTCTTCGGACGATGGGGTTGTCTGAAGGATCGGTTTTGCGTGTCTTTTTTATCTGTGGCGCGAGCATCGGGACGGTGGGTACGATTGCAGGTGTCGCGCTGGGATGTCTTTTCGCACTCTACATCGATCCGGTTTTCGCATTTATTAACTATGCGTCCGGTGGCGGTGTTTGGGATCCTTCCATCCGCGGGATCTATCAACTGCCCGCCGAATTACGACTGCCGGATGTTCTCTCTGCAGTCGCGTTGTCACTTGGTCTGTCATGGGTGATTACCCTGTTCCCGGCGCGCCGTGCTGCGCGGATGAATCCGGTGGAGGCGTTGCGATATGAGTGACGCAGTGCTTGATCTGGCCGGAATTACCAAGGCCTACAACGCTGGAAAGCCGAATGAGGTCAATGTCTTGCGAGGCGTTGATTTGCGGGCGGAGAGCGGTGAGGTGGTCGCACTGGTGGCGCCCTCCGGGGCTGGGAAATCGACGCTTTTGCATATTGCGGGACTTTTGGATGTCGCGGACCGTGGATCTGTGACAATCGCGGGCAAAGATATGACGGGCCGGAGCGACCGCCGACGGACGGCGGCGCGGCGTTCGGATATCGGGTTCATCTACCAGTTTCACCATCTATTGCCGGAGTTTTCGGCACTCGAGAATGTTGTGCTGCCGCAGCTGGCGAATGGGGAGACCATCCGAGCGGCTGAGGCGCGGGGACGCGCGCTGCTGGCTGAGGTCGGGGTCGCCGAACGGGCGGAACACCGTCCCGCAGCGCTTTCCGGTGGGGAGCAGCAGCGGGTCGCATTTTGCCGAGCCTTGGCGAACAGACCCAAACTTCTGTTGGCGGATGAGCCTACCGGGAACCTCGATCCAGAGACCTCGGATCGAGTATTCGAGACATTGATGGCACTGGTTCGAAGCACGGGACTGTCTGCCGTGATCGCCACGCACAACATGGAACTCGCGGCACGAATGGATCGGATCGTGCGGCTGGAAAACGGAAAGGTAGTCCAAGGATGAAGGCTCAAGTAACTGAAATTTATAAAAAATCTCGCTTGGCGCTTGAGGCTCACGGCGCGGGTCCGTTTCAGGCTGATACTGTGGCGTGGGCGGTCGCGCGGGCTGAGGCACTTGGGAATGTGATCTGTGGTCTTTACTATTTGGAAAGCTATTGCATTCAGCTGACATCGGGGCGCGTGAACGGCACGGTCGAACCGGTGATTTCACGCCCGAAACCGGCGGCTGTAACCGCTGACGCCCGGCTCGGATTCGCACAGCCTGCTTTTGCGCGCGGACTACCGGAAGCGGTGGCGGCGGCGCGGGAATGTGGCGTGGCAACTTTGGCCGTGGCGCATTCGCATACATGCACAAGCTTGGGCTATTTCACCGAACAGATCGCTGCGGAAGGTCTTATCGGGATAGGGTTTACAAATGCTTCGCCAATCGTTGCACCGCCCGGGGGGAACAAGGCGGTGATCGGCACCAACCCGTTTGCGATGACCGTGCCAGGGGATGGCAAACCCCTGATGCATTTCGATTTTTCGACCTCTGCCGTGGCATTGGGAAAGATCACCATGGCCAAGGCCGCGGGGCAGAAAATCCCGCTGGGATGGGCAGTTGATGGAGATGGAAACCCGACGGATGACCCCGAATCAGCGTTGAAAGGCGCATTGGTGAGTGCGGGGGGATACAAGGGATGGGGGCTGGGCCTGATGGTCGAGATGCTCGCCGCGGGCCTGACCGGATCGGTAAATTCGTTGGATGTCAAAGGGTTGAAGCTCGCGGACGGTCCGCCGCATGATCTGGGTCAGTTCTATATCCTGATTGATCCCAGCACCCATGCCGACACGCTGGCCGAACGGTTCCAGCGCGTTGCCGATGCCGTGGCCGATCAGGAAAACGCAAGGATTCCAGGAGCTTCGCGGCGCGAAATGACTGAGATCGACGTGCCAGACGCGCTTTGGAGCCAAGTGTTAACGCTGGCGGGTGAAGCCTGATCTGGGCGATACACAATCCATGCACAACTGATGCACATCCTATGCATATCGCACCTGCAGCATTTCGCGCGGTAACGAACCGTGACGGTGCCCACCGTCACGGGTAACGCCCTATTGCCTGACGAATATATTTTGCCCGTCAGGGCCGGAGAGCACGTCAATTGCGGTCAGGTTGTCGCTGGTGAAGTCGAATTTGGCGTGCGGTCCGTCAATGCAGACATCGACGATAGCGGCGGCGGTGTCTTGGGTAATGTCGACATTCGTAGGTTTGCGCGTATTCGTCGCGGTGACGATGGCGGTCGTTTCCGGTGCGCGCTGGGCGATGTGGACGAGCACGTCGTCCCCATCAATATCGACAAGTGCGAGAGCACCCTCCGCCTCTGGGCTGCGGCTCACAACGGCGGCTGATCCCGCACCCTCGACGCCCAATAGAATGCCGCCATCGGCAAGACCCGGTATCGTGAGCGCGTGCTCGCTGTCGAGGCAGTAGATGGGATCGAAATCGGGGCTTTCACCAGAGTGATAGAGCGCGTTTTCACTCCGAACTTGCGCGATGAAGCCACGGGTATCGACAGGCGGCTGCTCAACCTCGTAGATCCGCAGGAGGTCGGTCATTTCGGTATGTTCTTCGGCGATTGTGATCGACCCGAAACACACGGGCAGCAGCGCAAGAAAGACCAATCGCGTCATGACGAATTATCCCCAGCGAGGCGGCTTAAATCAATTGAAGTGAAACGCTTGATACCAAATACAATTCAATGGGTTGCAGAGGTTTGTGCCGCTGTCAACACTTTGGCAAGGGTGTTCGCCAATAGGTGGTAGGAGCGCAGGTATTGGCGGCTCTATAGTTATTTAATTCGCAAATGCTGGAAGGAGAGTTTGGAGCGGAGCTGGCTGAGGTCCGACGGATCTGTTTGTTTGGGATCATGCGATGGCAGGTCGGGCAGAGGATGAGAAAGTCATCGGGAATCGTGTAACGGCGGCTTTCGTCTTCGGCGAAAATCGGGGTGCGGTTGCCTGGCTCTGGAATTGGTCCGTCGCAGAGGTTCGGGGATTTTAGACTTCAGGACAGTTCAGAAGCTTCAGAAATAAGCTACACGTCCAACTCCTCAACGAACTTTGCGTTCTCCTGAATGTACTGGAAGCGCAGTTCGGGTTTCTTGCCCATGAGTCGCTCGACAAGATCGCCGGTTTCGCCGGGTTCGTCCTCGTCGATGGTGACGCGGATCAGTTTGCGGGTGGCGGGGTCCATTGTTGTTTCTTTGAGGTCTTTGGCATCCATTTCGCCCAAGCCCTTGAACCGCTGGACATCGATCTTGCCCTTGCCGCCCAAACCTTTCTCCATCATCGCGGCCTTTTCTGCCTCGTCCGCCACATAGAGACGCCGCGCGCCCTGAGTCAGGCGGTAGAGCGGCGGACAGGCGAGGTAGAGGTGGCCGTGATCGATCATCGGGCGCATCTGGGTGAAGAAGAACGTCATCAGAAGCGAGGCGATATGGGCGCCGTCGACATCGGCGTCTGTCATAATGATGATTTTGTCATAGCGCAGGTCATCGACGTTGAATTTCGTGCCGAGCCCGACGCCGAGAGCCTGTGTCAGATCATTGATTTCCTGATTGCTGCCGAGCTTTGAGGAGGCCGCACCCAGCACGTTGAGGATTTTGCCGCGCAGGGGCAGGAGGGCTTGGGTCTTGCGGTCGCGGGCCATTTTCGCGGAGCCGCCGGCGCTGTCGCCTTCGACGATGAACAGCTCTGTGCCTTCGCGGTTGGTCGCGGAGCAATCGACCAGCTTTCCGGGCAAGCGGAGCTTCTTGGTCGCGGATTTGCGGGCGGTCTCCTTCTCTTGCCGGCGGCGCAGGCGCTCTTCGGCGCGCAGGATCAAGAAGTCGAGGATCGCGCCAGCGGATTTCGTATCGGCGGCGAGCCAGTTGTCGAAATGGTCGCGCACAGCGTTTTCGACGAGGCGCTGGGCTTCTGAGGTAGCGAGGCGATCCTTGGTCTGGCCGACGAACTCCGGCTCGCGGATGAAACAGGACACCAAAGCACAGCCGCCGGTGATCAGATCGTCGCGGGTGATCTGCGCGGCTTTGCGGTTGTTGATCAACTCGCCATAGGCGCGGACGCCTTTGAGAATCGCGGCCCAGAAACCGGCCTCATGGGTGCCGCCCTCGGGGGTGGGCACGGTGTTACAGTAGGATTGGATGAAACCGTCGCGCGAGGGAGTCCAGTTGATCGCCCATTCGACCTTGCCCGTGGTGTTGAATTTTTCCTGAAAGTCGACGGTGCCCGCGAAGGGGCGCTCGGCATATGTCGAGGCGCTGCCCAAGGTCTCGCCCAGATAATCGGCCAAGCCGCCGGGGAAGTGGAAGGTGGCCTCTTGCGGGGTCTCGCCATCGGTGATGGCGGTTTTCCAGCGGATCTCGACGCCGGAAAAGAGATAGGCCTTGGAGCGGACCATCTTCATCAGGCGGGCCGGTTTGAAACGGTGGTGGCCGAAGATTTCCTCGTCGGCATGGAAAGTGACGGTGGTGCCGCGCCGGTTGGGGGCGGCGCCGATTTCCGCCACGGGGCCTTGTGGCAGGCCGCGAGAAAAGCGCTGTTCGTA
Source organism: Marivivens sp. (assembly GCA_017643845.1). Taxonomy (GTDB): domain Bacteria; phylum Pseudomonadota; class Alphaproteobacteria; order Rhodobacterales; family Rhodobacteraceae; genus JAEPMR01. Next base: position 54,610 of record JAEPMR010000009.1, on the reverse strand, counting down.
CAGTTTGCGGTCGCGGGCGACCTGAACGACCATCGTATCGGAAAGGGCATTGACCACGGATGCACCGACGCCGTGCAGACCGCCTGAGGTCTGATAGGCCTTGCCGGAGAATTTGCCGCCTGCGTGGAGGGTGCAGAGGATCACCTCAAGCGCGGATTTGCCGGGGAATTTGGGGTGCGGGTCGATCGGGATGCCGCGGCCATTGTCGCGGATGGTGATGGAGTAATCCTCGTGCAGTTCGACCTCGATCCGGTTGGCGTGCCCGGCGACGGCTTCGTCCATCGAGTTATCGAGCACCTCGGCGACGAGATGGTGCAAGGCGCGTTCGTCAGTGCCGCCGATATACATGCCGGGGCGTTTGCGGACGGGTTCGAGCCCCTCCAGCACTTCGATGGAGGAGGCGTCGTAATCGGTGGGCTCGTTGCCCGCGAGGAGATCGTTGGCCATGCTGCTCTTCTTGCGTTTGTCTTACCCTATATTGTGGCAGGAGGCGCGGGCGGGGGCAATCGGTTGTTGCAGGGGGAAACAGGCAACAGGTGGGAAAAAACGGCTCCCGCTTGATCGGGGTCAAGGTGCTGCGCGTATCTATGTGCAGGGTGGCTGGTGGACAAACTTGGGAGAGCTGCATGACGCGCAAGGAAACATCGACACCTTCAACCCCCGCACGAGCCGAGCCAGCGGCACCTGAACCGAAACCGACGGCGGCATCTATCGCGCAGGCATTCGAGTCGGGCACCTATCCATACACGGACAGGATGGGCCGGAAGGAATACGAGGCGGAGAAGGCGAAGCTTCAGGCGGAATTATTGAAGGTGCAACTGTGGGCGCAGGAAGCGGAGCAGAAATTCGTCCTGCTGTTCGAGGGCCGGGATGCGGCGGGGAAAGGCGGAACGATCAAGCGCTTTACCGAGCATTTGAACCCGCGATCCGCGCGGGTTGTGGCGCTGAACAAGCCGACGTGGGAGGAGCGTGGGCAGTGGTTTTTCCAGCGGTATATCAAAGAGTTGCCGACCGTCGGTGAGATGGTTTTCTACGACCGCTCATGGTATAACCGCGCCGGTGTCGAGCGGGTGATGGGGTTTTGTTCGCCCAATGAATACCTCGAATTCATGCGCCAGACGCCGCTGTTGGAACAGATGCTCGTGCGGTCAGGTATCCGGCTCTATAAATATTGGTTTTCGGTCACTCAGGACGAACAGCAGCGGCGGTTTAAGGCGCGTGAGACCGATCCGCTGAAGCAGTGGAAGCTGTCGCCGATTGACAAGGCGAGCCTCGATAAATGGGACGATTATACCGAGGCGAAGGAGGCGATGTTCTTCTATACTGACACCGCAGATGCGCCGTGGACGATCATCAAGTCCAACGACAAGAAGCGCGCACGGATCAATGCGATGCGGCATTTCCTCTCGACCATCGACTATCCCGACAAAGACATGAGCATTGCGTGCAATCCTGATCCGCTGATCGTGGGCGGGGCGCATCATGTGGTTCATCGGTCCGAGCATATCCTTGGCACTTCGCTGCATCCGAACCAGCGGCGCGGCGGCAATGGCAAGGCGGAGTGAGGACTGACGCCGCTTGGCTTTGCCGGTGCGTGCTGGCAGGGTACGGGCTGATGGAATTGGGAGCACAACATGCGCGTATTTTTTACAGGTGGTAGCGGCAAAGCGGGGCGGCATGCGATTCCTGTTTTGCAGGAGGCGGGCCACGAGGTGGTGAATATCGACCGTGTGCCGAGCGGTCTGCCGAACACCAAGGAACTGCTCATCGACCTGTGCGACAGCGGGCAGGTGATGGGGGCGATGACGCAATGGGCCGATTTCGACGAGATGGAGGCCCCGCCGCAGCCTTATGACGCGGTCGTACATTTCGCGGCCGTGCCTCGCATTCTGATCGGGTCGGACGGGGAGTGTTTCCGGCAGAATACGCTTTCGACCTATAACGTGATCGAAGCGGCGGTGAAGCTGGGGATCAAGAAGATCATCTTTGCCAGTTCGGAGACAACCTATGGCATCTGTTTCGCGGCAGGTGAGCTGAAACCAGAGTATGTGCCGATTGATGAGGAGCACCCGACAGTGCCTCACGACAGCTATGCAATGTCGAAGGTATGTAACGAGGCGACGGGGCGCAGTTTTCAGGCGCGGTCCGGGGCTGATATTTACGGGCTGCGGATCAATAATGTGATCGAACCGCATGAATATGCGGAGAATTTCCCGGCATATGTGAAGGATCCGGCACTGCGGCGGCGCAATATCTTTGCCTATATCGACGCGCGCGATCTGGGTCATATGGTGGATTGCTGCCTGCGCACCGATGGATTGGGCTACGAGGTATTCAACGTCTCCAATGATGACAGTTCGGTTGCGCTGCCGACAGGCGAGGTGATGGAAACCTTCTATCCGGGCGTGCCGATGAAGGGCGACATGGGTCCGCAGGAGACATTCTACAGCAATGCCAAGGCGAAGCGGCTGGTGGGATTTGCCCCGAAATACGGCTGGCGCGCGGAGTTGGGCGTTTAGCCCGGCTGATTGTCTGGGCTGACGGCTGTGGGGAACGGGGTTCCCCGCAGCCTAGGCCTGTGGATCGGGGAAGGTATCCACGGCAGGGCTCGGCACCGGAACGGGCGTTTCTGAATGGGCGAAATACGGCAGCGTATCGCGCCGGATCAGACGCCAGTAGCGGATGGTCATGAGCAGGGCCGCAGCACCCAGCCCGATCACGAGGCCGATCCAGACCCCGGGTGCGCCGAGGCCTAAAACGAACCCGAAGACGTAGGATGCGGGCATTCCGATGAGCCAGTAGGAGATGCTGGCTAGAAACATCGGGATTGTGGTGTCCTGCAATCCGCGCAAGACGCCCAAGACCATGATCTGCATTGCGTCGACGAATTGGAACGCCGCCGCGACGAAGAGCAGGGTCGCCCCTGCCGCGATAACAGCGGCGCGGGCTGGTTCATTAGGATCGACGAAGAGGGCGACCAGCGTTTCGGGGATCAGGATGAAGCATGAAACGACAAGCGCGCCAAAAGCGAGGGATACGGCAAAGGCTACCAAAGCGCCGCGTTGCAGGTTTGGCCGATCATGCCGCCCGTAGGCCGCGCCTGTGCGGATCGTTGCGGCCTGGCTCATGCCGACATGGAACATGAAGGTGAAACCTGCCAGTTGAAGCGCGATGCCGTGGGCGGCCAGGGGAATTTCCCCGATCCAGCCGATCATGATGGCCGACGCTGTGAACAGCGCGGATTCAGCGAAAGTGGTCAGGCCAATGGGGATACCCATGCGGGCGACTTCTGAAAAGATCGACCAGTGAGGGCGCCAGAATGCGTGCAGGAGTGAATATTGTGGCAGTTTGCGCAGCGCGTAGAGTGTCAGCGCGATAAGAGGCAGGGCCTGCATCGTGACCGATGCGATGGCCGCACCGCGCAGGCCCAGCTCGGGTGCGCCGAAGTTGCCGAAGATCAGGACGTAGTTGAACCCGGCATTGGCAAAGACGGCCAGAACGGTGACGATCAACTGAACCGTCGTGTATTCCAGCGCCGAAAGAAACGAGCGCAAAGTGACCATCGCCAAAGCGGGAGCCATGCCGAATCCCGCGATAGCAAGGTAATCGCTGGCCAATGCAGCGATCCGGGGATCTTGTCCGGCCATCAGAAAGAGCGGCTCGGAAAAGAGCATGACAGGCAGCACAGCGAGCGCGAAGATCAAGCCAAGCCAAACGCCCATGCGGGTGACTTGGCGGACGCGGGCGCTGTCTCCGGTCGCGGCGGCTGCGGCGGCCTTCGGCATAACGGCAAAGCCGAAGCCGGCCCCGACGATAAACAGAATGAAAAAGAGCGACGAACCGAGTGTGACGGCGGCAAGGGCGGAGACATCATACCAGCCGAGCATCAGCGTGTCGGTCATATGGATCGCAAACTGCGCGCCCGAGCTGCCCACGAGCGGCAGGCCCAGCACGAGAAGCTCGCGCAGGTGGCGGTGCCAGGGAAGGAGGGGGCGGTGCGGTGTCATAACGGCTCTCTAGATTGTGATGGCGACGGGGTCTACCCGTCACACGAAAGCGCGGCAATGGACAGCCGACGCCATCTTGACCATGGTGGCCGAGATACTGTCGAGGTCGCCTCGAAAAGGTTAACTAACCGTTAAGACCTGCGGAAAGGAAGGCCGGATGATCGAGAAACTGGAAATGCTGATCGCGCTGGCGCGGGAGGAGCATTTCGGCCGTGCGGCGGAGAGCCTTGGGCTGACGCAACCGACGCTCTCGGCGGGGATCAAGCAGTTGGAAGCGCAGCTGGGAGTGCAGCTTGTCTGGCGCGGGTCGCGCTTTGGCGGGCTGACGCCGGAGGGTCAGCGGGTGCTGATCTGGGCGCGGCAGATCGTGGGAGATGCGCGCACGATGCGCGAGGAGATGCGCGCGGTGCGGCAGGGGCTTTCGGGTGAGGTGCGGCTGGCGGTGATCCCGACCGCGCTGACGGCGGCATCGGCGCTCTCTGCCGGATTTGCCGCCCAGCATCCGGGCGTGCGGTTTACCATTCTGTCACGGACCTCGATCGAGATTCTGGCGATGCTGGAAAATCTGGAGGCGGATGCGGGGATCACCTATCTGGACAACGAGCCGCTGGGACGGGTGGCGACGGTGCCGCTATATCGGGAGGACTATTGCCTTGTCTGCGCGGAAGGCATGACACTGGCGGCCAAGGCGCAGATTGGCTGGGACGAATTGGAGGGGTTGCCGCTGTGCCTTCTCACGCCGGATATGCAGAACCGGCGGATTTTGAACCAGAATTTTCAGGCGGCGGGTGTGAGTGTCACCGCATCCGTGGAGGCCAATTCGACAGTCGTGCTGGCCGCGCATGTGGCGACGGGGACATGGGTGACGATCCTGCCGGACAAGATGGCGCGGTTTCTGGCGGCGGGGAACGGGCTGAATGTGGTGCCGATGGCACCGCCGGAGCGGGCGCCAATGGTCGGGCTGGTGGCGCTGCACCGCGATCCGCATACGCCCGTTCTGGAAGCGCTGATCAAAGCGGCAGGCGCAATGAGCGAGGCGGTCTAGGGCGCGACATCAGGCGTGGTCGAGAGACAGGTTCCGGCGATCGGTCGATGGTGCGACCTTGCCGCGCGAGGCGACGACACAGAGCGCCGCGATATCGACACCGCGATCCTGCCGCAGCACGCAGTCCTGAAGGCGGATGGCGTGAAAGCCAGCTGCGTCGAGCACTTCGGTGACATAGGCGGGGGAATGGGCGAAGCGGCGGCTCTCGCGCAGCTCAAAAGGGGCTGTGCCGCGTTCGATGGTGAAGGCAAGCCGACCCTTCGGCGCAAGCGCGCCCGCGATCCAGCCGATGATCTGCTCAAGCGCGCCGAGATAGATGAATACATCCGCCGCGACGATCAGGTCATAGGATGTGGCGCTTGGAGCCAATGCGCCAAGGTCGTGTTTTGTCAGGTTGTCATAGATGCCCTTGCCCGCCGCTTCGTCCAGCATGCCTTGGGAAATGTCGATGCCGCCGAGCCAGTCGCAGAATGGGCGCAGCTCTTCCCCCATAAGCCCTGTGCCGCAGCCGAGGTCGAGCGCTTGTGTGGCATGGGTAAACCCATCCGCCTGTAGCGCCGACAAAAGAAGCGCGGGGCCGCGGTAATCGAGCTTGTCGACAAGGGATTTTTCGAACCGCGGGGCGTATTGGTCGAACAGCAGCTCGACAAAGGCGGCGGGGATGCTTTCGGACACGGGGACATCGCGCATGAGATCAAGCTTGAGGCCCGCGCCGAACGGGTCTGACGGGTCGGCGGCTTGGGCCTTGCGCCATGCATCGGCGGCCTCAACTTTTGCGCCGACCATTTCGAGGAATTCGCCCAAGCGAAACCAGCCTGCGGCCCAATTGGGCGCCAATGCAAGCGCCCCGGCGAGCACTTCGATTGCGACAGGAATATCGCCCAGATGGGCCATGGTTTCAGCATAGGCGGCGCGACGGTCCGCAAGCGGATGACCCGAGGGGAATGGCTTTCCAACCATTGGTGAACTTTCCGAAGGGCCGCCGGCAGGCCAATGCCGAGCGGGAAGCACCGCGCGTCATGCGCGCGGCAATCCGGCGCTTAGGGCCAAGGGGGGCAACCTGTCAAGATGGAGCGCTTGGGGAAATTTCAGGCTGAGATTTCGAAACTCTTAAAGGCAAGACGCCAATCGCCCGCGCACAAAAGGAACGTCAATATTTCTGTGAAAAGTGCCTCGTTATAGCGGCTTTCAACCACAACCGCTGCACTTTGTGCAAAAATTGTCATCGACTTGATTGACCATATAGGCATGGGCGCTTCGGGAGGCTGTGCATTTCGGATGCAAGATGCGATTGCGGCGTCACGGTCAAACCAGTGCTCGGCGTCGCCTATTTGTCCCGCGGTCTGAAAATTCGGGTGCAAGAGTGCGCGCAGCCGATCCTCCTGACCAAATGTGGCTGAGCAAATATAGGTTTTTACAATTTCCCTGATTTCTGCTTCGGACATGGTCTGAACCTCTTCAATGGAGACCAATTATTTCGCCAAACAGGCGGCGGTCGCAAGGGCGAGCAGCTGTCAAGATAGTCCGCGTTAGGTGCGGGTGGGCCGAAAACTTCGTGCGCTCAAACTCGGCACCTAGGTCGTCGATGCTTCGAGTGCCGAAAGGGAAGGCTACTCCCCTCGCCGGCCTTTCAGAAGGCGGTCGGCTTTTTTGCGCACGAGGACGTTACGCAGGTCGTGCATGGCGAGGAGGAGGGTGTCTGTTACGGCCTCGAGTTGGTCCTCGGTTGCTTTGGACTGGACCCATTGGGCCGTGAGGTTGAGGTGATCCACCGTTCGGAGGATGTCATCCACGTCGCGCTGGGCAAGCAGGGCGAGGCGTTCGGTCATCCAGTCCTTGATCGCGGCAAGGTCTTCGTCGGTCAGGCGGGTATCGCCCTGAGGCTTAATCTCGCCATTGCGGATGTTGACGACTGCGATCTGGTCCAGCTCGATCCGGCGCTGGCGGTTTTCGGTATCGACGCGGAACACCGCCGCGCCGTTGTCGCGCACGCGGAAGTAGTAATCCGGGAGATCCGCACCCATGCTCGCCTTACTCCAGTGACTTGCAGAACTCGGTGATCCGGCGGCATGCCTCGGTGAGCTCTTCTTCGGAGGTAGCGTAGCTTACCCTAAAGCAGGGGGAAAGCCCGAAGGCGGCACCAAAGACGACCGCGACGCCGTGTTCCTCCAGCAGGGCGATGGCGAAGTCTTCGTCGTTGGTGATCTGTTTGCCGCCTGCGGAGGTTTTGCCGATGCAGGCGCGGATCGAGGGATAGACGTAGAACGCGCCTTCCGGTGTGGGGCAGGTGATGCCGGGGGCCGCATTGAGCGCCGAGACCACCAGATCGCGGCGGCGTTGGAAAAGCGCACGGTTCGGTTCCAAATAGTCCTGCGTGCCGCTCAGCGCGGCGAGGGCTGCATACTGGCTGACGGTGCAGGGGTTGGAGGTGGATTGCGATTGCAGCTTGCGCATGGCGGCGATCAGCGGCTCTGGCCCGCCTGCGTAGCCGATGCGCCAGCCGGTCATCGCGTGGGCTTTTGACACGCCGTTGACGGTCAGCGTGCGGTCATAGAGCACTGGGGCGACCTGTGCAGGGGTGCAGAAGCGGAAGTCATCAAAGACAAGGTGCTCATACATATCGTCGGACATGACCCAGACATGGGGGTGGCGCTCGAGCACATCGGTCAGGGACTTCAGATCATCCCATGCATAGCCTGCGCCTGTCGGGTTGGAGGGGGAATTGAAGAGGAACCATTTTGTCTTTGGCGTGATAGCGGCTTCGAGGGCTTCGGGGGTGAGTTTGAATCCGTCCTCGATACGGGTTTCGACGATCACGGGCGTACCACCCGCGAGGCGGACCATATCGGGATAGCTGACCCAATAGGGGGCAGGGATGATGACCTCATCGCCGGGGTTCAGCGTCGCCATGAAAGCGTTGTAGAGCACCTGTTTGCCGCCGGTGCCGACGCTGATCTGAGCAGGGGTATAGGTCAGGCCGTTTTCGCGGGCGAATTTTCCGCAGATCGCCTGTTTCAGCTCGGGGATACCATCGACGGCGGTGTATTTCGTTTTGCCTGCGCGGATGGCGGCGATGGCGGCTTCCTTGATTGGTTCGGGCGTGTCGAAATCGGGCTCGCCTGCGCTGAGCGCGATGATGTCGCGGCCTTCGGCGCGGAGCTCGGCGGCGCGGGTGGTCATGGCGATGGTGGGCGAGGGGTTCACGCGCGACAGTGTCGCAGAAAGCAGAGTCATGGTCGGCTCCCGATGGCCAATGGGCGTCAGGCGTGTCATATGGTGCGGGCAGACAGCGATCAAGCAACAATGGGGATCCCCGATGACCGAGACAAACTGGTTTAGCGATGATGCGGCGACATTCGGCGACCGGCTGGCCGGTGCGCGGGAAGCGGCGGGGCTGAAGCAGTCGGAACTGGCCGCGCAGCTGGGCGTGAAGGTCGAGACCCTGATTGCGTGGGAACATGATTTGAAAGAACCGCGCGCGAACCGTCTGCAGATGCTGTCGGGGATGCTGGGTGTGTCGCTGAGCTGGCTTCTGACCGGAGAAGGGGATGGCCCCTCTGAGCCGGGCGATGCGGATGCGATCCCTGAGGACATTTCGACGTTGCTGGGCGAGATCCGCGCGGTTCGGACGCAAATCATGCAGCGGACAGAGCGGCTGGGACAGCTGGAGAAGCGTCTGCGCGCTGCGTTGAAGGACGCGTAATGGCAGAGGAAACGCGGGAGATCCGGCTCAAGCGGCTGAAGATGCGCTCGATGCGGCGGGGGATCAAAGAGATGGATCTGATCCTCGGCGGCTATAGCGACGCGCATCTGGCTGCGATGGATGAAGCCGCGCTGGACGTGTATGAGCGGCTGCTCGAAGAGAACGATCAGGATCTCTATCAATGGGTGAGCGGGCAGGTCGCCCCGCCGGAGCCCTATGGCGCGCTGATCACCGAGATCATGCGAGGCGCGGACGGGATTGTGCGCCCCGCTTAGGCGCGGCGCATGTGCATCGGCACGATTTAACCGAAAATTCGAAATTTCAGGTCAGACTGCCTCCGACACGGAAGAAGGAGAGCAGTCATGACCCATCAAAGCCCCGTCGCGCTGACGGTGCCTGAACCCCCTGCGATTGCGCCTGAGCAGACCGCGTTTATGGCGCGGTATCTGGAAACCTTGACGCTGGTGGAGCGACTGCACCGGCTTCTGCTGGATGTGATCAAGGACGAGTTCGAGCGATTGGGGGTGCTGGAGGTCAATCCGGTACAGGGACTTTTGCTGTTTAACGTCGGCAATCACGAGGTGACAGCGGGTGAGTTGAAGAGCCGTGGCTATTATCAGGGGTCCAACGTCAGCTATAATCTGAAGAAGCTGGTTCAGCTGGGATATATGCACCACCAGCGCTGCCAGATCGACCGCCGCGCGGTACGCGTTCGATTGACGCAAGAGGGGCGGCGCATCCGCGATATTGTCGGCAAACTGTTCGCCACCCATGCGCTGGGCCTCGTCGAGAAGGGCGTCATGGGTTTTGGCGAAATCGAGGAGATTACCGCGACGTTGCGGCAGGTGGAGCGCTATTGGGGCGACCAGATCCGCTATATCTACTAGCGCGCAGCGTCAAAGCGCGCGCCAGCCGATATCGCGGCGGCAGAAGCCCTCGGGCCAGTCGATTGCGTCCACCATGGCGTAGGCGCGGTCGCGGGCCTCTTGCAGGCTGGCGCCACGGGCGGTGATGTTGAGGACGCGGCCGCCGGTTGCGGTGATCTTGCCATCGACCTCGGTTGTGCCTGCGTGGAAGGCCATATTGGAGGAATCTTCGGGAAGAGTGCCCAGGCCTTTGATTTCGCTGCCTTTTTCGTAGCTTCCGGGGTAGCCGTTGGCGGCAAGGACGACCGTGATCGCGTGATCGTCGGCCCAGGTGACGCGGGTCTCGGACAGGCGGCCCTCGGCGCAGGCCTGAATGAGATCAAAGGCCTGACCGCCCAAGCGCATCATAAGAACCTGACATTCGGGATCGCCGAAGCGGACGTTATATTCCACAAGGCGCGGCTGGCCGTCCCTGATCATCAGGCCGGCGTAGAGCACGCCCTGATACGGCATGCCCTGACGCGCCATTTCGGCCATCGTTGGGCGGATGATTTCATCAAGCGCCTTTTGTGCGATTTCGTCTGTGAGAACCGGAGCGGGGGAATAGGCGCCCATGCCGCCGGTATTCGGGCCGGTATCGCCATCGCCGACGCGCTTGTGATCCTGCGCGGTACCGATGGGCAGAACGGTTTCGCCATCGACGAGAATGAAGAAGGAGGCTTCCTCGCCGTCCATGAACTCTTCGATGACCACCTCCGCTCCGGCATCGCCAAACTCGCCGCCGAACATATCGTCGATGGCATCATGGGCTTCGGCCTCTGTCATCGCGACGATCACGCCTTTGCCTGCGGCGAGGCCGTCAGCCTTCACAACAATCGGTGCGCCTTGGGTGCGAATGTAGTCCTTGGCGGGTGCGGCCTCGGTAAAGCGGGCGTAGGCGGCGGTGGGGGCGTTGGCCGCATCGCAGATCGCTTTTGTGAAAGATTTGGAGGCTTCCAGCCTGGCTGCAGCTGCGGAAGGTCCGAAAACTGAAAGTCCAGCATCGCGCAATCTGTCGGCAACACCGGCAGCGAGTGGGGCTTCGGGGCCGATGACGACGAAATCAATGGCGTTTTCGGCAGCAAATGTGGCGACAACATCGCCATCGTTGATGTCAATCGAGGCGCATTCCGCGATTTCGGCCATGCCCGCGTTACCGGGGGCGCAGATCAGACGATCGCATTTCGGGTTTTGCTTGATCGCCCAAGCGAGGCTGTGCTCGCGCCCGCCGCTGCCCAAAACCAGTATGTTCATTGCGTCCCCCGCTTGGCCTTTGATTGCGGGCGTTCTAAGGTCGGGGGGAGGTAAGAGCAAGAGCGACAGATGGACCTGTTTGAAGAGGACGCCCCAAGTGGCAATACGCCTGAATTCAGCGTGGCGGAGATTTCCGGCGCGGTGAAACGGACGATTGAAGGCGAGTTCGGCCATGTGCGGGTTCGCGGCGAGGTGGGCCGCGTGGTGATCGCGCGCACCGGCCATATGTATTTTGATCTGAAAGACGACCGCGCCACGCTGGCCTGTGTGAGCTGGAAGGGGCAGGTCTCGCGGCTGAGCCATCGCCCCGAGGAGGGGATGGAGGTCATCGCGACGGGCAAGATGACGACCTTTGGCCCACAGTCGAAATATCAGCTCAATGTCGAGGATGTGGCCCCTGCGGGGGCGGGCGCTCTGATGGCGATGCTGGAAAAGCGCAAGGCGATGTTGCAGGCGGAGGGGCTCTTTGCGCCTGAGCGAAAGGCGGCGCTGCCGTTTCTGCCGGAGGTGATCGGGGTTGTGACCTCGCCAACGGGGGCAGTGATCCGCGATATTCTGCACCGTTTGCGGGATCGCTTCCCGCGCAAGGTGCTGGTGTGGCCGGTGGCCGTACAGGGCAAGGCCTGTGCGCCGGATGTGGCGGCGGCGATTGAGGGGTTTAACCGGATGACGCCGGGCGGTGCGCTGCCACGACCCGATTTGCTGATCGTGGCACGGGGTGGCGGCAGCATCGAGGATTTGTGGGGCTTTAACGAGGAGATCGTGGCGCGGGCGGCGGCAGCGAGTGAGATACCGCTGATTTCGGCGGTAGGGCACGAGACGGACACGACGCTGATCGACTACGTGTCCGATTATCGCGCGCCGACGCCGACGGCTGCGGCTGAGCGGGCGGTGCCTGTGCGGTTGGAATTGATGGCTTGGGTCGAAAGCCAGGGCGGGCGTTTGGGGCAGGCGATGCAGCAAGCTCTGCGCCAGCGGGAGCAACGCTTGCGGGATATTGCGCGGGCTCTCCCTAAGGGTGACGCGATACTGGCTCCCTACCGGCAAGCCTTTGATGTGAATGCGGAAAAGCTGCCGGTGGCGTTAAGAACGGCGACGGCGCGCAAGGCGCTGCGGCTGAGTGAGGCGGGTGGAAGCTTGCGGCCGTCGGTGCTGCAATCGCGGATGCGGCAGGCGGCGCGGGAATTGGCGCAACCGGCGGCAAGGCTCGATCCGGCTCTGGCGCGCTATGCCAAGGATCAGCGGCGGGCATTGGAGGCGCTGTCGGCGCGGATGCGGCCAGACACGCTGGCGCGGGAGACGCGGCGCGAGCGGGAACGGCTGGCGCGGGTGTCGCGGCAGTTCGCGGATGCCGCGCGGCGGCTGGAAGACGGGCGGAGGGCGCGGCTGGAGGCGCTGGACCGGCTGCGCGAGACGCTGGGCTACAAGGAAACGCTCAAGCGGGGCTATGCGGTGGTTCGTGGTGATGGCGCTTTGGTGACGGGCACCGAGGCCGCACAGGCTGCGCGCGAGTTGGAGCTGGAATTTGCAGATGGCAAGGTCACAGTCGGTGGCGGAGGAAAGCCCAAGAAACCCGCGCCAAAAGCGCCGCCGGAGCAGGGGACGCTGCTCTGACGCTAAGACCCGAAACCGGGGCAGGTCTGGCCGGGATGATCTTTGACTTCGTAAAGAATTGCGGTGGGATCATTGGAAAATTGGGCGCGTAGGAGATTGTTTTCCAAGAAGAACTGCCAGCATTGGGGTGTTTCGTCTGGTGGATAGATGAAGCAGATCTCACCTGATCGAGCTGGATACCAATAGCCAGATTTGCAGGCTTCGCCCTCGTAGGACCAGATCACGCGACGGTCGCGGAAATAGGTTTCGGTGCCGTAGGCGGTGTTACCCGGTCGGGCGTAGCCAAGCGTGCGACCACGGGTGAGGGCGTCAAATGCATCAGGATCGAGGGGCTTTTCAGCGGCATTGGCGGGCTGGGTGAGCATCAGGGCCATGAGCGCCACAAGGGTTCTACGCAGCATTGCGGGCCTCCCATTCGGCCAGGCGTGGGTCCATGACCCGGCGCCAGAGGCGCGGATAGAGCGCGACGCAGGCCATGACCGGAAGTGAGCGCGGAAGCGTCGGCACATCGGGCGCGAGGTCCAGTGCCGGATAGGGGCGGGCCGGATGCGCATGGTGGTCCGAATGGCGGGGCGCATTGAGCATGAGGGCCGATGAATACCAGTGAGGGCTGTTCCAGCTGTGGTGGGGGGCTACGGGCTCTGGCTTGCCATTCGTGGCGATGCGGCGACGCAGACCGTAGTGCTGGACATAGTCCGACATCAGAAGCTGAACCTGTGCGAAGCCGCAGATCAGGAGATATGACACGATCCCGCCTGCCCCACCGATGGTTGCGGCCATGGCGAACATGAGCGCAGCGCCTGCCCAGTAGCGCAGATAGGGATGGGTGATCTTGCTGCGGTTTGCGGTGGCGAGCCGGTCGGATTCGGCACGCCAGCCGGCACGATAGGAGCCGTGCCATGCCCGAAGGAGAAACCGATAGAGGCTTTCGCCACGGCGGGCGCTGTTCGGGTCTGCCTCGGTGCCGACGAAACGATGGTGCACAAGCGGATGCGCGGAGGCATGGTGACCGAACAGCAGAGAGATGTAGACCCAGACGCCAAGGCTGCGCAGCGTCCGGTCCGTGCGGTGGATCAGCTCATGTGCATTGGAATTGCTAACCTGCCCGAAAACCAGCCCTGCCGCGAGGAACAGCGCGAACTTGCCAAAGGGCGACAGGGCTGTGCCGGATAGGCCTGCAACGACGGCAGCCAGAGCGACAAGATGAAGGAGAGCGATCAGGGCAGACAGGGCATCGGCTGCGTTCTGCGAGGCCGTCGGATCGGCAGCGGCCGAGCGGCGGCGGACCCATTCATCGAGCAGTGCGGTCAGAGCAGTCATATAGGCCAGCGCAAGCCAGGGCCACGGTCCGCCTGCAAGGGCGCCGGTGATCAGGAGCGCATATGAGGACAGGGTGGCAAAGGCAAAGAGTGGCATTTCGGCTCCGGCGGATGTGAGGTCATGATACCGCGCTTGGCGGGCGGGTCCAGAGGGCGGGGCTTTCCAATCGGATGCTTTGTGATTAGGTGGTCGGGACGTATCTGAAGAAGGCCCGCCGCGATGTCGTTTTTCAAAAAGCTCAAAGACAGGTTGCTGAAGTCATCCTCGAAGATTGATGAGGGGCTAGAGGCGATTGTCGAGGACGGTGGCGCGGTTGAGGACGCCGACGATGCCAATGAGGCGGACGATCTGGGCATAGTTGACAGTTCCGCAGAGGTAAGCGAGGCGATTTCTGAGCCTGAGCCTGAGCCTGAGCCTGAGCCTGAGCCTGAGCCTGAGCCTGAGCCTGAGCCTGAGCCTGAGCCTATACAGCGCCCCGTCGAGGTACAGCCGCAGCCGTTGGAGGTGGATCGGGCGGTGGCGCCGGATCTAGCGGAGAGTGCCGAAGACGCGCCGAAAGCGGGCTTTCTGGGGCGAATGCTGGGGCGCGGTGCAGCCAAGCCCGTCGTGCGGCGTACGCTGGATGACGATATGCTGGAGCAGCTGGAGGAGCTGTTGATCACCGCCGATATGGGGGTCGAAACCGCGATGCGAGTGACGGCGAACATGGCGGAGGGGCGTTTTGGCAAGAAGCTCTCGGTCGAGGAAATCAAGCGCCTCATGGCCGGTGAGATTGGCCGGATCATGGAGCCCGTTGCGCGGCCGTTGCCGATTTACGCCAAGCGCCCGCAGGTGGTGCTGGTGGTCGGCGTGAACGGCTCGGGCAAAACGACGACGATCGGCAAATTGGCGAGCCAGTTCCGCGCAGCGGGGAAATCGGTCGTGATCGCGGCGGGCGATACGTTTCGCGCGGCAGCGGTCGAGCAATTGCAGGTCTGGGGCGAGCGGGCCGGTGTGCCGGTGTTGACCGCGCCCGAAGGATCTGACCCTGCGAGCCTCGCCTTTGATGCGATGACCAAGGCGCAGGAGGATGGCGCGGACCTGTTGATGATCGACACCGCCGGCCGCCTGCAAAACCGTGCCGATCTGATGGAAGAACTTGCCAAGATCGTACGGGTGATCCGCAAGAAAGACCCCGAAGCGCCGCATAACACGCTTTTGGTGCTGGATGCGACGACGGGGCAGAATGCGGTCAATCAGGTCGAGGTGTTCCAGAAGCTTGCCGATGTTTCGGGGCTGGTGATGACCAAGCTCGACGGCACGGCAAAAGGCGGGGTTCTGGTGGCGTTGGCGGATAAGTTCGGCCTGCCGATCCATGCGATTGGTGTGGGCGAGCAGATCGACGATCTGGCGCCGTTCGACCCTGAGGAATTCGCGGCGGCGCTGGTCGGGCTGACGGACTAGATCTGTGGGCGAATGGCTTGTTTCCATTGCGGGCACGCCGGAAGGGGCGCGACTGGCGACGCTCTTGGCACTGATGTCTGCGGTGGCGCATGCGAGCTTTGGGGCGCTGCAAAAGGGCAAGCACGATCCGTGGATGAGCCGGGGCGCGATTGACCTGTGGCTGGCGATCCTGTCGGCACCGATTGCGCTGTTTCTGGTGCCGTGGCCCACGGGCCAGACCATGGTGATCCTGCTGGGGGCGCTGGTGATCCATTTCGGCTACAAGCTGTCGATGGCGCTGGCCTATGAAAAAGCCGCATATACAGTGGTTTATCCTGTGGTTCGCGGGTCGGGACCGCTGTTTACCGTGGCGGCGGCGAGCGTATTTTTCCACGAGTATTTCACGCCGATGCAGTGGGCCGGGGTGGCCTGCCTTTCGGGGGGCATCCTGCTGTTGGCGTTGCGCAATCTGTCAGAAGAAAAAATCGACCCTGCGGCGCTGAAGATCGGGATGTTCTGGGCGCTGATCGGGGGGCTGACGGTGGCGATTTACACCACCTATGATGCATGGGGTATTCGCCAGTCGCTGAACCCGTTTACATTTCTGGCGTGGTTCTTTTTCATCACGGCGCTGGATTTTCCGGTGCTGGCTTATGTGCGCTACCGGCGGATGCCGGACCGACCTGCGCTGGGGCCGCTGATGGTGCGGGGGGTGATCGGAGCGGTCATCGCGTGGTTCAGTTTCGGTGGGGTGATGCTGGCGACGCGGCTGGGCAAGGTGGGGGAAGCGGCGGTGCTGCGCGAAACCTCGACGGTATTTGCGGCCTTGATCGGCTGGTTCATTCTGGGCGAGAAGGTGGGACCGCGCCGATTGGTGCTGATGACAATGATCGCGGCGGGGGCCGTGCTGGTAGAAATGGGTGGATAATGGCAGAACGTAAGATCAATCCCCTGCTCAAGCAGGTGCTGGAACTGGGGCCGACGCTGGCGTTTTTCCTGATCTATCTGCGCATTCGGGATGATGTGTTCACCTTTGGCGGGACTGAATACTCCGGCTTTATCGTGGCGACGCTGGTTTTCGTTCCGATCCTGCTGGTGGCGATGGCGATCCTGTGGGCGCTGACGCGGCAGATGAGCCGGATGCAGATATTCACCGCCTTTATGGTGGTGTTCTTTGGCGGGCTGACGGCGTGGTTCAACAATGAGGCGTTCTTCAAGATGAAGACGACTATTGTTTACGGGGTTTTTGCGGTGATCCTCGGGTTTGGGTTGTTGCGCGGAACGAGCTATCTGGAATGGATCATGGGTGAGTTACTGCCGATGCAGCGTGAGGGCTGGATGATCCTGACGCGGCGGTTAACGGCGATGTTCACGGCACTTGCGGTGGCCAACGAGATCATCTGGCGGACGCAGAGCACCGACCTGTGGGTGAAGCTGGAGACATTCGCCTTCCCCGCAGTGATGTTCCTGTTCCTTTGGGGACAGATCATGGCGCTGCAGAAATACCTGATCGAACTCCCGAATAATAAATAGGCGGGCCCTATTAAGGCGCGCCGAATAGCGCCTGACGCATGGTTTTCGGGTCAAAGGGCGTGCCGTCACGCAGTTCGGCATGAAGGGCGCGACCACGCTGGACGGCGGGACGGTCTGCCATCGTATTCAGCCAGCGTGCGAAATGGGGTTTGTCGTCAATCGTTTGGCGCTGACCTTCCCAGAGAGAGCACCAGCCCCAAGCGGCCATATCCGCGATGGAATAGAAATCGCCGGCGAGGAATTCGTAGTCGGCGAGGCGTTTGTCCATCAGGCCGTATAGCCGCGCAGTTTCGTTCACATAGCGGTCTTGGGCGTAGAGGTTGATCACGGGCGGGTCGAAGAAGGGCGCGTATTTCACGAAATGGTGGACCTGCCCTGCCATCGGGCCGACCGCCGCGACCTGCCAGTGGAGCCATTGATCGACCTCGATCCGCTCGCGCTCGGTGGTGCCGTAGAACTTCCCGGTCTTGCGGGCGAGATATTGCAGGATCGCGCCGCTCTCAAAAATCGTGATCGGCGCATCGTCCGGCCCATCTGGATCCGTGATCGCAGGCATCTTCCCATGTGGATTAACCGCGCGGAAGGCGGGATCGTGCTGATCGCCTGCATTGATATTGATGAGTGTCACCTCGTAGGGGAGGGACATCTCTTCTAGCGCGATGGAGATTTTCCAGCCGTTCGGAGTCGGCCAGAAATAGAATTGGATCGGTTGTGTCATTGTGCTTCTTCCCTGCTGAAGAAGTAAACGGTCATGGCGTGGATGCAAGGGACACGTTGACCTTTTCGCGGGGCGGGCGTATGAGAATTACGTGGCGATTTGTTACCGGATTGCGGGCCACGTAAAATATGCCGCTAAAGAGGTCGACGGGTTTGTAACCCCGATACCTGCCGGTGTCGGGGTTTTTTCGTGCCAAAGGGGCTGACGATGAGCGAATGGAGCAAACGGACGAAAGCGGTGCATGGTGGAGTGCGGCGTAGCCAGTACAACGAAGTCAGTGAAGCGATCTTCATGACGCAGGGGTTTGTCTACGAAAGCGCGGAGCAGGCGGAGGCGCGGTTCCAGAAGGCGGGAGAGGATGAGTTCATCTATGCCCGCTACGGCAACCCCACGGTGCGGATGTTCGAAGACCGGATCGCAGCATTTGAAGGTGCGGAGGATGCCTTTGCGACCGCGAGCGGAATGGCAGCGGTCAATGGTGCGTTGGTGTCCATGCTCAAGGCAGGCGACCATGTGGTATCGGCGCGGGCGCTGTTCGGATCCTGTCTCTATATTCTTGAGGAGGTGCTCACCCGCTACGGGGTCGAGGTGACATTTGTAGATGGCACTGATCTGACGCAATGGGACGCGGCGATCCGGCCCGATACGAAGGCTGTGTTTTTCGAGAGCATTTCCAATCCGACGTTAGAAGTGATTGATATTGCTGGAGTTTCGAAGCTCGCCCATGCGGTTGGCGCGACTGTCGTCGTCGATAACGTATTCTCGACGCCGGTGTATTCGAATGCGATCGCGCTGGGTGCGGATGTGGTCGTCTATTCCGCAACGAAACATATCGACGGTCAGGGGCGCGCGCTGGGCGGCGTGGTGCTGGGCACCAAAGAATTCATTCGCGGGGTCGCAGAGCCATATCTGAAGCACACGGGCGGAGCACTGTCACCGTTTTCGGCGTGGCTGATGCTGAAGGGAATGGAGACATTGGAGTTGCGCGTAAAGGCACAGGCCGAGAGCGCGCAGAAACTGGCTGAAGCGCTGGACGGGCATCCGGCGCTGTCGCGGGTGCTGTATCCCGGATTGAAGAGCCATCCCCAATATGAGCTGTGTCAGGCGCAGATGGGCGCGGGTGGTACGGTGCTTTCGATCGACGTGGGCAGTCAGGAGCGCGCCTTTAAATTCCTGAATGCGCTGGACATTATTCTGATTTCCAATAACCTTGGAGACGCGAAGTCGATTGCCACCCATCCGGCGACGACGACACATCAACGGTTGCCCGACGCGCAAAAGGAGGCGCTGGGGCTGACGTCTGGACTAGTGCGGATCAGTATCGGTCTCGAGGACAGCGACGATCTGTTAAAAGATATCGAAAATGCGCTGAGTTGCGTATGATATTAGATCCGAATGTCGGTTGTTAGCGTATTATTAACGATTTTGTTGGAACATCGTTAACCAGCGCCCATCTAAAAGGATGAAGCGCCGCACCGTTAAGGATCAGGACATGAACTTTCACATGATGGATATGGACCGGGAACCGACCAAAGAAGAGGCAGAGGCCGCTCTGGAGGTCGTCCGGCGCTGGGCGAAGGGCGTCACTGACGGAGAAGTCACCGCGCTCGATCCGCAGATCCGGCTCTTGAAAGAGGGCGCGGCGCCAGAAAGCTATCCGGCGCTGTCGCGCAGCTATCCCGAAAACTTCGAGGTAACTGCGGCGTACAAGGAAGGTCTGCCCGACCTGCAAAACGGTCCTACCTCGCTGATCCGGGGCGCGAAGCAGCAGATCCAGCATGTCGGCATTTCCAATTTCCGGCTGCCGGTGCGGTTTCACACGCGGGATAATGGCGATCTGACGCTCGAAACCTCGGTCACCGGCACGGTGAGCCTGGAGGCCGAGAAGAAGGGCATCAATATGTCCCGTATCATGCGCAGCTTTTACAAGTACTCGGAGGAGACATTCTCTTTCGAAGTGATCGAGCGTGCGCTGGAAAGCTACAAGTCCGATCTGGAAAGCTTTGATGCGCGGATCCAGATGCGGTTTTCCTTTCCGATGAAGGTGCGCTCGCTCCGCTCGGGGCTGGAGGGATACCAGTATTACGATATTGCGCTTGAGCTGGTGGAAACGGCAGGCGTGCGCAAGAAGATCGTACATCTGGATTATGTGTATTCTTCGACCTGCCCGTGCTCGCTGGAATTGAGCGAACATGCGCGTCAGACCCGTGGACAATTGGCAACGCCACATTCGCAGCGCTCTGTCGCGCGGATTTCGGTGGTGCTCGAGCCGAATGCGCCCGTCGCGTGGTTCGAAGACTTGATCGATATGGCGCGCGCAGCCGTCCCGACCGAAACGCAAGTGATGGTCAAGCGTGAAGACGAGCAGGCATTTGCCGAACTGAATGCCGCAAATCCGATTTTCGTCGAAGATGCGGCGCGCCTGTTCTGCGAGCAGTTGCAGCGCGACCCGCGTATCGGGGATTTCAGGGTCGTGGCCAGCCATCAGGAGAGCCTGCACAGCCATGACGCGGTGAGCGTGCTGACCGAGGGCGATACATTCGCGGCAGACAGCATTGATCCGAAGCTGTTCAGCACCTTGTTCCACGTGGGCTAGGCCGCGCGGGAAATCAGTGACATTTCAAGAAGAAGGCGGGCGCATGCGCTCGCTTTCGCTTGACAGGGCAGACTGCCCGCGCCAACGATCCGCTCCATGCTGGACCTGCGCCCCGTAGGATATGTGATCGGCCTTTTGGTTGCCGTGCTTGGCCTGACGATGCTGGGGCCGATGGTCTTTGATCTGGTGGAGGGCGACCCCGAATGGCGGACCTTTCTGCAGAGTGCGGTCATTACTTTTATGTCCGGGCTTCTGGTCGCAATGGCTTGTGCCAACGGCACGAAGGCGGGAATGAACGTCCGGCTGAGCTTTCTTCTGACTGTCGGGGTCTGGATCGCGCTGCCGTTTTTCGGGGCGCTGCCGTTCATTATCGGAGAGACCCATTTGCGTCTCGTCGATGCGATTTTCGAGTCGATGTCGGGAATGACCACCACTGGCGCGACCGCGATCCCCGAGTTGGAAAGCCATTCCTATGGTATCCTGCTGTGGCGCGGTATTCTGCAATGGCTAGGCGGCCTTGGTATCGTAATCGTGGCGATGATTTTCCTGCCTGTGATGAAGGTGGGCGGGATGCAGTTCTTTCAGTCGGAAGGCTTTGATACCTTGGGCAAGGCGCTGCCGCGGGCGCTGGATATCGCAAAGGGACTACTGGGAATATACGTCGTTCTGACGGTGATCTGCATCGGTGCCTATGCATTGGCGGGAATGAATGTGCAGGAGGCCACCGTCCACGCGTTTACCACCATTGCGACGGGCGGGTTTTCGACGTCTGACAGTTCGTTTGCCGCGTTTCCGGGGGCGCCGCAATATGTGGCGGTGTTCTTCATGCTGCTCGCGACGTTGCCGTTCGTGCGGTTGATCCAGCTTTTGGCGGGGGAGACCAAACCGCTCTTGCTGGATCCGCAGGTGCGGGCCTATCTGATGTGGACGGTCTATGCGGTGGCGCTGATCGTGGCCTACCGGATGAATGCAGAGGGCGGATTTAGCGAGGAACTTTTTCGCTCGACATTGTTCAATGTGGTCTCGATTTTTTCCGGAACGGGCTACGGGGATGGCGATGTATTGGCGTGGGGTCCGTTCGCCTTTGCCATTCTGATCTGTGTGGGCGCAGTGGGGGGGTGCTCGGGATCGACAGGTTGCTCGATCAAGGTATTCCGCTACCAGATCGCGCTGCGCGCCATTTCCGCCCAGATCCGGCGTATCCACAGCCCGAACCGCGTGGTGTCTGTCCGGTTTGACGGGCGGGCGGTATCGGGGGAGGTGATCGACTCCATCATGCTGCTGTTTACCTGTTTTATCCTCAGTTTCGGCGTGTTGATCGTGGCGCTGAGCACGACGGGGATCAGCTTTCTGGCGGCGGTGACAGCGGCCTGGACGTCGATCTTTAATATCGGGCCGATTTTCGGACCTGAGGTCACGGCTTCAGGGGCGATCCATCTGTTTCCAGATGCCGCGAAATGGCTGATGATTTTGGGAATGCTGGTGGGGCGGCTGGAGATCGTATCGGTTCTTGTGCTGCTGCTGCCGCGTTTCTGGCGAGCCTGAGCCCCGCGCAAGGCGTATCTTGCGCGGGAATTGTCAACGCTAGTCTTCCCAGCAGCCCACGATCGCAGTGATTTCTGCGGCAAGATTTGTCAGCTGTGTGGGGGTAAGCGCACCATTTGTGGAGGCGGGCGCGGCATTGATGCCAGCAGCAGCCAGTACGGGAAGAATGGCATCGGTATCAATCGCAAAGCCGACGCCGGGTGGCAACTGGCGCTCGCCTTCGGTGGGGGCTGCGGCGAGGATTCCAAGGAGGTTGCCAGAGAGATCCATGACCCCGCCGCCTACATCGCCTTTGGCGGTGCGGATGGAGAGGCGTTTGAGGTGTTCTTCGCCTGCGAGACCGCGCAGATCTTCGAGGGTGCCGTAGGTGATCGTGGGCATCGGAAGAACACCGCCGTAGGAATAGCCAGCGACAGCCACGCGCGCCGACAGGCGCGGGACAGAAGCATCGAATGCCCCCGTTGCGATGGGCGCAAGCGGCGTATCGGGACGTAAAACTGCAAGGCCCGTTTCCGCGTCGCGGAATGCGACAGTGGCGCTGTAATCGCGGTTGATTGTCAGGGCGCCACAGCCATCTACCGCGGCGAGGCTGGTGAGCACGGCGCCACCGTCATCGACAAAGACGCCGGATGAGGTGGAAAGCGGGCGGCGAATTGCGAGGCCGGAGACAAGATCGATCGACTGGTTCTCGTCGACGGGCACTGCGCTGGGGTCAAGCGCACCGGACAGCTCGCGGTAGCTTTGCTGCATCTCGGTTAGGAGGCGGCTGCGGCGCTCTTCGTCACCAGCGGGCCAGACGAGTGCGAAGCCTTTGACCACGCGTCCGTCCGTCGCTGCCTGAATATGGGTGTGAATGCGGCTGTTCATGCCTTCTATGGAAAAGCTGGAGGTGCGGCGGCTGCGCGCGCCCTCAGGCGGCACGATTTCGAGGGTTTGCAGGATTTCATAAAGAGCGGCGAGGGTGGCGCTGTCGCCCGGCTGGGAGATCAGGAGCACTTGGGCATCAATGTCTCCGGTTGTGTCGAACCGCGCGAATGGCGGATCGTAGGAGGCGAACTCGACTACGCCGAGGGGCAGCAGCATTTCGATGCCGGCGCGGCTGTCACTGACCAGCGTCAGATCAAGCCCGTCAAGAACGGCGTTATACTGCCCGAGCAGCTCGGCCCGCTGCGCCGTGGTGAGGACGCCGGTTTCCTCGTGATTGTTGGCGGCTTGCCAGGCCGACATGGCGGCGCGTGTGCCGCGCCCAAAAGCGCCGTCGATACCGGAATTGTAGAAACCGGCCCACTGGAGGGCGATCTGCAGCTCTTCACGCTCGATACGGGTGAGGGTGGCCTCGCTCGCGCGGGCCTCAGCTACGGTTTCGTCAGGCGGGGTGATCGGTGCAGGGTCAGCTGCGGGTGCGGCAAGCGTGGGCGCGTCGGTTGTGCTGGCTGCTGCCGGTGCATTTGCGGGCCAGAAGCGTTCGCGGAACTGGTCGCCGTCCGTCAGGAAGCTGTCACCGGGGATGAGGCCCTGCGACTTGAGGCGGCGCAGCATGTCAGCCGCTGTGTCACGGTCGTAGGGGCCGAGTGCGATGGAATACCAGCCACTGGCGGACAGGAAGCCATTTACCGTGTCAAAGGTGGCATCGTAATCGTTGGCGCGGAACTGACCATCGGTCAGGGTGGGCTCGGCCTCAACCTGAATCCAATACGGGTCTTGGGCATGAGCCTGAACGGCGAGGACGGTCGACAACAAGACCGATAGACTGGTGCGCTTCATAAGGTCCGATCCAATAATTTTGCAGCCGCAGGGCGCGTAACCCTGCCTAGAACGGGAAACTAGCAGAGAAATTCGGGCAGTCAGCACCCAAATGGCGGAGTTTGCGCAACTGTGGCACACAAGGCGCGATTGACCCTGCCGCCCCCGCCGCATATGGAACGGGGCGACGCAAAAGCGGGCGCGAAAAGAGGCGAAAATGACGGATAAACCCCGTTCCTTTCAGGAAATCATCCTGCGACTTCAAAGCTACTGGGCTGCGAAGGGCTGCGCTGTTTTGCAGCCCTATGACATGGAGGTCGGTGCTGGCACCTTCCACCCCGCGACGACGTTGCGGAGCCTTGGCACGCAGCCGTGGGCTGCGGCCTATGTGCAGCCATCGCGCCGCCCCACGGACGGGCGCTACGGCGAGAACCCGAACCGCTTGCAGCACTACTACCAGTATCAGGTGCTGATCAAACCGAGCCCGCCGGATTTGCAGGCGCTCTATCTGGGGTCGCTGGAAGCGATTGGCATCGACGCCAACCTGCATGACATCCGATTTGTCGAGGACGACTGGGAAAGCCCGACGCTCGGTGCCTGGGGGCTGGGGTGGGAAGTCTGGTGCGACGGGATGGAAGTGAGCCAGTTCACCTATTTCCAGCAAGTGGGCGGGCATGATTGCCATCCTGTTTCCGGCGAGCTGACCTACGGACTGGAGCGTTTGGCGATGTATGTGCTGGGCGTAGATCATGTGATGGGGATGCCGTTCAATGATCCAGATGCGCCGATAGCATTGCGCTACGGCGATGTGTTCCGGCAGACGGAAGAGGAGTATTCGCGGCACAATTTCGATGTGGCGGATACGGAGAAGCTCCTGCGCCATTTCGAGGATGCCGAAGCCGAGTGCCAGCGCTTGCTGGAAGCGCCCGTGGAAGACCCGAAAACCGGAAAGCGGATCATCATGGCGCACCCGGCCTATGACCAGTGCATCAAAGCGTCGCATCTGTTCAATCTACTCGATGCGCGCGGAGTGATTTCGGTCACCGAGCGGCAGGCCTATATCGGGCGGGTGCGGGCGCTGGCGAAGCTGTGCGCGGATGCCTTCGTGCAGACCGAAGCCGGAGGGTATGTGGCATGATGGGAAAGTTTCTCGCGGTGCTTCTGGTCGCCTGCGCCGTCGGGGCGGGCGTGTCGATGTATTATTTGCAGGTCTATGCGTTCTATGAAGAGCTCGATCCGGCTGATGTTGGAAATGTGAAAGTTTATGACCTGAATACTGGGCAATCCGAGTCAATTTTGACGGAAAACCTCAAGGCTATTGACAGTGATAGTTCTCCGATCCGTTTCCGGTCCTGCTTTGAAACGCCGCTGAGCGTGGCGTTGATGACGGAAACCTACGCGATTTACGAGGATGCCGAGCCGCTGGTCGCGCCGGGCTGGTTCGACTGTTTCGATGCCGAGGAGATCGGACTTGCGCTGGAAAGCGGAGAGGCCGTGGCATTTCTCGGCGAAGAGAACATCACCTATGGAATTGACCGTGTGATTGCCGTGATGCCCGATGGCCGCGGCTTTGGCTGGAATCAAATCAATGCCTGTGGCGAGGTCGTCTTTGATGGCGACGACGCGCCTGAGGGCTGTCCGACACCACCCGGAGGGGCGAACTGATGCCTGACGTTCTGATCGAACTGTTTTCCGAGGAAATCCCCGCGCGTATGCAGCGCAAAGCGGCGGATGACCTGAAATCGCTAGTCACCAACGGATTGGTGGAAGCCGGTCTGACCTATGCTGGCGTGGCGGCATTCTCGACGCCACGGCGCCTGGCGCTGTCGATCGACGGGCTGACGGCGGCAAGCAAGCCGGTGCGCGAGGAGCGCAAAGGGCCGCGTGTCGATGCGCCGGAGAAGGCGATTGAAGGGTTCCTGCGGGCGACGGGGCTGAACAAGGAGCAGCTTGAGGTCCGCGACGAGAAAAAGGGGCAGGTTTATTTCGCTGTGATCGAGAAGCCGGGACGGTCGGCGGCGGAGATTTTGGCCGAGGTGCTGGAAAAGGCCGTGCGCAATTTCCCATGGCCGAAATCCATGCGCTGGGGCGCGGGGAGCCTGCGCTGGGTGCGGCCGCTGCATTCGATCATCTGCCTGATGAGCGATGAACAGGGTGCGCAAGTCGTACCGCTGGAGATCGACGGCATCGTGGCAGGCGACACGACGCGCGGGCATCGGTTTATGGCGGGGGATGCCTTCCGCGTGACTGGGTTTGACGACTACGAGGCCAAATTGAAGCGGGCGAAGGTTGTTCTGCGGGCCGAGGAACGGGCCGAGATGATCTGGCACGACGCGACCAATCAGGCCTTTGCGCAGGGTTTGGAAGTCGTTGAGGACAAAGGCCTTTTGGCTGAGGTTTCTGGGCTGGTGGAATGGCCCGTGGTGCTGCTTGGTGCGATTGATGACGCGTTTCTGGGCCTGCCACCGGAGGTGTTGCAGACCTCGATGAAAGAGCATCAGAAGTTCTTCAGCGTGCGGAACCCGAAAACGGGCCGGATCGAGAAGTTCGTGACCGTGGCGAATATGGAAACTGCCGATCACGGCGCGACGATCCTCGCGGGCAACCAAAAGGTGCTGGCGGCGCGGTTGTCGGATGCGAAGTTCTTCTGGGAGAATGACCTGCGGATTGCCAAGGAAGGAATGGGCGCGTGGCGGGAGAGCCTTGCCAATGTGACCTTCCACAATAAGCTGGGCAGCCAAGCCGAGCGGATCGCGCGGATTGCCGCGCTGGCCGGTGAGATTGCGCCTATGGTGGGTGCGGATGCGGCACTTGCAGTGCAGGCGGCGGAAGTGGCGAAGGCCGATCTGTCCTCCGAGATGGTTTATGAATTCCCCGAATTGCAGGGGTTGATGGGGCGGTACTACGCCGAGGCAGCGGGTCTTCCGGCGGAGGTCGCGGCGGCGTGCGAGGCACATTACTCGCCGCTTGGTCCGTCAGATGACGTGCCGACAGCGCCTGTCTCGGTCGCTGTGGCGCTGGCGGACAAGCTGGACACGCTGACGGGATTCTGGGCGATTGACGAGAAGCCCACGGGATCAAAAGACCCGTTTGCCCTGCGCCGCGCGGCGCTGGGGGTGATCCGGCTGGTGCTGGTGAACGGGCTGACGTTGCCATTACTGCCGCTCTTTGCTCAAGCATCTGAGATTGTAGGGAAACGAGACGCGGGGAAAGTCGAAGCATTCGCCGACATCAATGATCTGCTTTCTTTTTTCCATGACCGGCTCAAGGTCTTCCTGCGGGATCAGGGCGTGCGGCATGATGTGATTGATGCCTGTATCGCGATGGACGGGGCGGATGATTTGGCGCTGTTGGTCAAGCGGGCCGAGGCATTGGGGGCGTTTCTGACGACCGATGACGGTGAGAACCTGCTGCAAGGGTTCAAGCGCGCGAACAATATTCTGACGCAGGCCGAGGAAAAGGACGGCGTGGAATATTCTTTTGGCGCTGATCCGAAATTTGCCGAAGAAGATGCGGAGAAGGCGCTTTTTGCGGCGCTGGATAAGGCGGAGGCAGCGATTACACCGGCCATGGCGGCGCAGGATTTTGCGGCCGCGATGGGAGCGATGGCACAGTTGCGCGCGCCGATTGATGCGTTCTTTGAGGCGGTGCAGGTGAACAGCGACAATCAGGTGGTGCGGCGGAACCGTCTGAACCTGCTATCTCGCATTCGCAGCATCTGTCTCTCGGTCGCGGATTTGCGGCAGGTCGAAGGCTAGGAAAACTCTCAGTTTTTCCGAAGTTTCCCTTGCCGCGAATCGGAAGCTGCCTATGCTCTGCCCATTCCATGGGAGCGCTGCAGTGCAGAAAGAACGCCGATTCGAACCGATTACCCTGATCACCGCGACTGCGGCGATGTCGCCTGCTGTGCATGGCGGGCGGGCGAAATGCCTTCAGCGGTTGGTGCGGTTGGACATGCCAGTGCCGACGACGGTGGCGCTGTCTTTTGGCGCGGTTCTTGGGATCGCTCATGGCACGTTGCCGGATATGGCCGCGATCATGGCACCTTTCGGTGATGCGCCGCTGCTATCTGTGCGGCCGTCCAGCCAAGACCCTGATTGGGGTGGGCCGGGTGCAATCCTGAACATCGGCATGAATGACAAGAAATACGTGGCGATGATCGACGAGATCGGCGAAGCGGCGGCGACGGCGCTTTACCTGCGGTTTATCCAGTCCTACGCGGTGCATGTGGCGCGGCTCGACCCTGATGCGTTTGATTTGCCTGAGACGCCGACTGCGGCTGCGCTTCAGGCTGCGCTTGATGCCTATGAATACGAGACTGACGAAACCTTCCCGCAGAGCCCATCAGAGCAGTTATCGGAAGTGCTGCGCTCGATGGCGCGGGCGTGGGATGGCACATCCGCACGGCTGTTGAGGCAGGCGCGGGGTGCGCCGGCGGATGCAGGACTGGGGCTTGTTGTGCAGGAAATGGCGCTGGGTGTGGGGCCGGGGGAATGCGGCTCAGGCGTGATCCAGTTCATCGACGAGGCGACAGGCGAGCAGCGGATCACGGGGCGCTACCTGAGCCAGAGCCAGGGACGTGAGGCGCTGACGGCGGGGTCTGGCGCGCTGTTCCTGACCAAAGATGAACGTGGACCATCGGTCGAAGAGCAGATGCCGGAGATCTTTGCGGAGCTGTTGGCGCTCGGGGACATTTCGCGCAAACGGCTGCGCGAGGAGATGCAGATCGAGTTTGTGGTCGATCAGGGCAAGCTTAGGATTTTGGACGCGGTGCGGGTGCAGCGCTCGAGCCGCGCGATGGTGCGGGTGGCGGTGGCGCTGGCCGAGGATCAAGTGATCCCGCGTGAAGAGGCGCTGATGCGGGTGACGCCGACGGCGCTGGGCGAATTGTTGCACCGGCAGGTGGACCCGAAGGCCGCGCGAGACCTGATTGCCAAGGGGATCGGGGCCAGTCCGGGAGCTGCGACAGGGAAGATCGTTTTTACCGCCGATGACGCGCAAGCTAGTGCTGCGCGGGGAGAGGCGTGTATTCTGATCCGGCGCGAGACAACGCCAGAGGACATTCGCGGGATGCATGCGGCGCAGGCGGTGATTACGGTGCGCGGTGGCATTACCAGCCATGCGGCGGTGATCGGGCGTGGTTTGGGCCTTCCTTGCGTGGTGGGGGCATCTGACCTGACATTTGACCGCAAGACTAAGGCCTTTATCGGCCCGCGCGGGCGGGTTTTCGCTGCGGGTGATGTGATCACGGTGGACGGCACCACGGGGGAGATCCTGAACGGGCAGGCCGCGATGCTGGAGGCGCAGCTTGATGATGCGTTCAAGACGCTGCTGACGTGGGCCGACGAGTTCCGCGATATTGGTGTGCGTGCCAATGCCGACACGCCTGCTGACGCGCAGACGGCGCGGAATTTCAAGGCGCAAGGGATCGGGCTGTGCCGGACGGAGCATATGTTCTTTGAAGGGGATCGCCTTGGCGTGATGCGCGAGATGATCTTTGCCGATAGTGCGGAGGAGCGCAAAGCCGTGTTGGAGCGGCTGTTACCGATGCAACGCGGAGATTTTACCGAGCTCTTTGAGATCATGCAGGGGCAGCCCGTTTGTATCCGCCTGTTCGACCCGCCCTTGCATGAGTTTCTACCGTCCGACAAGGCAGGGCTTCGGGAATTAGCGGACCAGTTGGCGCTGCCGCTTTCGGATGTCACGGCACGGGTTGAGACGATGAGTGAATACAATCCGATGCTGGGGCTTCGGGGGGTCCGGCTGGGGATCACCGTGCCGGAAATCTACGAGATGCAGGCGCGGGCGATTTTCGAGGCGACCGTCGCCGCGAGCACAAAAGGCGCGCCTGTGGTGCCGGAGATCATGATCCCGCTCGTCAGTGCGATGCGCGAGGTCGAACTGGTGAAGACACGGGTGGATGCGGTTGCGGCATCGGTAAAGGCGGAAACGGGCAAGGATTTCGCCTATCGGCTGGGGGTGATGGTCGAGACGCCGCGTGCTGCGCTGCGGGCCGATGACATCGCCGAACACGCGGCGTTTCTATCGTTCGGCACAAATGACCTTACTCAGATGACCTATGGATTGTCGCGGGACGATGCGGGGCGGTTTATGTCTGCCTATGTGAATGCGCATGTCTATGAGGAAGATCCGTTCCACAGCCTCGATATCGACGGGGTGGGGGAATTGCTTTCCATTGGCGCGGAACGGGGCCGCAAACGGCGGGCCGATGTGGTGCTTTCGATCTGCGGGGAGCATGGCGGTAGCCGGTCCGCGATCGAATTTTGCCGTGCGCAGGGCTTTGACTATGTGTCTTGCTCTCCTTTCAGGGTGCCGGTTGCGCGACTTTCCGCTGCCCAGCTTGCCATTGGTGAAAAACTGGGTGCCCAGATTTAGGGTGTGTGGCCCGTATTGCGCCCATATCTGGATGGCTTGTCGCGCAGGCGGATAGGTCGCAGTGTGAAAGTCTAGACGTAATGGCGGATTTCCCCTAAGGACGGCTCGCTTGCGCGAGGCAGATCGCGTGCTTGACGGATGGGTCGATGACTCTTTCACGGTTCGGTAAGTGGGTGCGCCGCGTTGTATTGAGCGGCATGATGATCGGGGTCGCCGGCAGTGTCGCGACCGCAGAAGAAGGGCTGGCCGACCGGCTGGGCGCACTTCTGGGGCAGGAGCGGCAGGCCCTTTCGGTGGTGCCGTCATCGCGACTGAACGCTCTGACCGCACCGCCTCGGGCCGATGGGTCTGCGACCGAATTCCCCTATGACCGCGCGTTTCTGGCCGAGATGCCGCGTGCCGATGGGGGCCCTCAGTGGGAGTGTCTCACGGAAGCACTGTATTTCGAAGCGCGTGGTGAAAGCATTCCGGGTATGTTTGCTGTCGGTGAAGTGATCCTCAATCGCGTCGAGAGCGCTTCGTTTCCTGATACTGTCTGCCGTGTGGTCAATCAGGGCACAGGTCGGAAATTCGCATGCCAGTTCACCTACACATGTGACGGGCGACTGGAGACAGTCTCAGAACCGAAGGCATGGGTTCTGGTCGGAAAGGTCGCGCGCCTGTTGATGGATGGCGCTGAGACAGAGCTGACCGAAGGCGCAACCCATTACCATGCGAATTGGGTCAGCCCGTCGTGGTCGCGCAGGTTTGCGCGGACGGCGACGATTGGTGTGCATCATTTCTACCGGATGCCCACGCGCACCGCGTCCAACTGATCAGCCGTCGTTTACCGAACACTTGAGCATGCAGCGACGGGCTAGTATGCCCCCGACAACTGCGAGGGAGGGGCTGCCCCATGTCTGATGAAATCCGTATGGCCTTTGCGCATCCGAGCGAGAGGGCCGAGGCAAGTGCGACCCAGCCCTGCGACCGGATCAGTCTGCGTGACTATGTCGTCGAAGTTGAAATCGGTGCGTTTCAACAGGAGCGCGGGCATTTGCAGCGAGTGCGTTTCAACGTCGTTGTCGAGGTGACGCCGCTTGGTCCGATTGATGACGATGTGGACCGCATCCTGTCCTATGACAAGGTAACCGAGGCGATTGGTATTGAGTTGCAGGCGGAGCGGCTGAATCTGCTTGAGACGTTGGCGGCGCGGGTTGCGGAGCGGATTTTACATGAGCCACAGGCGCTGCGCGTGTTTGTGCGGATCGAAAAGCTGGATCGGGGACCGTTTTCGCTGGGCGTTGAGATTGTCCGGGCGAAGGGTGAGGAGGCCAGCGCTGGGCAGGCCCATGAAGAGCCACCGCATCCGCGTGTTGTCTATCTCTCGAATGCGGCGATTGAAGCACCGAAATTGGGTGGCTGGATCGATGCATTGGCGGCGGACGCGGCGCCGCTGATCATTTGTGTGGGAGCCTCCGAAGTGGCCGCGCCTCAGACCGGGAACGCACTTGCACAGCGACGGGTCGATCTTCTGGCGATTGAGCAGAATGCGTGGATTTTGGCGGCGCGGGATAAACGATGTATGGTGGTTGGCACCCGCACCGAGCTGGATTGGGCGATGAAGAACGGGCAGGTTTGTGTCTGGGCACCGTCCAAGATCGTTTTGGACGCGGTCGATGGGCCATCCGCCAGCCCGCGCGATGCGATGGCTTTGGTGGCGTGGTTTGCGGGGCAGATGCAGGCGGCGGAATTGCTGGTCATCGGTGCTGCGGCCCCTGACTGTGATGTGCCGGTGCGTGCTGTATCGGTGACAGAGGAGGCCGTGTTGTGAGCGTCTATTACCGACCGCTGTTGCAGACCGATCTACACCGGCCGATTGAAGCGCTGACGCTGGGCAACGGATGGTGCTGGTTCACCCATGCCGAACGGCTCGAACGCGGACGTGATCCGTGGATCGTACCGGTCAAGGATCTGCCCGAGAGTGTTCTGTCGCGGCTGACCGACCCGCGCGCGCCCGTTGCGGGCATGGCGATGGACCGCCCGCAGATCATGGGCATCCTGAATGTGACGCCGGACAGTTTTTCAGATGGCGGGTTGTTTATGGGTGCGGAGGCGGCGCTGGCACAAGCGCAGGCGATGGAGGCGGCAGGTGCGGCCATCATTGATATCGGCGGGGAAAGCACGCGCCCGGGGGCGCAGGAAGTCGCGATTTCAGAGGAAATCAGCCGCACCGAGCCGGTGATTGCTGCTGTGCGGGCGGGATCGGCTATCCCGATTTCGATCGATACGCGGAAAGCGGATGTCGCCAAGGCCGCGATTGCGGCGGGGGCGACGCTGGTCAATGACGTTGCGGCTTTTACTTTTGATCCGGCGCTGGCGGGGGTGACAGCCGATGCGGGGCTGCCGGTGTGCCTGATGCATGCCAAGGGCCGACCCGAGAATATGCAGGACGATCCGCGCTATGACGATGTTCTGCTGGATGTGTATGATTTTCTGGAAGAGCGGATACAGGCGGCTGAGGCGGCTGGTATTCCGCGTGCGCGGGTGGTCGTAGATCCGGGAATTGGATTTGGTAAAACATTGCAACATAACGTGACTTTGCTTCGCGGGCTGTCGCTGTTTCATTCGCTGGGCGCACCGATCCTTTTGGGGGCGTCGCGGAAGCGGTTTATTGGTGAGATTTCAGATGCGCCGGAGATGGCCGCGCGGATGCCAGGATCGGTGGCGGTGGCGCTGTGGGGCGTGACGCAAGGCGTCCAGATCCTGCGGGTACATGATGTATTGGAGACGAGACAGGCGCTGAGCCTGCAACTGGCATTGAGTGGGGCTGTTTGAATGGGGCGTAAATTTTTCGGAACCGACGGTGTGCGCGGGCGGGCGAATGCCTATCCGATGACGGCGGAAATGGCGCTGAAGCTGGGTGCCGCCGCAGGGCGTTTTTTCCGAAATGACGGGATGAACGGGCATCGCGTGGTGATTGGCAAGGATACGCGTTTGTCGGGATATATGTTCGAGAACGCGCTGACGGCCGGGCTGACCTCGACCGGGATGAATGTGCTACTACTTGGCCCTGTGCCGACGCCTGCGGTGGGGCTTTTGACCACATCGATGCGGGCGGATGTCGGAATCATGATCTCGGCCAGCCACAACCCCCACCATGACAATGGGATCAAGTTTTTCGGGCCGGATGGCTTCAAGCTCTCAGATGCGGCGGAGGCCGAGATCGAGGCGCTTCTGGAGGGTGAGATCGAACCTGCCAAATCAGAGAATATCGGGCGGGCGCAGCGGATTGATGACGGGCGATTTCGGTATAACGAGCGATTGAAGTCGACCTTTCCCTCAGGGCAGACGCTGAAGGGGCTGAAGGTCGTAGTGGATTGTGCAAACGGGGCAGCCTATCGCGCGGCGCCGGAGCTGCTTTGGGAGCTGGGTGCCGAGGTGATCCCCGTGGGTGTGGCGCCCAATGGCTATAACATCAATGATGGCTGCGGATCGACCGCGCCGCAGCTGGCGGCTGAGGCTGTCTGTGCGCATGGCGCGGATGTGGGCCTGTGTCTGGATGGTGATGCGGACCGGATCATGATCATTGATGAGACCGGTCAGGTGGCCGACGGCGATCAGATCATGGCGCTGATGGCGACCCGTTGGGCCAAGAGCGGGCGGCTGGCGGGGGATGCGCTGGTGGCGACAGTGATGTCGAACCTCGGGCTGGAGCGGCATCTGGCGGCAAACGGGATCGGGCTTCACCGGACACAGGTGGGTGATCGCTATGTGGTCGAGGCGATGCGGGCAGGCGGCTACAATCTGGGCGGCGAGCAATCGGGTCATATCGTGATGACCGATTTCGCGACGACGGGCGATGGTCTGTTGGCGGGTCTGCAGTTTCTTGCCGCGATGGTCGAGACAGGGCAACCTGCAAGCGCTTTGCGTCGGCAATTCGAGACTGTGCCGCAGATGCTCAAGAACGTGCGCTATGGCGCGGGGGCCGATCCGATGACCGCCGACACCGTGCGCAAGGTCATTGCGGATGCGGAAGGGTTATTGAGCGGAAAGGGTCGCCTGCTGATCCGCAAATCGGGAACCGAACCGCTGGTGCGGGTCATGGCCGAGTGCGAGGACGAGGCGCTGCTCGTGCAGGTGGTGGACGGAATTGTCGCAGAGGTCGAAGCGGCTGCGAGCTGATCAGGCGCGTGGCAGGAACCAGCGTGTGATGCCTGCAAGCTGGCTGACGGCGAGACCGATGAGGATCAGCGCCAGAGCGGCGAAGAAACGCAGGGGGAGGTCTTCGGACAGCACCCAAGCGCCGAAAATCATGGACCAGAGCGGCACCTGATAGTTGACCAAGGTCATAAAGACCGAACCGGCCGTGCGGATCACCTGCACGCGGAGAAGCGTTGCCAGCGCTGTGGGGAAGAAGCCCAGAAACAGGATGGCGAGGCTGCTGCGCGCGCCGACCCATTGGGGCACACCTTCGAAAATCAACATGGATGGCACGAGAACGATCGCGCCCATCGCCAGCGCTAAAGCCGAGAGGGTCACCGGATCGACAGGCGGACAGCGCCGCGTCAGGATCGAGGAGAGCGCGTAGCAGAGCGCGGCTCCGAGGCATGCGATCTGTGCCAGTGGTTCGGTTCCCTGACCCAGCTGCATGACACCGGGCCCGATAAGCACGACCGCGCCGATAAAGCCAAAGAAAACACCTGTGAATTTGCGGATCGAGAGACGTTCGTCAGAGAAGTAATGCGCCAGTGGCAGGATCATCAAGGGAACCGCCGACATGGAGATTCCGGCAAAAGCGGACGGAACATATTGCTGCCCCCAGCTCAGAAGCATGAAGGGGAAGGCGGTGCTGAGAACGCCGATTATTGCAATGTAGCGCCACAGTTTGATGTCGCTGCGGGCGGGCATGGGGCGACGCATAATAACGCGGGCGGTGAGGAGCGCGATTGCGCCGAGGGTCGTGCGGGCGCAGGCAACGGTGATTGGACCGTAACCTTCGAGTGCAATGGACACGACCATAAACGTCCCGCCCCAGATCAGACCGAGAGCGAGAATCGAAAGCCAGTTGGATGGTGTGGGTGCCATTGTCATGCCGGTGTTTGAGCATGGCATTCAACGGCTGTCCATCAGAGTTGTGCGGTCAATACGGGCGGTTATTTTGCAAAGAGCCCAGCATCGCGCATTTGTTCGTACATTTCGACCAGAGCTTTGTCAGTGTTCGAGAAGGTGAGGCCTAATTGATTGCGTGCCTTGCTGTTGTCTGCGCGCCAGTGGTGGCCGATGGTGCGGGTCACGGTTTTGCGGGTGAGCGCCTTGTTAACCATCGGGCCGATGAGCCAGATCAGCCATTTCGGCATGGTGCGGCGTGGCACGGGGGCATCGGGATAGGCGGCGCTGATGGCCGCACCCATTTCGAGGATCGTTCCGGCTTTCTCGGCGAGGATATGGCGGCCCTCGGCATCGGGCAGAAACGCGCCGCGCAGGTGGGCCTCGGCAACGTCGCGCACGTCGACCTTGCCCGTTTCAAGATGCGGTGCGCCGGATTTGAATTCACCGCCTGCGATCTGGCGGACGAGGTTGAATGACTCGCTTGTCGGGATCGGGCCACCGACCGACGGACCATAAATGCCGGCAGGATTCATAGCGACAAGGCGCCAGCGATCCTGAGCCTCGGCCATGTCCCATGCGGCGCGTTCGGCGACGGTCTTGGAGTAGCTGTAGGGGATGTGGTCAACGGAGGAGGTGGTATTCCAGACATCTTCCGTGAGGATGCCGCCGGGTGCATCGTCGCAATCTGCGGTATCGCCGTAGATTGCGGCACAGGAGGATGTGAGCACAACACGGGTCACGGTTTCTGTGCGGCTGACGGCTTCAAGCACGTTGCGGGTGCCTTTCAGCGCGGGGTCAACGAGATCGCGTTGGGGATCATCAACGTTCAGTTTGTAGGGGGAGGCGGTGTGCATGACGATGGCGCAGTCTTTCATGGCTTCGTCGAAGCTTCCCGGTTGGAGGAGATCGGCCTTGAATAGCTTGATTTCTCCGGGGAGGGATGCACCCATCTCAACGAGATGGCCGACTTTTGCGGTGTCGGACGGATCTCGGACGGTGGCGTGGACAGTTACGCCTTCTTCCAACAGGCGCCTGATGATCCAGCCCGCGACATAGCCTGTTGCGCCGGTGACCAGGACGGGGCGGGTCGTATCAATGGGGACATCAGACATGATTGCTCCTGTTGTTTTGTAATCGCTTGTTTACATGAGGGGTGTTTGACGACTTGTCAACAACTGTTTACAAAAATTACCAAAGCAGGAGGCGGCGGGATGGAGAGTGCGAAATCCAGACGAAGGGATTCGGAGGCGACAGCTGCGGCGATCGTGACTGCGGCCGCACAGCTTTTTTCGCAGCGGGGTTATGACGGGGCCAGCACGCGCGAAATTGCGGATCGGGCCGGCGTCAACGTGGCGCTGATCAGCAGGTATTTCGGCTCGAAAAAGGGGCTGTTTGAAGCCTCAGTTTTGCCCATGCTTTCGATCAAGTCGCTGCTTTCACAGGATATGGCGACATTTGGCGCCCGCATTGCGGGTTACTATTTTGACGGTTTGCCGGAGAAAGCCGCCGACCCGATCCTCGCTGTAATCCGCTCCAGTGGAAATGAGGCTGTGACTGCGAAGGCGCGGGATCGTCTGCGTCAGCAATTCATTGATGCGATAGCCGAAAAGCTGCGTGGGCCGGAGGCCAAGACCCGCGCGGCAATGATCATCATGACGGTCAGCGGCGTCGATCTGATGGTGCGGGTCTTGCGGGTGGTCCCGGAACATGAGGACGAGCGTGCCGCCTTGCGTGACCGGCTGGCGCGAGACATTCAGGCTCTGGTCGATGGCTAGAGCGCAAACGAAAACAGCCCGCCATTCGGCGGGCTGTTTCGTGAGTATCTAACAGTCGATTAGTTCTTTGACTTGTCGACCATTTTGCCTTTGGAAATCCACGGCATCATGGCGCGGAGCTTCTCGCCGACCTGTTCGATCTGGTGCTCGTCGTTGATCCGGCGGGTTGCCTTGAAGAACGGCTGGCCGACAGCGTTTTCCTGCATGAAGTCACGCACGAATTTGCCGGTCTGGATGTCGGTCAGAACGTCTTTCATGCGCTTTTTGGTCTCGTCGTAGGGCAGGATGCGCGGACCGGAGACATATTCACCATACTCGGCCGTATTGGAGATCGAGTAGTTCATGTTTGCAATACCGCCTTCGTAGATGAGGTCTACGATCAGCTTGACCTCGTGGAGGCACTCGAAATAGGCCATCTCGGGCTCGTAGCCGGCCTCTACGAGGGTTTCGAAGCCCATGCGGATAAGCTCGACCAGACCGCCGCAAAGAACGGCCTGTTCGCCGAAGAGGTCGGTTTCACATTCCTGACGGAAGTTGGTCTCGATGATCCCAGAACGGCCACCGCCAATGGCGGAGCAGTAAGACAGGCCGATGTCCATCGCCTTGCCGGTTGCGTCCTGATGCACTGCGACGAGGCAGGGAACGCCGCCGCCTTTGGTGTATTCACCACGGACGGTGTGGCCCGGGCCTTTGGGGGCCATCATGATGACGTCAACGCCGGGCTTCGGCTCGATCAGGCCGAAATGGACGTTCAGGCCGTGTGCAAACGCAATGGCGGAGCCTTCGCGGAGGTTGTCGTGGACGTATTTCTTGTAGGTATCGGCCTGAAGTTCGTCGGGCATGGTGAACATGATCACGTCACACCAAGCAGCGGCTTCGGCGATGCCCATGACCTGAAGGCCTTCGCCTTCGGCTTTGGCGGCGGAGGGGGAGCCTTCGCGCAGGGCGACGACGAGGTTCTTGGCGCCGCTGTCGCGAAGGTTCAGCGCGTGGGCGTGGCCCTGCGAGCCGTAGCCGAGGATGGCGACTTTCTTGTCTTTGATGAGGTTCACATCGCAATCGCGATCGTAGTAGACGCGCATGTTGGCGCTCCTTGTCCATGAATTTCGATGGGCGGACAATAGGGCGCGAACGGGAGATGTTCGAGAGAGATTTGGTAATAAACTCCGATTTTTTCGAGATTGTTATTCGATAATAATATAATTATTAGATTTTTCATGCTTGATGATCTAGATCGCCGAATACTTCGTCATTTGCAGTCCGATCCGACATTGTCCCTGCCGGAACTGGCAGAACGGTGCGATTTGAGCGTGGGGCGGGCGACGCGGCGGCTGGAACGATTGCGAGAAGAGGGCGTGATCAAGGGGCAAGAGGCGGTCATTGACTGGCAGGCGCTGGGCTTTGCTGTGCGGGTGTCATTGCGGGTAACGCTGGACAAGACCGCGCCGCGAGCATTTGACGATTTCCTCGCGGCCGCGCGTGATGTGCCGGAGGTGATCGAGTTGCAGACATTTCTGGGGCAAGTGGATGTGCGGCTGCATTTGGTGGCCCGTGATTTGGCGCATTACCAGCGCATTTACCGCGAACGCATTCTCACATTGCCGCATATTGCCGACATCGAGGCACTGATGACGGTTTCTACCGTGAAAATGGATCGGGAGTTGCCGTTGTGATGGAACTGGATTCGATTGACCGAAAGCTACTAAGGGCATTGGCGGAAGATGCGACACAGTCGGCGAGTGCGTTGGGCCGGCGGTTTGGCCTCTCGCAGCCTGCCGCGTGGCGACGGCTGAAACGGCTGCAGGATGAAGGTGTTCTGGCAGGACAGCGGCTGGTGCTGGATCAAGAGCGGCTGGGCTTCGGGGTGACCGTTTTTCTGGGCGTGAAGCTGGCGACGAAGGGACGGGTGAGCCTTGAGGATTTCGAGCGGGCGGTCACGGCGATCCGAGAGGTGCAGACAGTGGAGCATGTGCTGGGGCTATACGATTACCGGCTGCGGGTTGTGGCGCGGGATCTTGCCGATTTCGAGCGGGTGCTGCGGCGACGGATCATGACACTGCCCGGGGTTGGAAATGTCGAGGCCAATGTGCTCTTGAGCGAGGAGAGGCGACCGGGGCCGATCTGAGGGCGTGCCACGCGCTTTGTGTTTGCCAATCCGAGGGTCGCAGGGTTAGCTGTGGCGAAATGCGCAGGAGGAATACGATGTCGCAGGTAGATCCCGACGGTCTGATGGAATTTTCTGTGGTCTTTACTGACCGGTCACTTAATCACATGAGCAAGGCGTTTCAGCAGGTGATGCTGGATATCAATGCGATGTTGAAGGAGGTGTACCATGCCGATCATGTGGCACTTGTCCCGGGTGGGGGCAGCTATGGCATGGAGGCCGTTGCGCGACAGTTCGGGGCTGGTGCGCATGCGCTGATCGTGCGCAATGGTTGGTTTTCGTATCGCTGGACCCAGATTTTCGAGGCGGGCGGGTTTGCGGAAACCACGACCGTCATGAAGGCTCGCCAAGCCGGGAATGACACCCGTGCGCCATTTGCGCCTGTGCCTATTGAGGAGGCTGTGGTCGAGATCCATGCGGCAAAGCCGGACGTTGTATTTGCGCCGCATGTGGAAACCAGCGCAGGCATCATATTGCCGGATGATTATGTAACGGCATTGGCTTCGGCGGCGCATGATGTGGGTGCGCTGATGGTGCTGGATTGCATCGCTTCGGGATGTGCATGGGTCGATATGAAGGCGACAGGCGTGGATGTACTGATTTCGGCCCCGCAAAAGGGCTGGTCTTCGACCCCATCGGCCGGGTTGGTGATGATGTCCGAGAGGGCATGGGCGCGACTGGCGGAAACAACCTCGAACAGTTTCGCGATTGATCTAAAGAAATGGGCTGACATCATGAAAGCCTATGAAAATGGCGGCCATGCCTATCATGCGACGATGCCGACGGATGGATTGCGGGCGTTTCGTGACACGATGAAGGAAACGCAGGAGTGCGGTTTCGCAAAGCTCAAGGACGCGCAGTGGGCGCTGGGCAACGGGGTGCGAAAGATGCTGGCGGACAAGGGCATTCGCTCTGTCGCTGCGGACGGGTTCGGCGCGCCGGGCGTTGTGGTAAGCTACACCGATGATCCCGACATTCAGAACGGCAAGAAATTTGCCGCCGAAGGGATGCAGATTGCGGCGGGTGTGCCGCTCCAGTGCGATGAACCGGACGACTTCCGCACATTCCGTTTGGGGCTGTTTGGCCTGGACAAGCTCTACGATGTCGACGGGACGCTGGCGAAGCTGAAGGCTGTTTGTGACAAGGTTCTCTGAGGCCTAGCCACGCGCGCCAAGACCAAGGCGCATCAATCCACGCCGGACGGGAGCGAGGCCATATAGGGTCTCTATCCCCTTCGCGCGGAGATCACGGAGGGTCGGGCTGCC
Source organism: Marivivens sp. (assembly GCA_017643845.1). Classification (GTDB taxonomy): domain Bacteria; phylum Pseudomonadota; class Alphaproteobacteria; order Rhodobacterales; family Rhodobacteraceae; genus JAEPMR01. The sequence goes on along the minus strand of JAEPMR010000009.1, from coordinate 14,514 downwards.
TGCGATGGATGCACGATTGAGGGCATCCACACCGCGCACGCGCAACATGACTTCGGGGTGACGGCGGCGGTGGTAGGCATCGAGCATTTTGCGATCGCCCAGCCCTTCACGCCGCGCGGTGGCGAGGTCGAGCAGGCACGAAAGGTCTGCCAGCGACATATTCAAACCCTGCGCTCCGATTGGGGGAACGACATGGGCGGCTTCTGCGACCAGCGCGACACGTTCTGTGGTCATGCGGTCCGCGATCTGGCTGATGATCGGCCACACCATTCGCGGTGAGGCGAGGGACAGCGGGCCGTAGACACCTGCAGAGCGTTCCGTGGCTTCGGCGTCGAAGTCGGCTTCGGGCAAGGTGGCGAGGCGCTGGGCGTCTGGCCCGTGGGTCATCCAGACGACCGCCGAACAAGGGCGCCCCTCATGATCGGGGAGGGGGACCAGCGTGAAGGGGCCGCCAGTTCGGTGAACCTCGGTCGATACGTTGTCATGCGGCGCATTGTGGGTCACCGCGAAGGTGACGGCCTTTTGCCCGTAACGGGTTGTCTTGGCGCCAATGCCGACGGCCTGCCGGACGGGGCTGTTCCGACCGTCTGCGCCGATAACAAGGCGGGCGCGGAAATGCTGACCATCGCTCAAGGTGACGCGGGCTTCGCGCTCGCGGGTGAGGATTTTCGAAAATCCCGTCCCGGGGAGGAAGCGCACGTTTGGCAGCTCATCAAGCCGTGCGACCATTTCTCGGCGCAGGAGCCAGTTTGGCAGGTTCCAGCCGAAAGGGGCCGATGAAATGTCATCGGCGTTGAAATCGCGGGTCACGCGGGGTTCGGTGGCCGCACCGCCAGCATCGACAATACGCATGACCTGAAGGGCGCTGGCGTGAGGCGCAAGCCTGGACCAGAGCCCTGCTGCATCAAGGAAGTCCCGTGCTGGCTGCAGAAAGGCGGTGGTGCGCAGGTCGGCGCCTTTTGCGTGTTCGTCTGTTATGGGCGGCGCGGGATCGACGATGACGACATCAAACCCGGCGCTGCCGAAGGCGGCAGCGGCAGAGAGGCCGGCGACCCCGCCGCCGGAGATCAGAATATCTGTCGTCGAAATGTCCATGGGTCAGACATAATCCGCGTGGGGGCTGACGGGAAGGGGGCTCAGACCAGCTGCGACAGAAAGGCCGCGAGATCATCGGTGTGGTGATGGATGTGATCGGCAGGTAAGGGCTCTGGCCCCACATGAACCGTGCGCATTCCCATGGCGTGGGGCGCTGCGAGGTTGCGGACGTCGTCTTCGAACATCGCTCCCTGATCTGCCGCGAGCCCATCCAGCGCAAAGACGGCTTCGAATGCGGCCTGTTCCGGTTTGGGGCGGAAATCGGCGTGTTCGACTCCGTAGACCGCATCAAACACATCCGAGAGCCCGCGTGCCGCCAGAACGCGGCGCGCGTAGGGTTCGGTGCCGTTGGTATAGACGATCCGGCGACCGGGCAGCCGGGTGATGAGGCTTGCCAGTTCCGGATCGGGGGTGAGGTGGCTCATGTCGATCTCGTGGACTTCGTGGAGATAGGGACCGGGATCGACGTTGTGTTCGTTCATCAGGCCCGCGAGCGTTGTGCCGTAGCGCCGCCAGTAATCGGCACGTAAAAAATCGGCCCGTTCGCGTGTCACGCCGAGAGCGGATTGTACAAAGGCGGTCATTTTCACTTCGATCTGGTCGAAGAGGCGGGCTTCGGGCGGATACAGGGTATTGTCGAGATCAAAGACCCAAGCCCGGACATGAGTGAAATGTGCTGCAACCATGGGCCATGGGTAGGAGGCAAATTGGCGCGGCGCAAGCGGTTTGGCTTGAAGCGGGTGCGGCGAGAGGGCTATGGTCGTATGTCAGTGCCGGAGAGAGACTTATGACCGCCCCCAAGACCCCGCAGCGCGATGCGTATGACTTGATCCTCGAAGCGATCGACACGCATGTTTACAAGCCGGGCGACCGACTAGTGGAGAGCGATCTGGCGGAGAGATTTGGTGTGTCGCGCACCCCGATCCGCGAGGCGTTGCAGCGGCTGGAAACCCAATCCCTTCTGACCCGTGACGGGCGCTCGCTGATCGTTGCCTCGCTGGATCACACGCAGATGGCGGAGCTCTATGTGGTGCGCGGTGAACTGGAAGGGCTGGCCGCACGTCTGGCTGCCAGTCATGCCACGCCGGAAGAAAAGCGGGTGTTGCGCGATATGCTGGACGAGGATCGTGCACTGATCGGAGATCCGTCCGCGCTGAGCCGTGCGAACAAGCGGTTCCACAAGCAGATCCATCTGGCGAGTCATAACCGCTTTTTGGTGCAGCAGTTGGATTTGGTGCACCGTTCGATGGCATTGTTGGCGACCACTTCGCTAGCGGCGGAGGGTCGGGGGCAGGATGCGCTGGCGGAGCATGAGGCGATTGTCAGTGCCATCGAGGCCGGCGACGGGGATGGAGCGGCGGCTGCGCTGCGTGAGCATATCTCGCGTGCATTCGTGACACGGCTCAAACTCGATGCGACTGCCGTTGAAGGACGCGACGGCTAGGCGCGGCGCGGTTCATGCTATGACCATGGCTTGTCTTGTCCCAATAGAAGGGACGGGAGATCATTTCCCTTAGTCCCTTATACATCGCGAGTGCGGCGAGCGGGAAGTAGAGGTGCAGCGTGGGTGCCCAATGGAGCAAGTGCGAATGGCCTGCGCGGCTCGCGGCCGAGGCCGCAAGTGCGATGGAGATAACCTCTGACAGAAGAAAGCCCGTAGAAATCAAAATTGCCACCACTGGCGTCACTAAGGGAGCGAGCGGGTGCGGCAGGCCGAGCGTGAGGAGCCAAAAAGACCAAAGGAGTGGTGCGAGCCCGAATTGCAGAATGGTGCCAAGAAAGAGCACCTGCACACCGAGGAACTTCCACGCCCCGAGTGCTCTCCAAAGACGGATTGGACGCCGCATATGTGTTGCGTAGGTCATCGTGTAACCCTTGAGCCATCGGCTGCGCTGACGCACCCAAGGCCACGGGCGGCAATTGGCCTCTTCGAATGTGACGGAGGGCAGCAGGGCTGTCCGGTAGCCGAAACGGGCGAGGCGCAGGCCGAGGTCCGCGTCTTCGGTGACGTTGTGGGCGTCCCAGCCGCCGGAAGAACAACGTCGTCCCGCCGAGTGGCACCACCCATCCGATACGGGCGAGGGCGGGTAGAACCGCGCGGAACCATACCGCGTATTCGAGCGTGAAACAGCGTGAGAGCCAGTTGTCGCGGCTGTTGTAGAAATCAAGAATTCCCTGCATGCAGGCCACGTCCGGCGGCGCGGCAGCGAAGGCTCGGGCGACCTGATGCAGTTGGTCCGGCTCTGGGGCATCTTCGGCATCGTAGATCCCGATGATTGATCCTCGTGCATAGGTGAGCCCGTGATTGAGGGCGCGGGGCTTGGTCTGGATGGTGCCGGGCGGGACGGTGATCAGTCGCATCCAGCGGGGCAGATTGGCGGCGGCGAGGGCGGCGCGGGTGGTTCGGTCGTCCTCTTCCAGTAGCAGAACGATATCGGTGAGGGGACGCGGATAATCGAGCCGCTGGAGTCGCTGGATCAGGTGTGCGGCGATTTTGCGTTCATGAAAAAGCGGGACGAGCAGGGTGATTACAGGCAGTCGGGCGGGAAGTACGACTGTGTCGACCGATGGGGGGTGGCGTTGCCGCCATAGGAGAATCAACGCCAGAAGTTTCAGCAGTGTGAGCGGGAGCAGACTCAGGATGGCGATTGTCGCAAGAACTGCGAAGACAGTTTGCGGGGCCGTCAGAACCGCGATTGCCAGCAGGGTGATGGCAAAGGGAAGGCGCAGGCCAAAACTGAGGTTCCGGCAGGACATGGCGGCGGGTGTTGCTGTCTCAGCATGGATTTGATGGGCGCTGCGGTAGAGCGCGGCGAAAGCCTGATCAAGTGTTCGCGGGTCTGTGATGGCGATTCGGACGTCGCCGAAGGCCGCACGGCATGACGGCAGGGCGGCACGTGCGCGGTCGGGATCGCTCGCAAGGAGAACGGTCTGCCCGCCGACCTGTCGCCAAGGACACACTCGTAGGGTTTGGGCGCGGTGGAACGGGAAAAGCTGTGCAAGCGCTTGTTCGGGCGGGTCCTGGTCGAGGCTGACAGGGGTTGTCCCGATTTCTGCCGCGAAATGAGCTGCGATGGTTGAAGGCGTGTGTTCGGGGGTGTGAAGAAGTGTTTCCCGCTCCGTCAGCTCCCAACGGCGGGCGCCCTGATGCGCTGAAAATAAAGCAATGGGCGCTGTCTTGCGCGCCGAAGTTCGCTCTTTGCCGCGTGCCTGTGCAACCATTACCGACCCTTGCCCTGCGCGCTGCAGGATGGGGGCGGTTGCTTAACAGGTGGTTAAGTTCTTAGACTGTTGCGGCCTTGCGTTCATCCATCGCGCTGGCGAAACGTTCGAACAGGTAGTAGCTGTCCTGAGGGCCGGGGCTGGCCTCGGGGTGATACTGAACGGAAAACACCGGACGGTCCGTCATGCGGATGCCGCAGTTCGATCCGTCAAAGAGCGAGACATGGGTCTCTTTCACGCCATCGGGCAGGGTCTGGCTGTCTACGGTGAACCCGTGGTTCATTGAGGTGATTTCGACCTTACCGGTCTCCAGATCCTTGACGGGATGGTTGGCTCCGTGATGGCCGTGGTTCATTTTTACCGTTTTTGCGCCCAGCGCGAGCGCCAGCATCTGATGGCCGAGGCATATGCCGAATACGGGCAGATCGGTCTTTTCCAGAACGTCCTTGATCATCGGCACGGCATAATGGCCGGTGGCCGCGGGGTCGCCGGGGCCATTGGAGAGAAATACCCCATCTGGGTTGTGCGCGAGCACATCGTCCGCGGTCGCGGTGGCAGGCAGGACTGTTACGTCGCAGCCAGCAGAGGCAAGGCAGCGGAGGATATTGCGCTTGGCGCCGAAATCGAGGGCGACGACCTTGTGCCGCGGCGCGGTTTGCGGGGCGTAGCCTTCGGGCCAGGCCCAGCGCATTTCATTCCACGTATAGGATTGGCTACAGGTCACCTCTTTTGCCAGATCGAGGCCGACGAGGCCGGAGAAGCCGCGGGCGGCGGCGACCAGGGCGGCCACGTCAAAATTTCCATCGGGATCATGGGCAAGCGCCACATGAGGGGCACCCTGTTGGCGGATGGCGCGAGTCAGACGGCGGGTGTCGATGCCGCCGATACCGATGCGACCGCGCTTGTCCAGCCATGTGGTCAGCTCTTCGGTGGAGCGCCAGTTTGACGGCTCTGTCGGATCCCATTTGACGACCATGCCTTCAGCAACCGGATCGCTGGTTTCGTCATCTTCGGGGTTTACGCCAACATTGCCGATGTGGGGGAACGTGAAGGTCACGACCTGACCTGCATAGGAGGGGTCGGTCATGATTTCCTGATAGCCGGTCATCGCAGTATTGAAGCAAAGTTCTGCCGTTGTCTGTCCGGTCGCTCCGAAGCCTTTGCCGTAGAACAATGTGCCATCAGCGAGGGCGATACAGGCGGTTGGTTTATCCTGAATGCGTTGTGCCATGGCAGCGACTCCCGTAAGGCCAAATCGTCGTGGTCCTAAGGGACTGGAGCATGGGGGTCAAGGCCGATCGCGGTCGGATGTGGCCTTTGACGAGGAGAGTTGTCACGGGGCGCAGGTTTGGATAAAGGAGGCATTCTTGTTTGCTTTGCCATGAGGTCATCAAATGGACATGCGGAGCCGGATTTCGGCGGCACTGAAAGACGCGATGAAGAATAAGGAGGCTGATCGCCTCTCGACGTTGCGGCTGATCAATGCAGCCATCAAGGATCGCGATATTGCGGCCCGTGGAGATGGCGAGGACAGTCTTGTGACCGACGATGTTGTTCTGGGCATCCTCGGCAAGATGGTGAAGCAACGCCAGGAAAGTGCGCGTGCCTATGAAGAGGGTGGGCGACTGGAGTTGGCTGAGAAGGAACGCTCTGAAATTTCGGTGATCGAGGATTTTCTGCCGCGGCAGCTCGATGACGAGGAAGTTGCATCTGCGATTGATGCGGCGATCTCTGAAGTCGGCGCCGAAGGGTTGCGGGACATGGGGAAGGTCATGGCCGCCCTCAAAGCGAAATATACCGGCCAGATGGATTTCGGAAAAACAGGGCCGATGGTCAAAGACCGTTTGAACTAAACGTCGCTATTTCAGATCGCCGAGCGCTTCGTTCAACTCGCCATAGAGCGTGCGGCGTTCGCCTGCTGTGAGAAATGCGCCAAGTTCTACCTCGCGACCGTCGCCGGAAAGGGTGAGGTAGTCCTCGATCCGACCGTTCGTCGGATAGCGATTGACCCGAACCCAGTAGGGATTGGCTGACCAGTTCTGCTCCGGTCCGCGCGGATTATGGCGGGTGATTTCTATCTTTTCCGGCCAGAGAGTCAGTTCTTCGACCAAGGCGCCATCGTGATAGCTGCGGCCCAATCCCCACCAGACCCCGGCGATGGCGATTGCGACGAATGGCAGAAGTCCCCACAGCACCGGCGACCCGAGCACTGCAATCAGGGGCAGGGCGATCATTGCTGCGGTCGTTCCGATAAACAGCACGAACCCTCGCTTGGGAAGGGAGCGATACGGCCAAAGGTGCAGTGAGGCCAGTGGCGCGTCTGGCTCATCGCGCTTGTGCAAGGGGGGCGGTGCTGGGGTCCATTCATAGGGCATCGGATCGTTCCTCAAGACGAGGCAAATGTAGGCTGTCTTCCAGGGTGGTAAAGGGACAGTTGGTCTCCAGATAGCCAATAAAAGAAAACCCCCGACAGCATGGCTGCCGGGGGTCATTTACTTCAGCTCAGAGCGGCTCTTAGTGAGCGGGGCTCTTGTCCCAGTCTTCCTGCTTCGGGAGCGTCTCGAAAGTGTGCTCCGGCGGCGGGGAGGGCAGGGTCCATTCCAGCGTGTCCGCGTATTCGTTCCACGGGTTGTTCTCGGTCACGCGCTTGCCTGCGAAGAGCGTGTAGAACAGCAGGCCGATGAAGAACACGAAGGATGCGAAGGCGATGAAGGCACCGATCGACGAGATGTAGTTCCAGTAGGCGAAGGCCTCGGGATAGTCGATGTAACGGCGCGGCATGCCCTGGCGACCCAGGAAGTGCTGCGGGAAGAAGGTGAGGTTGGCACCGATGAACATGGCCCAGAAGTGGAGCTTACCAGCCCATTCGGGGAACATGCGACCGGACATCTTTGGCATGTAGAAGTAGATGCCGGCGAAGATGCCGAACACGGCTCCCAAGCTCATCACATAGTGGAAGTGCGCGACCACGTAATAGGTGTCGTGGTAGGCGCGGTCCACACCGGCCTGCGACAGGACAATACCGGTCACACCGCCGACGGTGAAGAGGAACAGGAAGCCGAAAGCCCAGACCATCGGTGTGCGGAACTCTACCGAGCCGCCCCACATGGTGGCGATCCATGAGAAGATCTTAACCCCTGTCGGAACCGCGATCACCATGGTTGCCAGCATGAAGTAGGACTGCTGGGTCAGCGACATGCCAACGGTATACATGTGGTGGGCCCAGACGACGAAGCCGAGCGCACCGATTGCGACCATTGCGTAGACCATCGGCAGGTAGCCGAAGATCGGTTTCTTCGAGAAGGTCGCGATCACGTGGCTGATGATGCCGAAGGCGGGCACGATGATGATATACACTTCCGGATGGCCGAAGAACCACAGGATGTGCTGGTAGAGGATCGGGTCACCGCCGCCTGCCGGATCGAAGAATGTCGTTCCGAAATTACGGTCCGTCAGCAACATGGTGATGGCGCCAGCCAGAACCGGCAGAGCCAGCAGGATGAGCCATGCGGTAACGAAGATCGACCACGAGAACAGCGGCACTTTGTGCAGGGTCATGCCCGGGGCGCGCATGTTCAGGAAGGTGGTGATCATGTTGATCGCGCCAAGGATCGAGGACGCACCAGAGACGTGCACCGCGAAAATCGCGAGATCCATCGACATACCTGCCTCAGATGTGGAAAGCGGCGGGTAGAGAACCCAGCCCACACCCGAACCGAGCTGGCCGTTGCCGCCTGGCGACAGCATGGAGGCCACACCGAGTGCGGTGCCGGTGACATACATCCAGAAGCTGAGGTTATTCATCCGCGGGAAGGCCATGTCCGGCGCACCGATCTGCAGCGGCATGAAGTAGTTGCCGAAGCCGCCGAAAAGCGCCGGGATCACCACGAAGAACATCATCAAGACGCCGTGGTAGGTGATCAGAACGTTCCATAGGTGGCCGTTCGGGGTACATTCGCCTGCGGCGGCAGCCGTAAAGCGTGCACCTTCGAGGCACATATACTGCACACCGGGCTCCATGAGCTCCATGCGCATGTAAACAGTGAAGGCGACCGAGATAAACCCGACCAGACCCGAAACAAAGAGATAGAGGATCCCGATGTCTTTGTGGTTGGTGGACATGAACCAGCGGGTGAAGAAACCGCGCTCGTCTTCGTGTTCATGGCCGTGGATGGCTGCGTCTGCCATGTGGCACTCCCATATTGGCTACAACTCGACAGCGGATCGCACAGAGTCGCCCCGCCTTTGGTCCGGTTCTAGTGCGATGGGCCAACAGGGGCAACAATCAATCAGAATAATATGTTGGGATAAATTGGCGCAGTTGGCGCAAACGTATGTGGGGGGGCTGCTGGTTTATCCGCGCTTTCCAGACAAACACGTGCCGCCCAAAGCGAGCGGCACGTGCAATCTGACAAAGGTAATCAGCCAATGAGGCCGTTGTCATCACGCTTTACTACAATGACGGAGGACCTAGGGAGGCCATTTCCATCCGGCCAGCTACCGCCGGGGTGCTGGATGCCGACGAACATAGAACGGCGATCAGCGGACCAAGCAAGGCCGGTGACCTCTGACCCGTTCGGGCCGGTCAGGAAGCGTGCAATTTCGCCGGTTACGGGGTCACCCGCCAGCATCTGGTTATTGCCCATGCCGGCAAAATCACCTTCGTTACTGTCGTCGCCATCGGTCTGGATCCACAGTAGGCCGTTGCTGTCGAACGCCATTCCGTCAGGCGAGTTAAAAAGGTTCCCTGAGGTCACATTTTCCGAGCCTGCGTAGGCATCGGAGTGAACATCAGGGTTTCCAGCCATGACGTAAAGGTCCCAGTCGAATGTATCCGCCGCATGGTCGTCATTGTGCGGCATCCATCGGACAATCTGACCGTAGCGATTTGTTTCGCGCGGGTTCGGGCCGTTGGCGGGTGTTTCGTCTCCCCCCGCGTTGGGCTTGACGCCACGGTTCTTGTTGTTGGTCAGGCAGCAATAGGCCTCGACGGCGTGGGGGTTGGCGGCGATCCACTCGGGCCGGTCCATCGTGGTTGCGCCGACCGCGGATCCGGCGATGCGCGAGAAGATCAGGATCTCGGCAGCGCTCATACCCGTGGTTTCGGGGGTGAGCGGAAGCCATTCGCCCGTCTGGTCGTCGTTGAAGCGGGCAACAAACAGCGTTCCATCGTCCAGCAAGCCCTCGGTGGATGCGCCTGGGGCGAATGTGCCGTTCGACACAAAGCGATAGAGGAACTCACCGCGTTCGTCGTCGCCCATGTAGACCACCACGCGGCCGTCCGGTGCGAGGACCACTTCGGCATTCTCGTGTTTGAAGCGGCCGAGGCCGGTGTGTTTCACGGGAGTGCTATCGGGGTTGGTCGGGTCGATTTCGACAACCCAGCCAGCGCGATGCGGCTCGTTTGGATTTTTCGAGGTGTCGAAGCGGGCATCCCACTTGTGGTAGTCGTAACCCCAGCCGTCGACCGGAACACCGTAGCGGCTGTAACCTGCGGCGACGTTTTCTGGGTAGCTGGCTTCGGCATCGGTGGAGCCGAAGTAGCCGTTGAAGTTTTCCTCACAGGTCAGGTAGGTGCCCCAAGGGGTTTTGCCGGAGCCGCAGTTGTTAAAGGTGCCGAGGCTTTCGGTGCCGGTGGGATCGGCATCTGTCTTGAGAAGATCGTGACCGGCAGCAGGGCCGACGATCTTCATCGGGGTGTTGTGGTGGATGCGGCGGTTGAAGGGGCTGTCGGTGACGATGTCCCATCCTCCATCAGATTCACGGACTTCCATGACCGTGACGCCTTGCAGGTTTTGCAGTTTGCGCACGTCTTCGGCATTGGCTGGTGTGCCGTCTTGCGCGGCGGGGAGGTTAGTGCCGCGGTTGGTGTATTCATGGTTGATCGCAATCAGTTCGTGCCCATTGAAGGAGAAAGTTTCCATTCCGTCGGTGTTTTCACCGAAAATCAGATCGGAGCCGCTGACAGGGCCGCCATCGGAGATATCGTAGCCGGAACCTGCTGACACCAGCGGATCGCCCCAGCGGGCGACCACTTTCCAGCTATAGCCTTCGGGAACATGAACGGTGAAATCGGTGTAGGCGGCGATAGGTGTGAACGGGAAGCGGCTCGCCGTTTGTGCCTGCGCAGACGTGCTACTGAGAAGCCCTGCTCCCATGACCGCAGCGCCAGATCCGAACGCCAGTACGCCGCCGAGGAAACCCCGCCGTGAGATCGCGCTTTCGACAACCCTGTCGAAATCAGTGGTTTCGGGGCGTGGAAAATTAAGCTCGTCCCAATCGTCTGCGGACAAGTTGACCGTATCGATGTCTTTCATGACAGATCCCTGTAAGTGTGGTTGCGGAGAAGTTCCGCGGCCAGCGCTAGATGCGATCTGTGTCGGATTCGTTACGGGCGTATTAAAATTTTGTAACCGCGGTCAGGACCTTGGCGTGATTGCGTTGTCAAAGGTGCGCCGCAATGCGTTGTCGAGGTCGTCCATCGTGACGGGCAGGCCGAGATCGACGAGGCTGGTCACGCCGTGATCCTGAATGCCGCAGGGGACGATACCGCTGAAATGCTGCAAGTCGGGGTCAACGTTGATCGAGATGCCGTGGAAGCTGACCCAGCGGCGTAGACGGATGCCGATGGCGGCGATTTTGTCCTCGGCGACTGAGCCATCAGGGAGGCGCGGCTTTTCGGGGCGTTCGACCCAGACACCGACGCGGCCCTCGCGGATCTCGCCTGTGATGTTGAATTCAGCGAGGGCCGTGATCACCCAGGTTTCGAGGTCTTGCACGAAGCGGCGCACGTCATGGCCGCGTTTTCCGACATCGAGCATGACATAGGCCACACGCTGACCGGGGCCGTGGTAGGTATACTGGCCGCCGCGCTTGGAGGTGTAGACGGGGAAACGCTCTGGGTCGGTCAGGTCTTGCGGTTTGGCGGAGGTGCCCGCCGTGTAAAGCGGGGGGTGTTCGACGAGCCAGATCAGCTCGTCTTCGGTGCCCGCCGCGATGGATTCGGCGCGGGCCTCCATAAAGGAGACAGCCTCGTTGTAACCTGTCAGACCGTCTGTTGTGATCCATTCTACCATTGGTTCGGCGCGATTTCCTGTGCAGCGTGACCTTGTGCGCTCCCGATATGCGCTCTGGGGCGGGAAATGTCATCATGGGAGGCTGAGAAAGCGGCAGGAATTTTCTGCATTTTGCCTCTTCACAAGCCTCGCGGCCTTCGGTAGAGAGCGCGTCACCAAGTCAAGACAGTGCGGTCGTGGCGGAATTGGTAGACGCGCAGCGTTGAGGTCGCTGTGGGGTAACTCCCGTGGAAGTTCGAGTCTTCTCGACCGCACCATTTTGAAAGAAAAAGCGCCCCGAAAACGGGGCGCTTTTCTGCTTTTAGCGGTGTGATCAGTTCGCGGTGAGCGGACTATTTGCTGACATCGCCCTAAAGACGTTGGCCTCACCCTGGCCGTAGGTGGCGAAATCTTCGGCTCCCCAGCCCGCATCGCCCAGATCGACCAGCGTGTCGCGGTCGGTAGTGCTGAGCAGGCGGGTCTTGATGTGCACGGGGTCCTCAGTGCCGAATTTGCCGCCGAGCAGCGCAGCGTAGCCTGCGACAACAGGCGCGGCGAAGGATGTGCCGTAGAGACAGTGGCCAGCCGCTGCCCCGCAATCCGCTCCATAGTTGGCAAATTCATCCGTGTCGGATTCTCCGCCCTCGACGCCGACGACGAGGAACTGCGCTTGAATGGTCGCGTTGCTCCCTGCGATTGTCGAATAGCTGGCGATTGAAGCTTTCGCTCCAGTATCGCCATTATTGCGCAATGCGCCAACAAATACAGCGGATGATGCTCCGATCAGTGCCTCATTCAGATAGTCTCTGGTCCCATCGACTGCCGTTCCGACAGCCGCGCCCCAGTCATTGCCAGAGGATTTTGCTACGAATGCGGAACCGCTGGTCGCGGCGTCGATGATCGATTGTTCGCGCTTGGACCAAAGGAGATTATCAACGTTCAACCCGTCTCTCGCTATCATCCCGTAGCTGAGGTTGAACGCGTTGAAACCGGAGCCGAGCTTGACAGGGCCGTTTGACGTCCAGTCCCGCTCAACAACGTTGGCGCCTGGTGCAAGCATGCGAACCTGATCGGATGTCCAGTCGCCATGGTGTTGAAGAATGACACCTGTGCCATCGAGGTTGCCTTCGAAGATATCGCCGCTGGAATAATCGTCAACGACAGTAACGGTGGCGCCGACGCCGATTGCGCCGGTGTCCCAAACCCCCTGAATGTCGGAATCCATCCAGTTATAATAGGTCGGTGTAGATGGTGGTGGCGGTGGGCCATCGTTGCCGCCCTTGTCGCCATTGCCCTTGTCAGGCTTATTGCCGCCAGCCGCGAAGGCGACGATGTCGAAACCCTGGGCGGGCAGGGCGGTGATGCCGGCGAATGTCAGAGCTGTTGTTGCCAACGCAAGACCGACTGCGGATTTCAGGCGGGTCATCGGAGAATCCTCCCAATTGCAAAGATTGTGGCGATTCTAACATGATTCCCCTTTTACGGGAAAATTTCGGTAAAGAAATTATGGCAAGCCCGTGATCGCGCTTGGTGTTGGGGATAAACGGGATGGAATGAACGGATTGATGCGTGGCGAGAAACAATCGGGTGAGGAGGGAATTGTTTGTCCTAGAACCTGACTGTGTAGGCCACACGAATCAGACCCCAATCCGGGGTGCGTTCATTCCAGAGGTAGTCGAGGGTATCGGCTGGGGGCAGGGGAGAGCCTGAGAGGCGGCAATTCACCTCACGTTTGCCGCCGATCGCGCCATAGTCTGCTGTGCAGCTGTTTTCGGACAGCCATTCGCCGATGCGGGCGAGGACCATGATGTTGATTGCACTGTTATTGCCGAGCTCAATGCGATGCGTCAGACCAAGTGCCGCGCCCGCCGACAGATCATAGCTGGGGGCGGTTTCCGGCGTCGCGAAGCCCCAAAGCCATTCGGTGTGGTCATCGATATCGGTTCGAAAGAGCGCGCGGATGGTGCGGTGTCTCGTTCCATAGAGCGGCGCGAACGGTTCCCGCTCACCGCTTGAAAGCAGGTAGCTGCCGAGGCTAACGGCGCGGGTGCGATCCGAGAGCGGGGAGCCGAGCGACAGCGCGGCAAGATCGGTGCGTTCCCAGAATGGAGACTGGGCCTCGGCCTGAAACGGGAGCAGGCAAAGCGCGACGCCCTGAGCCATCCTTATGATGAAGCGAAACGCGCTGATTGGACTGCCCTCCGATCCGAAAAATATCTGAATAGTGCCGGAGCATTATTGACATTGCCATAGGATAGAATTTGGGAAGAAATGTGGTTTCAGTGACCGGATCGGCCTTGCGAGTCTGTTAGCGTAAACGGCGATTCTAGTGTGTGTCGTGCGGCTGCTCAGGAAGACGATGCCTGCGATATGTGCAGCACATTGTCCGCTATGGGCTCAATTTGGTGTCTCTTTTCACCGTCATTATGTCGCTTTTAAGGCGCATTTCCTGCCTTCGCCGGATATTGCTTTCGTGATCGCCTTAAGACTTGCATCCCGCGGATACGGTTGTTTTAGTCGGTCATTGATAAGTGCAGATAACTGCCGAAACGTCAGGGAGATGCGGTTTGGGACAAGCCGGAACGGATGCGTTCGTCGAATTCGAACGTGTGCAGAAGAGCTATGACGGCGAAACGCTTGTTGTAAAAGACCTTAACCTCAGTATGCCGAAGGGCGAGTTTCTTACGATGCTCGGGCCGTCGGGGTCGGGCAAGACAACTTGCCTGATGATGCTCGCGGGATTTGAGACCGCGACACATGGTGAGATCAAGCTGGATGGTGTATCGATCAACAACATCCCGCCGCACAAGCGCGGTATCGGGATGGTGTTCCAGAACTACGCGCTGTTCCCTCACATGACGATTGCCGAGAACCTCGCCTTTCCGCTGGAAGTGCGCGGGTTGGGTAAGTCGGAGCGTGAGGAGAAAATCCGCCGCGCGCTTGATATGGTGCAGATGGGCAGCTTTGGCAGTCGCCGTCCGGCGCAGCTGTCCGGTGGTCAGCAGCAGCGTGTCGCACTGGCGCGGGCTTTGGTGTTCGAGCCTGAGCTGGTTTTGATGGACGAACCGCTGGGCGCGCTGGACAAACAACTTCGCGAACATATGCAGTTCGAGATCACAAGACTGGCGCATGACCTGGGAAT
>JAEPMR010000099.1 GCA_017643845.1 Marivivens sp. | reverse complement strand
CGGGCTTGAAATGAACCACCCGATGACGCCGCAATTGCACGCGGAACTGCGCCGTCACGACAGGATCTGACGCGTCACTCTTGCGTCCGGCTCCGCAGTCCCGCACTCTCTCCCGAAACCACGGAGCGAGTCATGAGCCCCCGCAAGATAATAATTGATACAGACCCCGGTCAGGACGATGCAGTTGCGATCCTCCTGGCTCTCGCGAGCCCCGGCGATATCGAGGTTCTGGGCATCACTGCCGTCGCTGGAAATGTGCCGCTGCACCTCACCGAGAAGAACGCCCGCATCGTCTGCGAGCTTGCCGGCAAACCAGATACCCGCGTTTTCGCCGGATGCAGCGCTCCAATGCTGCAGCCGCTGGTTACGGCCGAGCATGTGCATGGGAAAACGGGGCTGGACGGTCCGCAGCTCGACGATCCAACCATGCCACTTGAGAGCCAGCATGCTGTGGATTTCATTATCGAAACGCTTCGTAACGAACCCTCTGGCACAGTCACACTATGCCCGCTCGGCCCCCTGACCAATATCGCCATGGCGTTCCGCAAGGCCCCCGACATTGTTGAGCGGGTCCAGGAGATCGTGCTGATGGGCGGCGCCTATTTTGAAGTCGGCAACATTACACCCGCCGCCGAATTCAACATCTACGTTGACCCGGAAGCAGCCTCCGTCGTCTTTTCCTGCGGCCGCCCGATCACCGTGATGCCGCTCGATGTAACACATAAAGCTTTGACGACCCGCGCAAGGATCGACCGTTTCCGCGCGATGGGAACGAAGGTCGGGGATATGGTCGCGGCATGGACCGATTTCTTCGAGCGCTTCGATATGGAAAAATATGGCTCCGAGGGCGCACCGCTCCATGACCCCTGCGTCATCGCTTACCTAATCGCGCCGCAGCTTTTCACAGGACGCAATATCAACGTCGAAATCGAAACGACATCTCCCCTGACCCGCGGAATGACTGTTGCGGATTGGTGGGGCGTGACCAACAAACCAGTCAATGCCCACTTTATCGGCGACCTGGATGCCGAGGGCTTCTATGACCTGCTTGTGGAAAGGATCGGCCAACTTTGAGTACCGCCATTACCCTAGCCGACCTTGATGACCTGGACACCCTCGTCCCGCTCCTGCAGCGCCACGACGAGGAGCGCCGCCGACCCGCGCCGGCCTCGCCCTTAGAAGATACCGTTCGGCCTCTTCTGGAAGGACAGCCCCACGGTGCGATTTGGCTCATCGGGCCCCGCCGCTCGCCGCTCGGCTATGTGCTCGTGACCTTCGGCTGGAGCCGCGCTCTTGGCGGGCGAGAGGCCTGGCTAGACGAGATCTTCATTCGCCCCTCCGTGCGTAATCGTGGCATCGCTAAGGAAGTCACCAACGCGATCACTGTCAGCCTCGCGAAAGCCGGCTTGAAAGCGTTCCATGCCCGCGTCGACATTCAGGATGTCCGCGCCCGCAAGTTTTGCGAGAAACTCGGCTGGAAAATCGAGGATCAATCTCGAATTCTGACCGATTTCCTCTAGCAGAGCGCCATCTTGCGGCCCATGTAACAAGCATGACCCTGACACTGCCCTTTGACACCAGCTATGCGCGCCTCCCCGCGCAGATGTATTCGTTTGTCGATCCGACGCCCGTTTCCAAACCTGCGTTGATCAAGTTGAATTCACCTCTGGCACAATCGCTCGGCCTAGATGCCACGAGTTTGCGCACCGAGGATGGCGTAGCGTTTCTGGCTGGGAATTCATCGGCAGATGGCGCCACGCCGCTGGCGCAAGCCTACGCAGGCCACCAGTTCGGACAGTGGAACCCGCAACTTGGTGACGGTCGCGCAGTGCTCCTCGGGGAAATCGTTGCACCGAACGGGCATCGCTTTGATGTGCAGCTCAAAGGCGCCGGTCGTACCCCCTATTCCCGCATGGGCGACGGGCGGGCATGGCTCGGGCCGGTTTTGCGAGAGTATATTGTCAGCGAGGCAATGTTCGCACTTGGCGTGCCCACAACACGTGCATTGGCTGCGGTAACGACGGGCGATCCGGTCTATCGCGACGCGATCCTGCCCGGCGCGATCCTGACCCGTGTTGCCTCCAGTCACATAAGGGTTGGCACGTTTCAGTATTTCGCGGCGCGTCAGGACATCGAAGCTTTGCGTGCGCTCACTGATCACGTAGTCACGCGTCATTACCCCCATTGTAACGGTTTGGCCGACCTGCTGCGCAGCGTTGTCGCCCGGCAGGCAAAACTAATCGCAAAATGGACAAGTATCGGCTTCATCCACGGCGTGATGAACACCGATAACATGGCGATTTCGGGCGAAACCATTGACTATGGCCCCTGCGCGTTTCTCGACGAATACGATGCCGGAAAGGTGTTTTCCTCCATCGACCGTCAAGGCAGATACGCTTACGGAAATCAGCCGCGTATTGGCGTCTGGAACCTCGCACAATTCGCAACTGCACTCGTTCCACTGGCGGACGATCAGGCAGCTGCCGTCGAGGAATTCACCCAAATCATCAACGAGTTCGCTGACATCTACGACAGCGAACGGCGGACAATTTTTGCTGCAAAACTTGGTCTGAATGCATCAAGTGAGACATCAGAAGCACTCGCAGAAGGTCTACTACGCCTGATGGCGCAATATGGCGCCGACTTCACCTTAACCTTCGCAGCTTTGGCGAACGGCAAAATACCGCCTGATTTTGAGTCCTCTCCTGAATTTTCAGCATGGGAACGGGAATGGCGCGCTCACAATCCCGACCTGGAATTGATGTGCCGGACAAACCCTCAAATCATCCCTCGCAATCATCAGATCGAACGTGTGATCCAAGTTGGCGTTAAAGGTGACTTTAAGCCGTTCGAAGCACTCTTGGATGCGGTGACCTCCCCCTTTACCCCCCTGACCCCCGACACCGCCCCGTTTGCAGCGCCGCCCGAGCCGCAACAGCGTGTTACTCAGACGTTCTGTGGCACCTGACGTCGCCTGCGCGGTCGATTGACAAGAGTGATGCCGACCGCGACCAGTACCAGCGAGACGATGATATCGGGGCTGATGGTTTCCTTAAGCAGCGCCCGGCCCAGGATAACACTGAACACTGGTGACAAGAAACTGAAGGATGCAACGCCAGACGCCGGATAGATCGACAACAACCACAACCAGAATACGTATCCGGCGGTGACGACGATAACGATCTGAAATCCAAGTCCCGCCAGATGTACCGGCGCCAAGTCCCGAATAAACGGCCCGAAAAAGAACGCCGCCAGCAACAGAAGCGGCCCTGAAACCATCAGCTGTATCAGAAGCTGCATTTCCGGTCGCGCTTGCTTCAGCCCCGAACCTTTCGTCATCACCGTCAGTCCGGCCCATCCCATAGCCGCGATCAGCGCCGCAAGATCCCCAAATAGACTTCCCCCCGTTTCCGGGGACCGCCCCAGCAGAGCCCACGCAACGCCCCCCAGCGCGATGACCAGCCCCAGCGCTTTGACCGGGGTCAACCTGTCATCGGGAATAACGATATGTCCTGCAAGCGCGAGCCAGACCGGCATGGAATAAAAGATGATACCCGACCGTGCGACGGTCGTATGATCCAGAGCGATAAAAAGAAACAGAAACTCAATCGAAAAGAATATCCCTGTCACAATACCGGGAAATATCGCACCTTCAGGAAAACGGATCGCGATGCCTCGCCAACGGAGCCAGAGATACAGGCAGAATAGCGCCCCGAATGACCGCAAAGCCGCGAAAAACACCGGCTGGATGCCACCGTTTGTGATCTTGATCACAACCTGATTGAACGCCAGAAGCAAGGCGAAGGCCGTCAACGCACTTGCGCCGAACAGGTCGATCTCGGATTTCTTTTCCATGCCGGCGACAAGAGGGGCACCGGCATGGATTGTCAATCGCGATTACTCGGGTCCCAGCATCCACTCTCCGTCGGGCCAAAACGCATGATAGGCAAAGGCGAATAACACGTCATGTGGTAGGTCATTGCCTTCCGCATCACGAACCCGAACATTTCCAACCTCTCGCCCCTGCCCGATGTCGCGCGTATCGAGCGCCGACGCCTGCCCCTCCGTCCAGCTGAGGGTTACCCCCGCTTCGGTAATAACGCCTTCCTCTGACAGTCGCGTCATAGGCCATGCACGGCTGCCAACACGGACCACTCGGGACAGCGCCGGAATGTCGAAAGGCGGCATCTCGCCACTATAGAGAAACGGACGAAACGAGCTGTCATAGCGCACATAGGGATTTTCCCCATAGCTACGGAAATACCCCTCCGGCTCTTGCATCACCAACCCGTCAGGATTTCGTGCAGCAAACATCTCCCAGCTCTCCATCCAGCTCGGAAGCGACTGCAGCTCTGTACCGGTCAACACGCCCACAATCGCCTCGCCCACGGCCTGCTGCCACCAGGTTTCGGTTTGATGATCATACATCACCATATCCGAATTACGCAGCTTCCCAGAAACGCCAAAACTCAGAACGCCCGCCTCCGTGCGCCTGTCGAATGTCAGACCAGAATTACAAAGGGGGCAAAAGGTGACCGCGACCGGCACGTCGCCAATCGTATCATTCACGATCTCATGCCAGGTCAGATAGCGGATAGGATAGGCCCGCGGGACTTCCCCTTCCAACTCGACAGTAATAACCGGCTCCCGCAAAGCGAGGTCTGTCTCAGCCGAAACAGGTCCGAAATTGGCTCCCATCAGGGCAGGAATGCCGTCCTTTGGCGGACCACCGGACCGGATTTCAACCCAGCTCTCCACGGTGGTCACCGTAAAGTCCGTTCTCGGCCACTCCTGTGACCAGAACCTCGGCTCGGCACTGGCAACACTTCCCACCAGAGCCACGATACATAGAAGCATAAAACGCATGAGGCACCCTCCTTTACAAAGGGTGCCCCAATATTTCCGTCCTGCCTATACGCACTCGCGCGAACGTGAGAGCGCGTGTCCTAATCGGTAACGGTGACTTTTTCCATGACATCAGGCCGCCCGATGACCGCACCATTGCGCCCGTCGCCCCGCTTGATAGCGTCGACGATCTCCATGCCTTCGACAACTTCACCGATCACGGTGTAGCCGCCATTCAAATGCGGAGCCGGGGCAAACATGATGAAGAACTGACTATTTGCACTGTCAGGGCTCTGCGACCGCGCCATTCCAACTGTGCCACGCTCATACGGCACATCCGAGAACTCTGCCTTCAGATCTGGTCGAGACGAGCCGCCACGACCTGCCATTGACAGGTCCTGCCCGATCCGGCCGAATTCCACGTCACCGGTCTGCGCCATGAACCCTTCAATGACGCGATGGAACACGACGCCGTCATAGGCTCCTTCCTCGGCCAGCGCTGTAATTTGCGCGACGTGACCCGGAGCGACGTCTTCGAAGAGGTCAATCTTGATTGTCCCATTGGCCTCTCCCGCGACTTGAATTTCAAGCCCCGCCGCGAATGCGGGCGAGCCCGCACACAGGAGGGCGGCCAGAAATGCCTTACGCATCGGCAGCAACCTTGACGCTGATCATCCGGTCGGGCTGCGCGGGTGGCTCGCCACGGGTGATATTGTCCACATGCTCCATGCCCGAGATCACACGACCATAAACTGTGTATTGACCGTTCAGGAAATGGTTGTCCTTGAAATTGATGAAAAACTGCGAATTGGCAGAGTTCGGATTGGCCGAACGTGCTGCGCCCAAAGTGCCGCGATCATGCGGAAGCTTGGAAAACTCGGCAGGCAGATCGGGAAGTTCGGACCCGCCCGTCCCCGCGCGGCGCAGATCAAAGCCGCTCTCCATATTGCCATTCGCTACATCACCAGATTGCGCCATGAAACCGTCAATCACACGATGAAAGCAGACATTGTCGTATTGCCCGCTCCGCGCCAGCTCCTTCATCCGCTCGCAATGCTGCGGTGCCACGTCAGGCAACAGTTCAATGGTGACGGGTCCGTCTTTTAGCTCGATGATGATGGTGTTTTCGGGATCTTTGATTTCGGCCACGTTAAAATTCCTCCTTAGGGATATGGCTATCTTCTTAGTTTCCACATGCTGAATTGCAAGCCACCAGATGTTGACCTGACGCTGAATATCCCGCACCTAAGCGTCATCCCATCAACACGGAGCATTCAAATGAGCTGGAAGACCCTCGACGACCTCGACCTCAACGGCAAAAGAGTGCTCGTCCGTGTTGACATAAATGTTCCGGTTGAAAACGGCCGCGTTACAGACGCGACCCGCATCAAACGGATCGTACCCACAATCACAGACATTCTCGCCAAAGGCGGCACACCGATCATGATGGCCCATTTCGGTCGCCCGAAAGGACAGGTCGTCCCCGAAATGAGCCTGCGCGTAACGTTGCCAGCTCTCGAGAGCGCACTGGGGCGCACGATTACCTTCATCGAACGTCCCAGCCGCGAGATGATTGACGCACTTCCGGCTGACGCTGTGGTTTTGATTGAGAATACCCGCTTCAGTGCGATGGAGGAAAAAAACGATCCGCAAATGGCTCAATTCCTCGCTTCGTTCGGCGATGTCTATGTCAATGACGCCTTCTCCGCAGCACACCGCGCACATGCCTCCACCGAAGGTGTTGCGCGCCTTCTACCCAGCTGCGCCGGCCGCCTGATGGCAGAAGAGCTCTCCGCACTCGAACAGGCACTCGGCGCACCTGATCGCCCCGTTGTCGCTGTCGTCGGCGGCGCGAAAGTGTCGACCAAGCTCGATCTTCTGGGCAACCTCGTCGCCAAAGTCGATCACCTTGTCATCGGTGGTGGCATGGCGAATACCTTCCTCGCGGCTCAGGGCGTGGATGTAGGCAAATCGCTCTGCGAACATGATCTGGCTGAAACCGCCCGCTCGATTCTCGCCAAGGCCGAAGCAGAGGGCTGCGAAATCATCCTGCCCCGCGACATTGTCGTGGCACGAGAATTCAAAGCCGACGCTCCGAACGACACCCTCCCCGTCGCAGACTGCCCAGGCGATGCGATGATCCTCGACGCTGGACCGGCGACCGTCGCCTACATCTCACAAGTTATTGCCGCGTCGAAGACCCTGATATGGAACGGCCCGCTGGGAGCTGTCGA
>JAEPMR010000098.1 GCA_017643845.1 Marivivens sp. | reverse complement strand
AAGAGCGTGCAGAACCCCGTCTGGAAAGCGATATGAAAAAGCACCAGTCCTGTTTTCGTATTGTAAAGCCCCAGATCCAGCGTCAAATCACGCACCGGCACCATCAGGATCTGGAACGGCACAAAATTCCCCGCCACGAACATAAAGAAAATCAGCAAGTTACCACGGAAACGGTAAATGCCCAGTGCAAAGCCAGTCATGCACGATAGCGCCACCGCTCCGATCACCGTCGGCACAGTGATAAACACGGAATTCATCAGGTATCGCGGCATATCCGACTGGAAAAACACCTTTCCGTAGTTCTCGGCACCAGCAAAGGAACTGGGCATTCCCCAGTAGTTTCCGGTGGTGAAATCCATGTCCGGCTTGACCGAAAACACCGCCACTGCGATCAGCGGCAAGAGCCACATGACCAGCGCCAGCGGGATCATCGACTGGTAGGTGACCTGCCAGCTGCGCGAAGCGCTTTGAATCGGCTTAGGAAACATCAGCGGCCCCCTTTCTCGTCTTGGTACATCGACCACAGGAAGTAGGCGATGAAGCACAGCATGATCAGGAAAAGCACCACAGCGATCGACGCGCCATACCCCATGCGGAAGCCGTATTCGCTCAGCGCTTTTTCAAACATGTAGAAGGACAGCACCCGCGTCGATCCGAAGGGACCCCCGTTCGTCATGATCGAAATCAGGTCGAAAGAGCGCAGCGCACCGATGATAGTTACAACAAAAGCGATAAAGGTCGCAGGGCGCAGCTGCGGGATGATGACATGCCAGAGCATCCGCCAGCCTTTTGCTCCATCAAGCCGCGCTGCTTCGATCTGCTCGGGGTCCACTGCATTGAGTCCTGTCAGATAGAGGATCATGCAGTAAGCAATCTGCGGCCACAGCCCCGCGGCAATAATGCCATAGGTTGCCAGCGTCGGATCGCCAAGCACATTAACAGGGCTCATACCAAGCCCTTCCAGAAGCGTATTCAACAGCCCGAATGTCGGATCATAGAACCAGGTGAACACCAGCCCAACGACGACCTGACTGATCACAAATGGAAAGAAGAAAAGCGATTTATAGAGCCGGATACCGGCGACGGTCTGGTTTAGAAACAGCGCGATGAACAACCCGCCCGGGATCGCCAAAAGGTATAGAAGCAGCCATTTAAGGTTATTCCACAGCGACACCTCAAACGCGCGGTCGGTCGCCAGCTCGCGGTAGTTCTCCAGCCCGATGTAGCGCGGCTCACCTAGCCCGTCCCATCGGTAGAAGGATATATTGAAACTCTCGAAAATCGGAAAGATCACGTAGAACAGGAAAAACAAAACGCCCGGCGCCAAAAAGAGAAGCGGCGCGAGCGTTTGCCTGTTTCGGTGGATCCAGCCGTCGCGCGGGCGTGGTTCGCGCCCGCGGCTCTGGGAATAAGCGGCCTCGGTCATAGGCACCTTCCTTCTAGGTTCGGTCCCGTGTCCTGCGGGACATGCGCCGATTGCCTGCGCGGGCGAAATTTTGAAAAGTGGCTCGCCGCGTCCTGCACGTCAGCGTCAGGTCCGGGGGCGCAGCACGCGCCCCCGGCAAGGCTTTCAGATCCGATTAATAGATCCGGCCACGGGCCTGCTCGAGGCGGGCAAGGATGTCGTCCAGGTTGTCTGGGAATACCATGAACTCCTGGAAGCCTTCCATCGCGATAGAAGCCATTTCAGCGGGCGCATCACGGTCAAAGAACTGCGCCACGCCGCCCGGCGAGTTGCTGCTCAGCATGGCAAAGCCCTGATTGAGCATCTCGTCGTCATCCACGGACGCCGAGGCGTTCACCGGCAGCTGGCCGAGGTTCGAACCGTTGTTGATCTCGGTCTGAACGTCTGCCGACACGACATAACGCAGGAACTCACGCGCAGCTTCCTTGTTTTCCGCACCGCTCGGGATGTGGAACGTATCGGTCGGCGCGTCTTCCGCCAGCTCGACATCAGGATTGATCGACGGGAACTGATAGAAGTCCAGCTGATCAAGACCCAAGCCGGCATCGCGCAACGGTGCCACAGCGAAGTTGCCCATCAGATAGGCGGTTGCCTCACCGTTCACCATGAACGGCAGCGCCTCCTGCCAGCTGTAGGACTGGTGGTTGTCAATGAACGCACCCATGTCGATCAGCTCGCGCCAGTTGGCAAAGGTCTCGCGC
Source organism: Marivivens sp. (assembly GCA_017643845.1). Classification (GTDB taxonomy): domain Bacteria; phylum Pseudomonadota; class Alphaproteobacteria; order Rhodobacterales; family Rhodobacteraceae; genus JAEPMR01. The sequence goes on along the minus strand of JAEPMR010000098.1, from coordinate 4,915 downwards.
ACGCGGTCATCGGTCCACGCCACTTCGCCATTGGTCAGCGCCATATGGAAATCATAGCCGTTGGTGCGCATGTTCAGGTAGTCGAACCAGCCACCGGCGGTCCACAGGAACTTGGTTCCGATGGTAAAGCACTTCCGGCCGGAATCGATGATAGCCTGACAGTTGGACTTGAACTCGTCCCAGTTGGTCGGCTCTTCGAGACCCAGCTCGTTATAGATGTCCTCGCGGTAGTAGACACCCCACTGGTAGTAGGTATAGGGCACGCCCCACTGCTTGCCGTCGATGGTCATCGCACCCTTGGTCGAGGCGAGGTTCTCAGCAATCTCGGGCTCTTCCCACAGGTCAGATACATCCTCAAAAAGCCCTGCCGAGATATAGGGCCGCATCCGGTTGGCTGCATACCAGTTCGCCACGTCCGGCGGGTTGGCCGACAGGAAGTTGCGGATCTGCGTCTTATACGCTTCGCGGTCGATGATCGTCAGTTCGACGTCCAGATCAGGATGCATGGCGTCGAAGTCCGCCGCCATTTTCTCCATCACCGCCCGCGGTGCGGGGTTCGACATATCCGAGAAAATTTTCAAGGTGCCGCTCAGCTCGGCGAATGCCGGTGATGCGATACCAGTCGTCAACGCCAGCGCTGCCGCTGCCGTGGTTACTTTTTTCAACATGGTGTCCTCCCAGTATGTTGTCGTTGGAGTTCCAAATAATGAAACTGTATTCCAACTATTGAAACTATGGATGAAGTCGGTTAAGAATGTCAACACTTTCTGATCGCGCCGGATCGGGAGGTTGGGAGGAAACCAATGGCGACCGTTGAAAAAGAAAAAATATCCAGGCCCGCTGCCGACGGTACCGTCGGCAAAGCGCTTGAATTGCTCGATCAGGTCGCCACCCAAAATCGCCCGATGCGATTCTCCGAAATTCAGTCCCTCTCTCCCCACCCGAAGGCCACACTGCACCGCCTGCTACAGACGCTCACCAGCCAGGGGATGCTCAGCTATAATCCAGACCAGCAGACCTACGGTCTTGGCCTGCGTCTGGTGCGCCTCGCTCATACCGCGTGGCGGCAAAGCTCCCTCGCGCCACTTGCGCGGCCCTTCATCGACGCGCTGTCTCAGGAGGTGGACGAAACGATCCACCTCGCTCAGCTTGATCAGGGACAGGTGCTCTACGTTGACAAACGGAACGCCCACAAGCCGATCGAAATGTTCTCGGAGGCGGGCAAAGTCGGCCCCGGCTACTGCACTGGCGTCGGCAAGGCGATGATCGCTTTCCTACCCCCAGAAGAGCGACAGAACGCCATTAACCGGCAGGCATTCTACCGCCACACCGACCACACATTTACCACACCAGAAGCCTTCACGGACGAACTCGACCGCATCCGTGCCGATGGCATCTCTTTCGACCGCGAAGAGCACGAACCTGGCATCATCTGCATTGCGGCACCCATCCGCACCGCAAGTGGCCGCGTGCTCGGTGCACTCTCAATTACCACATCAACGCAACGCAACACGCTCGAAGGTCTTGAAAAGCTGCGCAAGCCACTGACTGAGACCGCTAGAAAAATTGCCGAGGCTGCCGAAAACTGGCAGTTCCCGGACTGACCGGAGGAGGAGATCCCCAAATGACAGGCGTCACCCTGAAACAAGCCGTCAAGAAATACGGCGACACCCAAGTCATTCACAATATCGACCTTGATATTGATGATGGGGAATTCTGCGTCTTCGTCGGCCCCTCGGGCTGTGGCAAGTCCACGCTCCTGCGGATGATCGCCGGCCTCGAAGAGACCACCGCCGGCACCATCCAGATCGGGGAACGCGATGTGACCCGCCTCGATCCGGCAGAGCGCGGCGTTGCAATGGTATTCCAGACCTACGCCCTCTACCCCCACATGAGTGTGCGCGACAACATGGGCTTCGGACTGCGGATGAACGGCCACCCGAAAGAGGAGATCGCAGCCAAAGTCGCCGAAGCGAGCCGAATCCTCAAACTCGACGACTATCTCGACCGCAAACCCAAGGCCCTCTCCGGCGGCCAGCGTCAAAGGGTCGCCATCGGCCGCGCCATCGTTCGCGGACCGGAAGTCTTCCTTTTTGACGAACCGCTCTCCAATCTCGACGCCGAGCTTCGCGTCGATATGCGCGTCGAAATTGCCCGCTTGCACAAGGAAATCGGCGCGACGATGATCTATGTCACCCACGATCAGGTCGAAGCCATGACTTTGGCAGACAAAATCGTCGTCCTGCGCGCCGGACGGATTGAGCAGGTCGGATCGCCAATGGACCTCTACAAAGACCCCGACAATAAATTCGTCGCTGGTTTTATCGGCTCTCCCAGCATGAACTTCATTCGCGGGACGGTCACCGCCAATGGCACGGTCGCGCTTCCGTCGCTGGGCGGGACCGAAGTCAAAGGTCCGGCCAGCCTGCCCGCTCAGGGCCGGGAAGTGTTCGTAGGCCTTCGTCCACAGCACCTTCAGATCGAGCCGGAGAAAGGCGAAATCCGCCTCGACATCCGCGAGCAGCTCGGCGGCGTATCCTACGACTACCTGCTGCCCCCCGGCGGGGAAAAGATCATCGTGGAGTCCCGCGGTGACGCCGTCGCCCCCGAAGGCACGAGCGTCGGCCTGTCCTTCGATCCGGCAGATGCGATGTTCTTCGATGCTGAAACAGAACAGCGCTTGCGTTAAAGCATCATAATCGTCTGGCGCGTGGCGAAAGCAGCCCGCGCCAAACAAACGTTTTCCCGATCAACTGTCCCGATGCACATGCACCGCACAGGGGGCGTGGCGAACAACCCGCGCAGCGGTTGAGCCAATCAGGTAGTCGCTCAGGCCGGGCTTATGTGATCCGATGACGATACAGTCATAGTCATTTTCAGTCGCGAAATCGACAATCGATCGATAGGCATGACCGCGCACGATCTCGCCGCGCACACCCTTCATGCCTTTGACTTTCTCATTCAGGATTTTGCGCGACTGAATCAGGCCGTTCTGAATGGTTTCCTCCCCCATGATCGTCGAAACCGTCCCCTGTGGCAGTTCGAAAACATGGAGCGCCGTGATCTCGCCACCCTCCGACAACAACGCCTGCGCAACGCCCAGCGTCTGCTCCGAAATCCCATGGTTCAGGGCAAGGGGCACAAGGATTTTTTTATACATGGCAGGCTCCTGTTTTTGGGGCACCGCTGCCCCTCTTACACTTCCAGTGGCCGACCCTCAGCGGTCAGGCCTCACGTCTATTCTGACGGACTGAGGCGAACAAAGCAAAACCGATCAGTGCGATGCCGACCCCACCGGTGATCAGTTCCGGCACATGCACCAGCGATTGCAGGAACATCACGACCGACAGCGCAAAGATCGAATAGAACGCACCGTGCTCCAGATACCGGAATTCAGCGAGCGTCCCCCGCTCCACCAGCATGATCGTCATGGAGCGCACATACATCGCCCCGATCCCCAGACCGATCGCAATCAACAGGATATTCGTCGTCAGCGCAAAGGCCCCGATCACCCCGTCAAACGAGAAACTGGCATCCAGAACCTCAAGGTAGAGAAACGCGCCCAACCCCCCTTTCGCTCCAATCTCGGCGGTCGAACCGGCGATATTGTCCAGATAGGTTCCCATCCCGTCCACCAGTGTGAAAACCAGCAGCCCCATCACCGCAGATGTGAGGAAAGGCGCCTGCTCTATTTCCGGCAAGGAGCGGCAAATCAACAAAACGATCACCAGCACCAATGCGATTTCGAAACCACGGATCGATCCACAAACGCGCAACCGCTTTTCCAGAACCTCGATCCAGTGAATGGATTTGTCCTCGTCAACAAAGAACTTCAGCGCAACCATCATCAGGAAGGTTCCCCCGAAAGCCGAGATCGGTCCATGCGCATGTCCGATAATCCGCGAATATTCCTCGGGATCAGACAGAGCCAGATGCATCGCGGCAAAGGGATTGATCCACGCGAATATCGCCACGATCGCCAGTGGAAAAATGATCCGCATCCCGAAAACCGCGATCAGGATTCCCCATGTCAGAAAGCGTCTCTGCCAAACGGGTGTCATCTCCTCCAGCTTGTTGGCATTGACGATCGCGTTGTCAAAAGACAGCGCAATCTCCAATGCCGCCAAAACCGTTCCCACAATCAGGAAGGAAACGATCCCTGATGCATTGCCCTCCGTGGCCCATCCGAGCCAGCCCGAAAGCCCCAGCCCGACGATCGTCACGATCAGGGGCCATTTCAGGTAGGAAACCGTGCTGCGCTGTTCAGCCATCGTTTAGTTCCCCGACATGACAGCAGGCAGCCAAAGCACCAGCTGCGGGAAGATGAACAGAAGCGCCAGTCCGACGAGTTGCACCACCATGAACTGCATCATTCCTAGATAGATGTCCCGCAGGTCCCAATTGGGCACGACGCCTTTGAGGAAGTATGCCGAAAGCGCCACAGGTGGCGACAGCCACGCCGTCTGCAAATTCACCGCGACAAGAATACCGAACCAGACCATCAGGTCATAGCGGCTCAGCCCATAGATATCCAAAGCCTCGACAGTCGGCAGCAGGATCGGCACCACGATCAACACGATTGGCACCCATTCCAGCGGCCATCCCAACAGGAAGATCAGCGCCATCACAAGGATCAGGATCAGATAGGGCGACATATCCAGACCCAGCAGCAGCTCGGTCATCATCTTGGGCGTGCCCAGCGCACTGAACTGCGCACCAAAGAAATTCGACGCTGCGACGAGGAACATGATCAAAACGGTGATCTCCAGCGCCTTGACCAGGCTGTCAAAGAAGCTCCCGAACGAAAACTTCCGGTAGGCCAGCGAAAGCAGGATCGCACCGAAAGCACCCATCGCAGCCGCTTCCGCAGGCGTCGCGAGCCCCAGCAGAATCGACCCGAGCGCGAATGAGATCA
>JAEPMR010000097.1 GCA_017643845.1 Marivivens sp. | reverse complement strand
CTACATCCTTGAGGTCAAAACATACCGTTATCGCGGCCACTCCATGTCCGACCCCGCGAAATACCGGACCCGCGAAGAAGTACAGAAAATGCGCGAAGAGCGCGACCCGATCGAAAACGTGCGCTCCATCCTGCTGACGGGCAAGCACGCTTCCGAAGACGATCTGAAAACGATCGACAAAGAAATCAAAGATATCGTGAACCAAGCTGCGGAATTCTCGAAAGAAAGCCCAGAGCCCGCACTCGACGAACTCTGGACCGATATCTACGCCGCTGAAATTCCGCAGGAGGCTTGAGACATGGCAACCCAAATTTTGATGCCCGCCCTCTCCCCGACAATGGAGGAAGGCACCCTCGCAAAATGGCTCGTTAAAGAAGGCGACACGATCTCCTCGGGTGACATCATCGCCGAGATCGAAACCGACAAGGCGACCATGGAATTCGAAGCCGTTGACGAAGGCGTCGTCGGCAAGATCCTGATCTCCGAAGGGACCGAGGGCGTAAAGGTCAACACCCCCATCGCCGTTCTGGTCGAAGAGGGTGAAGACGTCCCAGCCGAAACCACAGCCGCCCCTGCCGCCGAACCGAGCGGGGATGTCGAAGCACCTGCTGCTGCGGCACCTGCCCCCGCCAAAACTGCCGCCCCTTCTGCACCGGCACCCGACACCAGCCCCGACTGGCCCGAGGGTACCGAAATGAAGACTCAGACCGTGCGCGAAGCGCTCCGCGATGCGATGGCCGAGGAAATGCGCCGTGACGAAGACGTCTACCTGATGGGCGAAGAGGTTGCCGAGTATCAGGGCGCCTACAAAATCTCGCAGGGTCTACTGGACGAATTCGGCTCGAAGCGCGTCATCGACACACCGATCACCGAGCATGGATTTGCCGGTATCGCGGTCGGCGCTGCTTTCGGTGGACTAAAGCCGATTGTCGAATTCATGACCTTCAACTTCGCGATGCAGGCCATTGACCATATCATCAACTCCGCCGCCAAGACGCTCTATATGTCCGGCGGTCAGATGGGTGCGCCGATGGTCTTCCGTGGCCCGAACGGTGCAGCTGCACGCGTCGGCGCCCAACACAGTCAGGACTACGCCGCATGGTATGCTCAGGTGCCCGGTCTCAAGGTTGTGATGCCTTATACCGCCGCGGACTACAAAGGCCTGATGAAAACCGCGATCCGTGATCCGAACCCGGTGATCTTCCTCGAAAATGAAATCCTCTACGGCAAGAGCTTCGAGGTTCCGGTTCTCGATGACTTCACCGTTCCATTCGGCAAGGCGCGTATTGCCCGCTCCGGCGAGGACGTTACAATCATCTCCTTCGGGATCGGCATGACCTATGCAATGGAAGCCGCCGACAGGCTCGCCGAGGAAGGGATCAGCGCCGAAGTCATCGATCTGCGCACGCTGCGCCCGATTGACTACGACACCGTGATCGCCTCTGTGATGAAGACCAACCGCGTCGTTACCGTCGAGGAAGGCTGGCCCGTCGGCTCCATCGGCAACCATCTATCCGCCTACATCATGACCAATGCGTTCGATTACCTTGACGCACCGGTCCTGAATTGTACCGGCAAGGATGTTCCGATGCCCTACGCAGCCAACCTCGAAAAACACGCGCTCGTCACCACAGACGAGGTAATCGCCGCAGTCAAACAAGTGACCTACCGCTAAGGAGAACCGGAGATGCCAACAGAAATTCTGATGCCCGCTCTTTCTCCGACGATGGAGGAAGGCACGCTCGCCAAATGGCTCGTCAAAGAGGGAGATACCATCTCCTCAGGCGACCTGATTGCCGAGATCGAGACAGACAAGGCCACGATGGAATTCGAAGCTGTTGACGAAGGGGTTATCGGCAAAATCCTGATTGCCGAAGGCACCGAGAACGTCAAAGTCAACACCGCGATCGCCGTGCTGCTCGAAGATGGTGAAACGGCCGATGACATCGGCGGCGCAAACGCGGGCGAAGACACACCCGCCAAAACAGAAGAGGCCGCCCCGTCAGAGCCCGTCGCCTCGGCCCCCGCCGCAGCACCCGCGACGCCCGCACCAGCGGCACCGTCGGCTGGCGACGGATCCCGCATCTTCGCGTCACCACTGGCGCGCCGGATCGCGGCACAAAAAGGCCTCGACCTCGCTGCCTTGAACGGCTCCGGGCCGCATGGCCGGATCGTCAAGGCGGACGTCGAAGGGGCCAGCGCAAGCGCACCGGCAGCGGCACAGTCCGCGGCTTCCGCTCCTGTCACCGCTCAGCCCGCAGCAGCACCGGCAGGTCCGTCTACTGACGCGATCCTCAAAATGTATGCGGACCGCGACTACGAGGAGACGCCGCTTGACGGTATGCGCAAGACAATCGCCGCACGCCTCACTGAGGCCAAGCAGACGATCCCGCATTTCTACCTGCGCCGTGACATTGAGCTGGATAACCTGCTGAGATTCCGTGGCGATCTGAACAAGCAACTCGAAGCGCGTGGCGTGAAACTGTCGGTCAACGACTTCGTAATCAAAGCATGCGCGCTTGCGCTCCAGCAGGTGCCAGCCGCCAACGCTGTCTGGGCGGCTGATCGCATTCTGAAACTCAAGCCCTCTGACGTCGCGGTTGCCGTGGCGATTGAAGGCGGGCTTTTCACGCCGGTTCTGAAAGACGCGGACCAGAAATCTCTGTCCTCACTTTCCGCAGAAATGAAAGACCTCGCCACCCGCGCGCGCGATCGGAAACTAGCGCCGCATGAGTATCAGGGCGGTAGCTTTGCGATCTCGAACCTCGGCATGTTCGGCGTCGAGAATTTCGATGCCGTGATCAATCCTCCGCACGGCGCAATCCTCGCGGTCGGCGCAGGTGTGAAAAAGCCCGTCGTCAATGCAGACGGCGATCTGACCGTCGCAACTGTAATGTCGGTCACACTCTCCGTCGATCACCGCGTCGTCGACGGCGCTCTTGGTGCGCAGCTACTCACCGCGATCAAGGACAATCTGGAAAATCCGATGGCAATGCTGGCCTGATACCGCTGCCTCATCAGAAAAAAAGGGCGCCTCAGGGCGCCCTTTTGTTTTGGTCATTAGACCCCGTAATGATAGCCCGGCGTCGACTTCATAAGGGCAATCTCTTCCTCGGTCATCACGGCCTCTACATCCTCGAACAACAAGGTTGAAAGATACCGCTCGCCCGTATCTGGCAGCATACAAAGGATGACAGAGCCGTCTGGCGCGGTCTCAGCTACTTTCATCGCCACGGCAAACGAGGATCCGCCTGAAATTCCGGTAAAAATCCCCTCTTCCGAAGCCAGTCGCCTCGACCAGGCCATGCCCTCCGGCCCTGTAATCGGGTGCATCTCGTCATAATACTGCTGATCGATTGCTTCCTGCAGCACCAGCGGAATGAAATCCGGCGTCCATCCTTGAATCGGATGCGGCTCCCAACTCGGGTGGCTCCCTGCGGGTGATCCGTCGTCCCGGCGTTCCTGCGCGGTGCCAGAGCTCACAATCGCCGCGTTTGCAGGCTCGGTGAGCACGATCTTTGTCTCCGGTCTTTCTTTGCGCAGAACCCGCCCGATCCCCGAAACCGTGCCGCCGGTGCCATAGCCCGTGACCACATAATCCAGCCGTTCGCCATCGAAATCACGAACGATCTCGGGCCCAGTCGTGGCTTCATGGATGTCGGCATTTGCTTTGGTTTCAAACTGGCGCGCGAAAAACCACCCATTCGCTTTCGCCAATTCCTCTGCTTTTCGATACATCCCGAAGCCTTTTTCCTCTTTCGGAGTCAGGATCACCTTCGCGCCGAGAAACCGCATCAGTCTCCGCCGCTCGACAGAGAACGTCTCAACCATCGTGATCACCAGCGGATAGCCTTTGGCGGCGCACACCATAGCAAGGCCGATACCCGTATTGCCGGACGTAGCCTCAACAACGGTCTGCCCGGGCTTCAGCGTCCCGTCCCTCTCAGCCGCTTCAATGATTGACAGCGCCAGCCTGTCCTTCACCGATCCGGCAGGATTGGCAGCCTCGGTCTTCACATACACCGTCACATTTTTCGGCGCGATCCTGTTGATCCGCACGACGGGCGTGTCCCCGACCGTATCGATGATGGAGTCATACCTCTTGCCGCGACCTTTGGTAGAAAATCCGCTCATTCCCGTGTCCCCTCTTGGTGAAAATTCACCTCAGGGTAACACAAACAGAGGCGCAGTATCAGGTCTGGTCTTTGAAAAGTTGGTCCATTGCCACGGACGGCTGGTCACAGCCTGCCTCACCCACGACCCGAGCCGGCACCCCGGCGACGGTTTTGTGAGGCTCGACATCCTTGAGAACGACAGACCCGGCAGCAATCCGGCTGCAGCAACCGATCTTGATGTTGCCGAGCACTTTCGCGCCGGCACCAATCAGCACGCCGTCGCCGATCTTCGGATGACGGTCTTCGTCTTCCTTACCTGTGCCACCGAGCGTGACAGAATGCAGAAGCGAGACATTGTCACCGACAACAGCCGTTTCACCGATAACGATGGAATGGGCATGATCAATCATGATCCCCTTCCCGATCCGCGCAGCAGGATGGATATCGATCCCGAATATCTCGCTCACCCGCATCTGAATGAAATAGGCCAGGTCCTTGCGGCCCTGGTTCCAAAGGGCATGGCCCATCCGGTAGGCCTGAACAGCCTGATAGCCTTTGAAATACAACAGAGGCTGCATAAAGCGGTGGCAGGCCGGATCACGCTCATAAACAGCCACCAGATCGGCCCGCGCGGCAGCAGAGATCGACGGCACGTCCTTTAGCAGTTCGTCTGCGATTTCACGCAGAATCTGCCCTGACATTTCTTCCGACGCCAGCTTCATTGCAATCCTGTAGGCAAGCGCACAATCAAAGCTGCCGTGATGCAAAACGCCCTGATGCAGCAGGCTGCCCATCAGCGGTTCTTCAACAATCGCAGCTTCCGCCTCGCGGCAGATACGATCCCAGACAGGATCGACCTCGGCCAGCTTGCTATTCGGATTTGCCATTTCGCGGCCCTCACTTTCACCTGCTCCCTAACGCAGATAGGGTGCATAGGGAAAGTTTAAACCGAAAGTCGTTAGAAATCAAAATGACCGACGCAGAGCTTGATCAACACCGCAGTTCGCTCCTGGCCCGTCTCGTGGAACTGGACGAGGAGGATCAGCGCGGTCAGGACGCCCGAAAAACAGTGGAGCTGGATCAACAGGCGATTGGGCGTCTCTCGCGCATGGACGCTCTGCAAAATCAGGCGATGGCAAAAGCTCAAGCGACCCGCCGCTCTGCGCAACGGGTTCGGATAAACGCAGCCCTGACGCGGATCGAAACATCCGAATTCGGCTATTGCACGGATTGCGGGGAATCTCTTGAACCCTCTCGTCTCGCTGCCGACCCATCTATTCCCAAATGCCTCTCCTGCACGCGCGGATAATAGCGAATGACCGCATCCAACGCGCATTGCAATGTCTCCAGATAGCGCAGATCCAGCGTCACACGTGTCTGAACCCTTGGCGCCGCCCCGAGGAGATCGACCAGCGACCCATTACCGTAACGGGGATGAGAGTGCTCCTCCGCCATCTTGTAAACATGGGCCTCCACTGCGCCACTAACGACCCGCTCGATCAGCTCATCGCGTTTCTCATCTCCCGCAAAAAGCGCCACCCGCACCAGAAAATCCAGATCCGTCAGCGAAAGCGACCAATTCCTCATGGAATACTCACCTCGGCCTCCGGTCCTGCCCCGAAATAGGCCGACACCTGCGCCACACGAATAGTGACGCTGCCAACCACCCCGTCCTCGGCAATTTGTTCCGCCGTGTAGTTCGCTTCGGGCGCAGTCACCGACCAGCTGCGCAACACGCCACCGTCACCAGAAAGCACGGTGATTTGGTACTGCTCGCGCTCCTCCGCCAAGGGCACCTCCGGCACCGCCCAGCTATCCCCACCCAGCCGCGTCCTCCGAATCCATTTCAGGTGATAGCCTTCCGCAACCGGCGCTGCCTCTAGATGACAGACGCGATAGGGACGCAGCCCGACGCCGGCAAAAGCACGCACATCATGCCGGATCGCCCCGCTCGCCAACGGTAGGCCCTCAGGCCCAAAGCGGTAGTCGCGGAGAACACCGAGCAAGTCCCGCTCCAACGGCACTTGCGACAATCGCGCATCCAGTCGAACAAAATAACTTCCCGCAGGCCAAACCTCCGGCATAACCGCGTCACTCCCCGCTTGTCCTCGTAACCTGTCGGACAGGGCATAGGTATTCGGCCCGACCAGAGCGGCGCCTGCGTATTGAAGCACCTCCCAGGTATCCCCGTCGCCGATCGCCGCAACATTGCCGCCGCTCAACACCTGCGAGGGCGATACGCTGCTCAGGTGACCAGTTACCATGCGTATCCGCACAGGCGCGCCACGATCCCATATGCCCGCACTCTGACGCGGCAACGGATCGAGCAAGACGCCCATCAGGGCCGGTGCCTCCACCCGCGCGGTCAATCGATAGCCATCATCCCCGGCATCAGAGCTCCACAGCGCCACTGAACCGGGCCACGGCGTATTGGTTGCGCCAAACCATGGTGCGTGCGGACGGTCGTCGTCACGCAATAACGGCAGATCAAGGAACATCCCTTGCACTGGCCGCGCCGCCACGCGCTTGGCGACGAGCGGCGCCGCCTTCGGAGCCGCTGCAATCGGCAGTGAACTTTCCGAAGTCGCACGCGCCTCGATCGAGCGATACCCCTCGTCCAGAACCCCCACGACCTGATAGGCTGCGCCAGAGCTCTCCGTGAGACGGATCAAGTCCCCCACACTGACCGCCTGTCGCGACGGAGGTAGCGCGAATGTCACTGTCTCGCGTGCCGCTTCCAGCTCCCGCAATTCGTGCTCGGCAATGGCGTAGGCTTCCGCCCCGCTGAGCACCGCCGACACCTCGCGCCGGAGCGCAGCCCCCTCAGGCGCGCTCGCGCGTCGCACATCTACCACCCGCGTCGCATAATCCGCCTCCGCTTCCCAGAATGTAAGCCGAAGTGCGCCCGCTTCCGCCTCCGCTCCCCCTCTGCGCCGCTTCAGCGCTGGCATGTCCGGCGCCAGCTCGACCAACCCATACTGTTCGATGA
>JAEPMR010000096.1:6881-7140 GCA_017643845.1 Marivivens sp. | reverse complement strand
TCCCGCCTCGACTACGGCAAACTCGAAGTCGACATGCGCCCGTTCAATCTCAGCAACGTTGTTAACGAGGTCGTCGCCGGCCAGCGCGCCGCGGCCGTTGCGGGCGGCAACAAAATCCATGTCGACATGGTCAACATTTCCGCGCCGATGGTCCTTGGAGACCCCCAGCGCCTGCAGCAAATTCTGATCAATCTTCTGTCGAACGCGATCAAATTCACCCAGGACGGCGAGATCCGAGTCGAGATCGAAAATGTCGACC
>JAEPMR010000096.1:0-6871 GCA_017643845.1 Marivivens sp. | reverse complement strand
TCTGGGCCTCGGCATCGTCAAACGTCTGACCACCGCTCTTGGCGGCGAAATCGGCCTCGAAAGCGAAGAAGGCGAAGGCTCGATGTTCTGGCTGCGTCTTCCCATGCCCACCCTGACCAAGGACGCCGCACCGACCGAAGCCATGCAAGACGACGGAGAAGACGATCTAGCCCCCGATGCGCTGAACGTTCTTGTTGTCGAGGACAATCAGATCAACCGCATCGTCGTGGAGGAGATGCTCAAGAAGGAAGGGCACCGCGTCACCCTTGCGACAGACGGCCAGAAAGGCGTCGAAGCCGCCGCGCGCGAACATTTCGACATCATTTTGATGGATATCTCCATGCCGGTGAAAGACGGCGTAGACGCCTCGCGCGACATTCGCGGTGGCGACGGCCCCTGCCGCGATGTTCCAATCGTCGCCCTCACCGCGCATGCGCTGCCAAACGATATCCGCCGCTACAAGGCCGCAGGCATGAGCGACGCCCTGATCAAGCCAATCACACGCGCGACACTGGCCCGCACCCTGGAGGCAAACGTTACCGCCCGCGATCCGGCAGGCACAGCTGCCCCCGCACCTGATCTGACCGAGTCCTCCCTGCCCACTGCGAGCGATCCGCTGCTCAATACTGAAAACCTCGCCACCTTGATGAACGATCTCGGCGAGGACAAAATCACGACGCTTCTCGGTGCTTTCGTGAAAGAGACGAACCAGATCGTCGATACCATCGCAGATGACGAAAGCCTTGACGATCAGGCACTCATCGCGACCGTGCACAAGCTCGCCGGCTCGACAGCCATGTTCGGGACGGAGCGCCTTTGCAACACACTCCGTCACATGGAGGGCATGGGCAAGTCCGGTCAATCCGAGGAAATGCGCGCCCTGCGTGCCGAACCACGCAAGATATGGGTCGAAACCTTTGAAATCCTACGCACCGAACTTCCGCAGCTCCAGCACGGCTAGGCGTTCAGGGATCTAGCCCGACTGGGCGAACCGCACGATCTGATCCACCAATGCGTCGAGCGCATCGACAACCGTGTCCCGACCCTGCGGCGCGACCAGCGAAAATTCCGTGCAGGCCACCAGTACCTGCGGCACCGGCACCAGCGCGATCATCTCCGCAAATGCCTCCCGTGCTGCATCGGTCGCGCCGTCGCTCTTGATCTGCCGGATCAGGCCCAGCGCCTGATCCTCTGGCGGATGCCAGACCTCACGCCCCGCCAGCACCGCGTCAAACACCCCCGCCAGCCGCACGGCAGGTGAGGCCAGCAGCCCCACGGCCCCCGGCGCCAGCCGCGCTTCAGCGGCCTCCAGCATGTTCAGAAACGGGATGTCGACCGCCGCCGCCACCCCTGCCGCATAGTGATGCGCCGTGTTGCAGGGCATGGCGAGCGCCTCCGCCCCTGCTGCCTGCAGCCGTTGCGCCATACGGATCAGAACCGGCAGCGGATCCTCGCCCCTGCCCTCGATCAGGCGCGCGATACGGCTCGGCACCTGCGGATTCTGGTCCACCAGTAAGGGCACGTGATCGGCATCGTCAGATGCGGGCGTGGCGCGGATTACCCGCGCCATCAGCTCCACCGTCGCTTCCGGGCCCATACCGCCCAGAATACCAACGCATTTCATCTCGGTATCCTTTCCCGCGGATCAGCCTTTGCCTTTCCACGGCACCAGCACACGCTCGGCCCAACGCATCAGCATATCGATGCCGAAACCGATGATCCCGATCAGGATAATCCCCATGATGACGATATCCGTGCTCTGGAACTTGGACGCCACCATGATCATCATACCGGCCCCCTTCTCCGCCGCGACCAGCTCTGCCGCAACCACGGTGCCCCAGCATACGCCCATTGCCACCCGCGCGCCGGTAAAGATGTCCGGCAGCGAATTCGGGATAATCACATGGCGCATGATCTGCACCTTGGACGCGCCCAGCGAATAGGCCGCATGTACCTTGGATATCCGCACCCCGGATACACCCGACCGCGCCGCGATCGCCATGATCCACAGGGCCGCGAGGAACAGCAGGATAATCTTACCCACCTCCCCGATGCCCGCCCAGATGATCACCAGCGGGATGAGTGCCAGCGGCGGCACGGGGCGCATGAATTCCACAATCGGATCAAACCATCCGCGGAACCAGTCCGAGAGACCCATCGCATAGCCCAGCGGAATGCCCACCGCCGCACCCAGAAGGAAGCCCACGATCACGCGGAACAACGAGAAACCCAGATGTTCGGCCAGCGTCGAATTGCGGTAGCCCGTGCTGGCGATCTCACCCAGCCGCGACCAGACAGCTTCCGGCGCAGGCAGCCAGATCGGCTCCATCTGCCACCCAGTCCCCGGAGAAACGCTCAGCGTACCACGTCGCGTCATCGAGACCGTTCCGAAAGAAGTCTTCACCTCGCCATTTGGCGCAATCTCCTTCCCGTCAATCGCCACGACGACAGCACCATCATCCCGCGTTACCTCGTCATTGTCCTCCACACGGAGCAGTTCCGAACGATATGTCTGTACCGCGACGACATCATTCTTCGCCATCCCCTCGCCCGCTTCGATGGCCGGCAGCTCGGGCTCCTCGCCCTCGACATGGGCCACCACCGTCACCGTTGCGGTATCGGTCGTCCCGTCGGGAGCCTCGAGCGTGTATTCAAACGTGTCCGTGCCCGTATAGGGACCAGGTGCATGCATGAATGACGGCAGCAGCGACGATCCTGTAAACGCGGCCCAGAGCACGAAAATCAGCACCACGGAAATCACCGATGCCGCGAAATTCGATGACACCGCACTTTCATCGCCGAACGTCACTGTCTTGAGCGACCCGAAGTCGTGCTTTGGCGTCATCAGTCGTTTAACAAAGCTCCAGATCACATAGGTCGCGAGGATCAGCAGCACATAGCCGATGACATAGGGAACAGCGCCCCAAATGGTCAGCAGGACCGTGGCAAGTTCTTCCAAAAGAGTTCCGACAACACCCATCTTATGCCTCCTCGACCCGGCCCATGATTTCTTCTTCCATGTCCCAGATCATCCCCAGGATTTCTTCGCGGGTCTTGCCGAAATCGGGGTGTTTCTTCACCTCTCGCAAGTCCTGCCCAACGCCCAGATCAGCGAATGGCAGGCGGTATTCCTTGTGAATCCGCCCCGGTCGCGGTGCCATCACCAAAAGCCGCTCGCCAAGGAGCAGCGCCTCCTCCACCGAGTGCGTGATCAGGATGATGGTCTTGCCGGTTTCCTTCCAGAGCTTGAGCACAAGCCCCTGCATTTTCTCGCGCGTCAGCGCATCCAGCGCACCCAGCGGTTCGTCCATCAGGATGACATCGGGATCATTTGCCAGACACCGCGCCAGCGCCACACGCTGCTGCATACCGCCCGACAGCTCGTAAATCGCCTTTTCCTTGAAGTCGCGCAGGCCCACGATGTCGAGCAGGTGATCGACATTATCGGCATATTCACTGGCTTTCTGCCCTTTCATCCGCGGGCCAAAGCTCACGTTGTCGCGCACGCTCATCCATTCGAACAGAGCACCTTGCTGGAACACCATGCCGCGCTCCAGCCCCGGCCCTTTGACCGTCTTGTCGTTGAGCACCACGCGTCCTTCCGAGGGCGCGAGGAACCCCGCGACGATATTCAGCAACGTCGTCTTGCCACAGCCCGAAGGCCCCAGCACCGCAAGCAATTCGCCGCTCTCCAGTTTCAGCGTCACATCTTTAAGCGCCTGCACCGAGCTGCCATTCGGCAGATCGAAGCGCATCGAGAGGTTTTCAATGGATAATTCAGACATACCAACTCCCACAGGTTGTCGAAGAGCACGGCCCAATTGGGCGCGATCTCCCGGAAAACATGTGGCGGCAGATGGGCAGGCGCGGAACTGGCCGCGCCTGCCCTGTCTGATTACATATCGGCAGCAGCCGTCAGCGGGCCAACATTCACATTGGACTCATAGCTGTCCTTCGCGGACGGGATGGACCCGGCCTCAACGAAGACACCCGCAACGCCCTTCATGAATTCCTGCGCCGCACCGCCCAGCCACTTGGCCGAAAGCTGTGCTTCCACGCTCGGGAACACAAAGGTTGCCATGGTTTCAGCGGTGGCCTCTTCGGACATACCGGCGTCCTGCGCGATCACCGGCAGCATTTCGTCCACCATCGCGCCAGAGTTCCAGCCCTCGTTCATTTCCGCAGTCACGGCGAGGAACGCCGCCACCATGTCGGGGTTCTCGGCAACCCAGTCGGCAGGGCCGGAGGTCACGTCAAACACCAGAATGCCCAGCTCTTCTTTCTCGGCACCGGTCAGCAGCACGTTGCCGTGCTCCAGCGCACGGCGGAGCGATCCGCCCCAGCCACAGAACATATCGACCGAATCCTGTGCGAACGCAGCCGCGCCATCCGGCGGTGCCATGTCGACGATTTCGATCGACGAGAGATCGACGCCAAAGTGGTCCATCTGCTTCAGGAAGCCGTAATGCGCAGCCGTGCCGAGCGGAACAGCCGCTTTCACACCTGCCAGATCACCTGCATTGGAGGCATCAATTTCAAGTTCAGCCTGAACAACGCAGTTGTCGTTGTCTGCATAGGATACAGCCACGTCGAGCGTCTGAAGGTCCTGACCGGCAGACGTCGCAACGACGAACGGCGGCACACCCTGGCTGACGGCCAGCTGGACGTCGCCCGATGCCATCGCCGCGCTCATCGCGGTTCCGGTGTCAAAGCTTACCCAGTTGATGTCCACACCCATCGCCTCTTCATAGGCGCCGGTCACCTTGCCGTACTGGAACGGCATCGGCCATTCGAGGAAGTAGGCAACTGTGATCTCACCGTGGCCCGCAGCCGTGGCCGCCTGCGCACCAGCGAGCATTGCCGTAGCGGCGACAGCACCCATCAGTGTTGTTTTGATTTTCATGTAGTCGTTCTCCCGTGTTAGAGCCCTTGCGGGCGGGTCATTCGGACGGGTTTTCCCGCCTCTCTGTCTATCCGGTTCCACCGATGCATCGCACCCGCGAACCTGTATTGTGACCATGTTCAGGGGCATGTGTCACCCCCGTTGTGGTCATATTCTCTGTCCGGCAACCGGATGCACCCTGTCAGGCGAAATCCCGTCACCGCGTCATTAGCCAAAGAAATTCGCGACGCTGCGTCAACGTTTCGATTCCAGCCCTTGCCGACCGCGCCATATCTATGAGTTTGCGCTATCTGAAGTAAATATATCATTATTTCAGCCACTTATCCCAATCCCCCTCATGAGATATGCTCATTCTGCGCGTTTTCTGGATATAAGATTGGGAATATTCTGGCCCTATCGCATGTTCGCGCGGCAGGCGCAGATGGTGATATGACAGGCAGTCGAAAAATTGGATTCGACCGCACCTTTCTTATTACTGGAGATCACCATGGAATCCCTTACGCTTCCCAACGACCCCGGAAAGGTCATCGAGGCCGATCGCGCGCATGTCTGGCACCATCTCGTCCAGCACAAACCGTTCGAAACCATCGACCCCCAGATCATCGTCGAAGGCCGCGGCCTGCGCGTTTGGGATATGACCGGCAAGGAACATATTGATGCGGTGTCCGGCGGCGTCTGGACAGTCAACGTCGGCTATGGCCGCACCGAAATCGCTGACGCCGTCCGCGACCAGCTCGTCAAGATGTGCTATTTCGCAGGCGCTAAAGGCACGATCCCCGGCGCCGAATTCGCCGAGCGCCTGATCGAGAAGATGCCCGGCCTGAGCCGCGTCTACTACGCGAACTCCGGCTCCGAAGCGAACGAGAAAGCCTTCAAGATGGTGCGCCAGATTTCGCACAAGCATCACGGTGGCAAGAAGCACAAAATCCTCTACCGCGAGCGCGACTATCACGGCACCACCATCGCCACCCTCTCCGCTGGCGGCCAGCAGGAACGCAACGCACAATACGGCCCCTTCACACCCGGTTTCGTCGAAGTCCCGCACTGCCTCGAATACCGCGCACAGAACGGCTGGGCGGGCGACGCCTATGGCGAAAAGGCGGCGCAGGCGATCGAAGACGCCATCCTCCGCGAAGGCCCCGATACCGTCGGCGCGCTCTGCCTCGAACCGATCACCGCTGGCGGCGGCATCATTGTCCCGCCCAAGGGCTACTGGGATCGCGTGCAGGAGATTTGCCGCAAATATGATGTGCTCCTGCACATCGACGAGGTTGTCTGCGGCCTTGGCCGCACCGGTACCTGGTTCGGCTATCAGCAGTTCGGTATCCAGCCGGACATCGTGACCATGGCAAAAGGTGTCGCCTCCGGCTACGCCGCCATCTCCTGCTGCGTCACCACCGAACGCGTGTTCGAGCTGTTCAAGGACGCCGAAGACCCGATGGGCTACTTCCGCGACATCTCCACCTTCGGCGGCTGCACCGCAGGCCCGACCGCCGCGCTGGAGAACCTGCGCATCATCGAAGAGGAAAACCTCCTCGAAAACTCAAAGGTCATGGGCGAGCGCCTCAAGTCGAACCTTGAAGCGCTGATGGAAAAGCATCGCGTCATCGGCGACGTGCGCGGCATGGGCCTCTTTGCCGGTGCCGAACTGGTCGTGGACCGCGACACCAAAGAGCCCGTCGACGAAAAGCGCGTCATGGCCGTGGTTGCAGACTGTATGGCGCAGGGCGTGATCATCGGCGCGACCAACCGCTCGCTGCCGGGCTTCAATAACACGCTTCTTTTCGCACCGGCCCTGATCGCCACCGCCGAAGACATCGACGCCATCACCGGCGCGGTGGATAAAGCACTGACCAAGGTGTTCAGCTAGAAAAAGGCAAATCCCCCCGGCCCGACCGGGGGGATACCGCCACCCGCCATGAGCCGCACAAATCGCTTTGGTCAGACGGTCGGCGACCCTCTGACAGT
>JAEPMR010000095.1 GCA_017643845.1 Marivivens sp. | reverse complement strand
CCATATAGTGTTTGACCCAGCGAAATGTTCTCAATATCTTCTGGGCCTTCCCTGCCCGAACGCCTGCTAGAGGACCGACACCATGAGCCGTTTTGCTGCCCCCATCGCCGAACAGATTTGGGATATGAAATACCGTTTCAAAGAGGCGGACGGCACGCCGATCGATGCCAGTGTCGAGGACAGCTGGCGGCGGATCGCGCGGGCGCTGGCAGAGCCGGAAGCCGAGCCGAAGCTCTGGGAAGACCGATTCTATGCGGCGCTTGAGGATTTCAAATTCCTCCCCGCTGGCCGGATCACGGCAGGGGCAGGCACGGCGCGGGCCGTGACGCTCTTTAACTGTTTCGTGATGGGAACGGTGCCTGACACGATGGGCGGCATTTTCGATGCGCTCAAAGAAGCAGCGCTGACGATGCAGCAGGGCGGCGGGATCGGCTACGATTTCTCGACCATCCGGCCGCGCGGCGCGATTGTGAAGGGTGTGGCTGCGGATGCGTCAGGCCCGCTCTCGTTCATGGATGTCTGGGACGCGATGTGCCGAACCATCATGAGTGCCGGTTCGCGGCGCGGTGCGATGATGGCGACGATGCGGTGTGATCACCCTGATATCGAAGATTTCATTACTGCGAAGTCAGACCCGGCACGGCTGCGTATGTTCAATATGTCGGTGCTGGTGACCGATCCGTTCATGGAGGCGGTAAAGGCGGATGGCCCGTGGGAGCTGACCTTTGACGGGAAGGTTTACAAGACGGTCGAGGCGCGGGCGCTGTGGGATCAGATCATGCGTTCGACCTATGATTATGCTGAGCCGGGGGTGATTTTCATCGACCGGATCAACGAGATGAACAACCTCGCTTATTGCGAGACCATCGCGGCGACCAACCCGTGCGGCGAGCAGCCATTGCCGCCTTATGGGGCATGTCTGCTTGGTTCGATCAACCTTGCGCGGCTCGTCAGCGATCCGTTCGAGACAGAGGCTGCACTCGATGTAACTGCGCTCAACGAGCTGGTGGCGACAGCGGTTCGGATGATGGACAACGTGGTCGACGCGTCCCGTTTCCCGTTGCCGGAGCAGGCGGCGGAGGCCGAAGCAAAGCGCCGGATCGGGCTGGGTGTTACAGGGCTGGCGGACGCGCTTTTGATGCTGGGCCTGCGCTACGGGTCGGAGGAAGCGGCGGCACAGACGGACGCGTGGATGAAGGCCATCGCGCGGGCCGCCTATCTGGCGAGCGTGGAGCTGGCAAAGGAAAAAGGCGCATTTCCGCTCTTTGATAAGGAGAAATTTCTTGCCTCCGGTTCTCTAAAGGCGATGGACGCGGACGTGCGCGAAGCGATTGGCAAGCACGGCATTCGCAATGCGTTGCTCACCTCGATCGCGCCGACGGGAACGATCAGTCTTTATGCGGGCAATGTGTCAAGCGGGATCGAGCCGGTGTTCGCGTATGCCTATACGCGCAAGGTGTTGCAGAAAGACGGCAGCCGGACCGAAGAAGAGGTTGTCGATTACGCGGTGCAGTTGTGGCGGGACAAATTCGGGGACAAGCCTCTGCCCGACTATTTCGTGAATGCGCAGACGCTTGCCCCACTGGATCATGTGCGGATGCAGGCGGCAGCGCAGAAATGGATCGACTCCAGTATTTCAAAGACGATCAATTGCCCTGAGGATATCGATTTCGAGGCGTTCAAGGACGTCTATATGGAGGCCTATGAGACCGGCTGTAAGGGCTGCACCACATATCGCCCGAATGATGTGACGGGCAGCGTCCTGAGCGTGTCCGAGGACAAGACCCCAGCCGATAGCCCTGCTCCGGTGAGCGAGAACGGTGAGGTCATTTATATGTCAGAGCCGCTGGATCGTCCGGCGGAGCTGGAGGGCGCGACCTATAAGGTCAAGTGGCCGGACAGCGAACATGCGATCTATATCACGATCAACGATCTGGTCGTGGGCGGGCACCGTCGGCCTTTCGAGATCTTTATCAATTCCAAAAACACGGAACATTTTGCCTGGACGGTGGCGCTGACGCGGATGATTTCGGCGGTATTCCGGCGCGGTGGCGATGTGTCGTTTGTGGTAGAGGAGCTGAAGGCGGTCTTTGATCCGCGCGGGGGGGCTTGGATGAAGGGCAAATATGTGCCGTCGATCCTTGCTGCGATTGGCGGTGTGATCGAGAAGCACATGATTGCAACGGGTTTCCTCGCCGGTGAGGGATTGGGGCTGAAAAGCGATCCGCAGTCCGAGGTGGTGAACCTCAACGGCCCGCGCGGGAAAACCTGCACCTCATGTGGCTCCTATGAGATGCGGATGGTCGAGGGCTGCATGACCTGTGCCTCTTGCGGCTATTCGAAGTGCGGCTAGGCGACCGGTTTGATGGATGATGTGCTGATCCTCAACGAAGCCGATCTGCGCGGAGCGGTGAAGATCGACCTTGCTGCGATTGACGCAGTGGAGGCGGCGTTTGCCGCATTGGCGGGCGACGGGGTCGTGATGCCGCCGGTCCTGTCGATGGAGTTTGCCGAAGCCAACGGCGAGGTCGACGTAAAGACGGCCTATCTTCCGGGGTTCGAGCGCTTTGCGATCAAGGTCAGCCCCGGATTTTTCGACAATCCGAAGATTGGTCTGCCGAGCCTGAACGGGCTGATGGTGGTGCTGTCAGCCAAGACAGGGCTTGTGGAGGCGGTTCTGCTGGACAACGGTTATCTGACGAATGTGCGCACGGCTGCGGCGGGTGCGGTAGCTGCGCGGCATCTGGCGCCTTCACAGGTAAGGACTGCTGGAGTGATCGGCGCCGGGGTGCAGGCGCGGCTGCAAATGCAGGCAGCACATTTGGTGCGGCCTTTCGAGGAGGTCTGGGTCTGGGCACCGCGTGCCGAAGCGGCAGAGGATTGCGCGGGCTGGTTGCAGGAAACGACGGGTGCTGTGGCCCATGTCGCGCAAAATGCGGAAGAAGTGGTGCGCCGCAGCCAATTGGTGGTGACGACGACGCCCGCGCGGGAGCCGGTGATCATGGCGGACTGGCTGCATGAGGGGCTGCATATTACCTGCATGGGATCGGACCAGCACGGGAAGAACGAACTCGCGGCGCGCGCGCTTGTTGACGCTGATCTCTACGTCTGTGATCGGGTTTCGCAATGCGAGATCATGGGCGAGTTGCGCGCCGCACGCGAGGCGGGCCTGATGACCGACCGGCAACCGCCGGAACTGGGGCAGATTATAACCGGTGCGGCGCGGGGGCGACTGACCGAGGCCGATGTGACGATCTGCGACTTGACCGGAACCGGAGCGCAGGACACCGCGATCGCCAACGCCGCGCTGGATGTCGTCACTGCAAAGGGCGTGGGTCAACGCTTTTCAAGGCAATAAGAACACACATTCTCGCATAAGTGGTGATCAGAGGCTTGCCCCTCACCCCTGAGGTTTGTCATAAGGTGAGTGCCGGGGGGCAAAAACGGAGCAGGCTATGAAGCTTTTGCGGGGTTTTGCCGTTATCGGCGCTCTTGTTTTCGGCACCGGTGCCTCGGCTGAGGGGATCTGGAGCGCGTTTGGCGCGCTCGATGGTCACAGCACGTTGGGCTACGGGCGTATATTCAGCAACGATTTCTTCGGCGATGGCGTGGACCGCTGGCGCACCGGTTCCTACAGTTTCAGCATGGTGCGGGGTAAGGGCTGGACCGGCGAGGCACCGGACCGGCCGTTCGAGCTGATGGAATACCGGCTCCGAAGTGAGATTATCGCACCTTCAAAGCCAAATGGCGCAGGTTCCGATGACCGGCCCTATGTGGGGGCGCTTTCGGCGGGCGTATTGACCCATTTCCAGCCGGTCGATGGAATTAACATGCGGGCAGGCGCGGACCTGATCGCACTGGGGCCGCAGACGGGCATGTCTCGGTTGCAGGCCGGTTGGCATGAATTGTTCAGCTTGCCGACACTATCGCAGGGTGTGATCGATGGACAGCTTGCCAATGCGTTCCATCTCGCTGGATCAATCGAGCTGTCGCATGACTACAAGGTGAATGATCGGCTGACGGTGCGTCCTTTTGCAGAGGGGCATGTGGGATCAGAGCAGATTGCACGGGTCGGGACCGATTTGATCATCGGGGACGTTGGTCAGACAGATATGTTCCTGCGCGATGTGGTAACGGGACAGATGGCGCGTGCCATCGAAGGTGATGCCGGTGGTTTCGGCTATATCGTGGGCGCGGACGCGGCCTATGTCGGGGACAGTATCTATTTCCCTGAATCGAGCGGTGTGGAAACCGAGGATATGCGCTTTCGTGCGCGTGCGGGTCTGCATTGGCAGATCGCGCCGGATATGTCGTTCTTTTACGGGCTGACCTATCTGTCAAAGGAATTGAAAAACCAGCCTGAAGGCCAGTTCCTCGGGTCATTGAAGCTGAATTTCAACTTCTGACGCGACAGTGAAAATCCGGACTTGATCCGATCGAATCATCCCTGCTATCCTTTTGAGCACAAAGCTACGCAAAAGATGTAGCGCTTTTGAGGCAGAGCAGGATGAAAACGGGCTTTCGTGGCACGTTTGTCATTTCCTGGTCGCAAACGGAAATAGACGGCCTTTGGTCTGCGCCAATGGATACCCTTCGTGTGGGAACCGGCTGGCAGTGGACGGGTGAGGCTGTGCGTGTGGACGGGCCCAGCGGTGTATTGCCGCTCGGGGATGCGACCGGGTCGGCAGACTTGCGCAAGCGTGCGGCACTTTCGGTGCGGCGTTTGCTCAGAGCGGTAGAGGCGGATGTCTCGCGGCTGGATGAGGTCGTGCTGGATGATCCGCTGTTCGACATTCATTTCGGGCGTAACACCTGGACGGTAACGATTTTGGGTGTGCAGGGCGGCAAGGCGCCGCTTTTGATGTTCCACGGGGAAATCCCACCACGGGCGACGGACCTGTGGGTTGTCAGTCACAACATTGATCTTGCCGCTCAGGAGACGGCCAAGGCGCATCCCGGTGGGGTGATCTGTTTCACTCCTGGCACCATGATCGAGACGCAGGACGGCCCGCGGCGTGTGGAGGATCTGCGCGAAGGCAATCTGATCCAGACCAAGGACAACGGTTGTGTCGAGCTTTTGTGGAAAGGACGGCGGCGGATCAGCGGCGCGCGGCTTCATGCAATGCCGGATCTGGCGCCAGTACGGATGAGGGCCGGTGCGCTGGATGAGGGTGTGCCGGATGCGGGGCTGTTGGTGTCGCCGGATCATCGGCTCGTTTTGTCCGGCGCGCAGGCGAGGGCGCTGTTCAACGCGGACGAAGTGCTGGTCATGGCGCGCGATCTGGTGAACGATCACAGCATTATGGTGGACCGGCAAATTCGAGAGGTCGAGTATTACCACCTGTTGCTGCCGAGCCATGAGGTGGTTTTTGCAAACAGGGTCGAGACTGAGAGCTTCCATCCGGCGGCGGCCGACTTAACCACGATTGATCCGATGGAGCTTCAGCGGCTCTATGAGCGGATGCCGGAACTGGTGGGCGATCCATTTGCCTACGGGCATCACGCGCGCCGGATACTCAGCGCGAGTGAAGCGGCAGTATTGCAATATGATACAGGGCGGCGTGCATTCCTGATGTAAAGCGCTGGAAGGTGTTGACTCCGTCACCGCGCACTGTATACGCGCGGCTCTATTGGTGTTGGTGGCCCCCGCAAGGGGATGCCTGTCATGAGCCTGGCTCAAGAGGACAACGCCCTTCATAGACGCTGCATTGGGTGGCGTCGTCCAAACGAAGGAGATCAGACGGTGACCAAACGCACCTCTGCCAAGTACAAAATTGACCGCCGGATGGGTGAAAACATCTGGGGTCGTCCGAAATCCCCCGTCAATCGTCGTGAATACGGCCCCGGCCAGCATGGCCAGCGCCGGAAGGGCAAGCTGTCCGACTTCGGTTTGCAGCTCCGCGCCAAGCAGAAGCTGAAAGGTTACTATGGCGACCTGACTGAAAAGCAGTTCCGCCGCATCTTTGGTGAAGCCGAGCGTCGCCGTGGCGATACCGGTGAAAACCTGATCGGCCTGCTCGAGCGCCGTCTGGACGCTGTTGTCTACCGCGCGAAGTTCGTACCGACCGTGTTCGCTGCACGTCAGTTCGTGAACCACGGCCATGTCACCGTTAACGGCAAGCGCGTGAACATCCCTTCCTACCGCGTGAAGGAAGGCGACGTAATCGAAGTACGCCAGAAGTCCAAGCAAATGGCTCTGGTTCTCGAAGCATCGCAGCTGCCCGAGCGCGATGTGCCTGATTACCTCGATGTCGATCATTCCAAGATGACTGCGACCTTCGTGCGTCAGCCGGGTCTGTCCGATGTGCCGTATCCGGTGCATATGGAACCGAACCTCGTCATCGAATTCTACGCCCAGAACTAAGGTTCACGGGCATCCGAATTCAGGGCCGCGACGGGGAAACCGCCGCGGCCCTTTTTCTTTGCTCTCGCCACTGGAAAGGCTCGGGAAGGGCAGATAGAACAGGCCGGACGCGTTTGGAGACAGGGATCAATGTCAAAGATTACGCCACAGCCCGGTATCATGGACATCGCGCTCTATGAAAGCGGTGCCTCGACCGTGGCCGGTAAGAGTGAAGTTCTGAAGTTATCATCGAACGAGAACCCGTTTGGTGCCAGCGATGCGGCGCGCGACGCCTATCTGCGCGCCGGTCATGACCTGCATCGCTACCCGTCGACGGATCATGCGAGATTGCGTGACGCGATTGCAGAGATTCATGGCCTGGATGCGGAGCGGATCATCTGTGGTGCCGGATCAGACGAAGTGCTGCAATTCGCGGCACAGTGTTTTGCTGGACCGGGCGACGAAGTGATCCACACCGAACACGGGTTTTCGATGTATCCGATCCTCGCGCGGGCCGTCGGGGCGATGCCTGTCGAAGTGAAGGAAACCGACCGGACGGTCGATGTGGATGCAATCCTCAAGGCATGCACCAAAAAGACGCGAATTGTGTTTATTGCGAACCCCGCGAACCCGACCGGCACAATGATTTCGGATGCGGATGTGGCGCGCTTGGCGGACAATCTGCCCGACAATGTGCTGTTGGTACATGACGGTGCCTATACCGAATTCGTCGAAGGATCGGACGGGGGTGCGGCGTTGGTCGAGGCGCGTGATAATGTGCTGATGACACGCACGTTTTCCAAAATCTACGGGCTGGGCGGTCTGCGGATCGGCTGGGGT
>JAEPMR010000094.1 GCA_017643845.1 Marivivens sp. | reverse complement strand
TCAATCGAGGCGAAGACGCGATCCACCGCCCATTTCGGGCCTTCAAGATATTGCCAGAACCGGCCGTGATCGTGGATCAGCAGGCCACTGATTTTATGTGCGAGGTTGCGGATGCGGGCGACGATCAGGAGGGCGCGCACCTCCTCCGAGCTCATGCGGCGTGTGGCGTCGCTTCGGTAGACGAGGCGGAAAAAATCGCCGTTGGCGGTGTCGGAAACAGACAGATCACTTGTACTCATAAACATACATTAGATTGTGATTTGTAAGGCAGGCAAGGTAAATTCCGTCGCTACGGCGGCGGTTTGCTGGCAGTCAACCTTTCCGCCATTTGAAGAAACGGGTCAGACGCTCGGCGGCTTCGGCTTTGTCACTTTCTGTCGTTCCGCTGAACAGTGCCTCGAAATCGCAGCGGAGCGGGTCGTCTTCGGGCATGGTGGAGATGTCCAGTTCGCCCATTTCGAAATCGGGGAATCTACGGGCGTTGCGGGGGCCACGCTCGATGGTGATGACGTTATCGTGCCGGTAGTCGCGGCTGATGCGGGCAAAGGCGGCCTCGACATAGTCTTGCGGGCCTTCGAGGATTTGCCAGAAGCGGAAGCGGTTGTGGATCAGCAGCCCCCCGATACCGGCGGAGACATTGCGCATTCGGGCGCCCAGTAGCAGGCTGTTCATCTCGTCTTCGGAGAAAGGGCGGGTCGCCTCGCTGCGATAACAAACCGTATAGCAGCCCTGCGGCGGATCCGCCTGTGGCGCGGGGGTGTTTCGCCGGCCGGATAGCCGATTGAAAAGGCTACGCAACATAGCGATTCCCTTATTCTCTTCCCTGCAGGACCGGAGTGTTGCAGGGAACTCCGGCCGGTGTAAAGCCGGAGTTGCGTGAGAACCGAATTGCGCCGGGATGCGCGGTGCGCAGGGTCAGCCTGCTTTGGAGATATTGGAGGCCATGCTCCGTCCATCGCGGCCTTCGACAACCTCGAACGAGACTTTCTCGTTGTCTGCGAGCCCTGTCAGGCCAGATGCCTGAACTGCAGAAATATGAACGAATATGTCCTTGCCACCTTCTTCGGGTTCGATGAAGCCGTAGCCTTTGGTGGTGTTGAACCATTTGACGGTGCCGTTCGGCATGCCGGATCTCCTGTCTTCGCGTCGGGTGCGAGGCACCCAATATGGTGCAGGCTCCGACGGGCGGTGCCGTGCGCCGATGAATGAGCGAAATCATAGCGTGTTTTTGCAAAAGACAATGCCCGATCGCGTGAATGCGCGGAAAATTGCGGGTCAGGCGGCGCGATTTCCCCAAATGCCGTTCAGGAAGGCATTGATCAGGAGCTTTGCCTGTCCGCTGCGCAGATTGGCAAAGCCGCCGCCGTCGCGGAAGTGGTCGCTCAGGCCGTCGATCTGGGCGAGGTCTTCGGGGCGGGCTTCGGAATAGGCCATCGACCAGTCACCGAAATTCCGGTCCTTCACCTTGTGCGACAGGATCCGCACGACGCGGGTATGGCGGGGGTCTTTGGCGATGTGTTCGTAGAGGCTTTCGACCTTTTCGGCGGGGCCTTCTAGAACCTGAAAGAAGTGCAGCCCGTCAAAAAGCAGAAGGCCGGTGATGTCGAGTGACGGGTTCGTCCGGCGGGCGGTTTCCACGATGGCGCGGACAGCATCGGATTTCATCCGGCCGTGAGCGGTGCTGGTGTAGACGAGTTGCAGCAGTTCCTGATGCGCCATGACAGCCTCTTTTCTGTTTTGCGGATAGGGAAACGACGGATCGGGAGGGGAATTTAGAGCGAGAACGTTGCAGAGGGCGGTTCAAACGGATAGCCGTTTGCGAAATCGGAGGGCATGGAATGCGCGTATTTGCACTGAAAACCTGTGACACCTGCCGTAAGGCGCTGAAAGCGATGCGGGAGGCGGGATTGGAGCCGGAGGTGATCGACGTGCGGGCGGATGGGGTGCCGGACGCCGATCGCGCGGCTATCCTTGATGCCTTTGGGGAGGCGGCGCTGAACAAGGCCTCTGCCACATGGCGGGGTCTGGTTGAGGCCGAGAAGGCCCAGCCCGCGGCGACGCTGCTGGCGGCGCACCCGACGCTGATGAAGCGCCCCGTGATCGAGAAGGACGGGCAGTGGTATCTGGGTTGGAAGGCCGATGTGCAGGCGGCGGTTATTGGATAACGCCGCCTTGGTGCCTATGTCGGGGACGAAGGAGAATTAGAATGCGGAATGCAGCACTGGTATTGGGGATCATCGGCGGCGTTGTCGGAATGATG
Source organism: Marivivens sp. (assembly GCA_017643845.1). Taxonomy (GTDB): domain Bacteria; phylum Pseudomonadota; class Alphaproteobacteria; order Rhodobacterales; family Rhodobacteraceae; genus JAEPMR01. The sequence continues at coordinate 4,936 of JAEPMR010000094.1, read as the reverse complement.
GTCGGGTTTTTCAGCTACGGCTACGCGACGCTCGTTGAACGGTTCAGCGAGGTCGGCGAGGTGATCGGGTTTTTTGAAAACCCCGCTTTTGTAAAGGCGGCAAGTTTCATCGGGCCGCTCCTGGCAATTGCCGGTGGCGCGATGGCGCGGGCGCGGGCGCTGTGGGGGGGTGTTCTGATGATCGTATCCGCGCTTGGGATGTATGCCGCGTTCGGGTTCAATTTCGCGACCATGTTCCCCATCGGGATGGTCGGTTTGGCCGGTATTCTGGCTATTGGGGCTGGGAAACCGGATGAGCCGAAGGCTCACTTCTAAGAACACGATCCAAAGATAACAGCCCGCCGCCTTTGATCACGAGTGTGATCAAGAGGAACACCCAGAGCAAGCGCTGGTCCAGAATGGGAGCATCGGGTAGGCGATCAAAGAGTTTGCCTACGGTTGCGGCGTGTTCGATGGCCCCATGACCGAAAAGATCGGTGAGGGTTTGAACCGTGATGAAGCCGATCATGCCGACGGCTGCGTATCGGGTCAGTAGGCCGAGCACGATTAATGCCGGAAGCAGAAACTCGGCCCATGTTCCGGCGACGACAACGGCCCAGTGGAATACGCCAAGCTGTGAGGCGTCGTAAAAAACGGCCTCCATCTGTTTTGGAAAGATCTGGGCATAAGCCCCGACGGATGGGGAGAGAAAGCCGAAAATGCCATCGCCCAACTTCGTCAGCCCGGACGCCCAGTAGTAATTCAGAAGCACCGCGGCGAAGCTCAGGCGTGCGAGATCGGGAAGTACGACATCCAACCGCTGCAGCGGGGACGCCAGTTGGTTCATGCGGGTGAGCAGTTTGGTCATGTCATGTTTCCTTGAACTGGATGTCGGTGATTGCCCGGCCGACGAGCAGGTGACCCAGAATGTGGCTGAAATCATGGTTTGGATCGGTGTTCTGAGCGGCGGTGAGCGCTTCAGACAAAGGCTCACGGGCCAGAAGCGCGCCGATCAGGGCGGTATCGGCTGCCGTGATTTCTATGGGCACGGGATCAAAATCAGGGCGGGTGACGAGCACATTTTCGGATTTGGCGACCGGTTTTCCGGCCCCTTCCTGCGTATTGAAACGCCAGATGCTGAGGACGGGCCATGGGGAGCTGATGATCCGCATCGCAGGCGCAAATTCGAAGCGCGCATTGATCAGATCGGGGGTCTGTAATGTGGCGGGGTCAATCGCCGTGCTGTCTGCTGCGTGATAGGATTGGCGCAAAGCGATTTCCAGCCGTGCTACATCGCCCAGATAGGGGAAGCGTGCCAATGCAGGCAGTGTCTCGAGGTGCTCGGGGAAGCCTTCGCCATAGTGCATCATAAGCGGTGTCGACGGCGGCCTGGTCCACTGGAAATCGCGCGCGATATTGCGGAAGTTCTCTGTCCCCAGGAGGCGCTGTGTCACTGGAAAACTGCTTTCCAACGCATCCATCAGGGAGGTGGCAACGTTATTGCGATACACGTTAAACCGCTTTTCCGCTGTCTGGTTCAAAGCATCCGTCAGACCGATGGGGATGGTCCGGTCGGGTGCGCGAAGGGCGCTATGGAACTCTGATTGGGATACGCTCACTGGACCGCCTCCATAGCCGCTTCGGCGCGGGCCGCTTCGGCCTGTAGCTCAGGCCATTCAGGAACATTGTTGTCCCATTCGATCAAAACGGGTTTGGGGCCAGTTCGACGCAATACGTCGTCGAGAAGGCTCCAGACAGGATCGGCAATTTCCCGACCATGACTGTCGATCAGAAGTGGCGCGCCGTGTTCGTCCTCGTCTTCGTCGTGACCGCCCAGATGAATTTCGCCGACTTTTTGCAAGGGAAACGCATCAATATAAGCCTGCGGGTCCATCGCGAGATTAACCGAGGATACAAAGACATTGTTCACATCAAGCAGTAATCCGCAGCCGCTGCGGTCTGCGATTTCGGCCAAGAAGCTCGGCTCGTCATATGTGCTTTCAGCGAAGGCCAGATAGCTTGAAGGGTTTTCCAGAAGGATTTGCCGCCCCAAGACCTCTTGCAGATGGTCGATATGATCGACGATGCGTGCGAGTGTGGCCTTGGTGTAGGGTAAGGGCAGCAGATCATTCAGGAAATGACTGTCATGGGTCGACCATGCGAGGTGCTCGGAAAAGCTGGCGGGATCAAGCCAATCGCAAAGCCGCTTCAGGCGGTTCAGGTGGTCGATATCCAGCGGTCCGTCACCTCCGATCGACAGGCCGACGCCATGAACGGATATCGGGAAATGATGCGACAGCTGCCGCAGCTGTGCGAGGGGCCGACCACCGTCGCCCATGTAGTTTTCGGCGTGAATTTCAAGCCATCTCACCGGGCCTGCATTTTCCAGAACGGAGCTGTAGTGCTGCGGTTTGTATCCGACGCCGACGGCGGAGGGCAGATGGGATGAATGATCGAACATGACTTTATCCAATGCCTGCGGGGAGATTGGCCCTGTCCCGCGAAGGTTGCGGGACAGGGCGGAGGTCTGGGTTTACATCGGCAGGTCGCGATCGAGGGCCTCAAGGGACCCCATGCGCATCGTGCCATCATCCATGGCCGGAAGTTCGATTTCCATGCAGGTGCCCGCTTCGACCAAGGTCCATGCATTGCCTTGGTAATCGACAGTCGAGGTTCCGGCACATGTCGTGCCTGGCCCTGCCGCACAGTCGTTTTCACCGGCCAGTGATACGCCGTAGCATTTTTCCTGTTCGGCAGCTGTGGCTGTGGTGGCGTGGCTGACAAGGGCGGCGGCGACAGCGCCAGCGACGGCAACGGATTGCAATGTTTTCGACATGAGTTCCCTCTTAAAGTTGTAAAATGAGCTGCTGTTCAAGCAGTGAGGGAAGGCTAGAGCTTTATGCCGATCACCATGAATTCACGGACGCGTGCTTCACGGGGCTGTCATCTAAGGTGATTGGATGGGTCGAGATTCTGATCTAAAATTTCAAAAATAAAGGGCGCAGCAGGGAAATTCCTGCCGCGCCCGTCATTTTCAAACGGTATTTGTTACAGAAGATCGGGCGGGGTCGCCTCTCTTGTGAGCGCGCTCACGATCTCGTCCTGTGATGTTACTTTGGTTTCCTTCTCGCCCAAGCGCCGGACGGTAACGGTGCGTTCCTCGACCTCGCGCGCGCCGACGGCGAGGATGACGGGCACCTTGCCGACGGAATGTTCGCGGATCTTGTAGTTGATCTTTTCATTGCGGGTGTCGGCCTCGGCCCGGACGCCTGCGGCTTGCAGGGCGGCAACGGTTTCGTGCACGTAGTCATCCGCATCGGACACGATGGAGGCCACGACGACCTGACGCGGGGCGAGCCAGAAGGGGAGCTTGCCAGCGTGTTCTTCGATGAGGATGCCGATGAAGCGCTCGAAGCTGCCCAGAACCGCGCGGTGCAGCATGAAGGGGCGGTGCTTCTCACCATCGGCGCCGATATAGTTGGCGTTCAGCCGCTCGGGCAGGTTGGGGTCTACCTGAAGGGTGCCGCATTGCCAGTCACGGCCGATGGCATCGGTGAGGGTGAACTCGAGCTTTGGCCCGTAGAACGCGCCTTCGCCTTCGAGCACCTCGTAGTCATAGCCTGCAGCCTGACAGGCATCGCCAAGGGCCTTTTCGACGATGTCCCAGCTTTCGTCCGAGCCGATGCGCTTTTCGGGGCGGGTGGAGAGCTTGATCGTCCAGTTGTGGAAGCCCAGATCGGCGTAGATCTTAGACAGGAAAGCGATGAATTTCGCGGTCTCGGATGTGATCTGATCCTCGGTGCAGAAGATATGCGCGTCGTCTTGCGTGAAGCCGCGCACGCGCATGATGCCGTGCAACGCGCCGGACGGCTCGTAGCGGTTACAGGCGCCGAATTCGGCCATGCGTAGAGGCAGATCGCGGTAGGACTTGAGGCCCTGATTATAGACCTGCACGTGGCAGGGGCAGTTCATCGGTTTGAGCGCGTTCACGGCCTTTTCGCGGGCGTGTTCTTCGTCCACTTCGACGATGAACATGTTTTCCTGATATTTGTCCCAGTGGCCGGAGGCCTCCCACAGCTTGCGGTCGACAACTTGCGGGGTGTTCACCTCAATATAGCCGTCGCGGCGCTGCTGGCGGCGCATGTAATCCTGAAGCGTGGTGTAGATCGACCAGCCGTTGGCATGCCAGAACACCTGACCGGGGGCCTCTTCCTGCATGTGGAAGAGATCCATCTCGCGGCCCAGTTTGCGGTGGTCGCGCTTGGCGGCCTCTTCGAGCATGTGGAGGTGGGCTTTCAGCTCTTCCTTATTGAGGAAGGCGACGCCGTAGATGCGCTGGAGCATGGCGTTTTTGGAGTCGCCGCGCCAGTAGGCACCGGCCACGTTCATCAGCTTGAACGCATCGGCAGGAACCTGACCAGTGTGCTGGAGGTGCGGGCCACGGCAGAGATCCTGCCAATCGCCGTGCCAATACATGCGGATGGCCTGATCGGCGGGGATCGCTTCGACCAGCTCGACCTTATAGTCTTCGCCGGTTTCGCGGTAATGAGCGAGGGCGCGGTCGCGTTCCCAGACCTCGGTGCGGACGGCATCGCGGGCGTTGATGATCTCTTTCATCTTCTTTTCGATGGCGCCGAGATCTTCGGGAGTGAAGGGCTCTTTGCGGTCGAAATCGTAATACCAGCCGTGCTCGATGACGGGGCCGATGGTGACCTTCACATCGGGCCAGATTTCCTGCACGGCGCGGGCCATGATGTGGGCCAGATCGTGGCGCACCAGTTCCAGCGCGGGGGCGCGGTCTTTCATCGTGTTGATGGCGATGGCGGCGTCATCGGTGATTGGCCATTGCAGATCCCAATGCGCACCATTGACGGTGGCGGAGATCGCTTTTTTCGCCAGCGAGGTGGCGATGGAGGCGGCGACTTCGGCAGGGGTGACGCCTGCATCGTAGTTGCGC
>JAEPMR010000093.1 GCA_017643845.1 Marivivens sp. | reverse complement strand
CATAGATTACGGCCTGCCCGTCACCCTCCATCGCAACAGTTGTTGTCGCAACACGGTCAAGGAAATCACGATCATGGCTCACCAGTAGAACAGTGCCATCGTAATCGTCCAATATCTCCTGAAGCAGGTCGAGCGTTTCGATATCGAGGTCGTTCGTCGGCTCGTCGAGCACCAATAGATTCGATGTCTTGGCCATCAGCTTCGCCAATAGCAGTCGCGCCTTTTCACCCCCCGAAAGTGAGCGCACCGGTGCCCGTGCCTGAGCTTCATCAAAGAGAAAGTCTTTCAGATATCCAACGACATGCCGTGGCGCCCCGCGCACCATAACCTGATCCGCCTGCCCTCCAACACGCATATCAGGATCACCTGTAAGACTCTCCCAAAGTGTCATTTCAGGGTCTAACTGCGCGCGCGCCTGATCAAAAACAGCGACCTCTAAATTCGTTCCATGTTTAACCGACCCCTGATCGGGATCGACGTCCCCCAACAGCATCTTGATCAGCGTCGTCTTGCCGACCCCGTTAGGCCCGACGAATGCCACACGATCCTTCCGCTGAACCGTCAGGTCGAATTTTCGAACGATATCGACGTCGCCAAACGCTTTGGACAAACCCTGCGCCTCGATCACTTTCTTGCCGGAGGCTGGACCATTTTCAAACGACAGCGCCGCAGCCCCCTGGCGCCGGATTTGCGCAGCACGTTCCGCTCTTAGGTCCTGAAGCGCCCGAACGCGCCCCATGTTGCGTTTGCGCCGCGCGCTGATCCCCTCGACCGCCCAGCGCGCTTCGGCCTTGATCTTGCGATTCAATTTATGCCGCGCGAGGTCCTCTTCTTCCCAAATCTTGTCGCGCCACGCCTCAAACCCGTCAAATCCGGTCTCCTGCCGCCGCACGTCACCTCGGTCGATCCATAATGTGGCACGTGTCAACTTTCGCAGGAAAGCGCGGTCATGTGAGATCAAAACATACGCCGAACTCGTCCGCGAAAGCTCCCCCTCAAGCCATGCAATCGCCTCAATATCGAGATGGTTTGTCGGCTCATCCAAAAGCATCAGGTCCGGCACTTCCGCCATCAGCTTCGCCAGTGCGGCACGCCTCCGTTCACCGCCTGATGCCGTTTCCACGCTTCTGGAGGGGTCGAATTTCAGCCCCTGCGCAACCATTTCGACCCGATAAGCATCAGCCTCTGTCAGTCCGCTCAATGCATAATCGCCGAGTGTCGCGCAGCCTTGCATCGTGGGATCTTGTTCCATGTAGCCGACGCCAATACCCGGTGACAGCACCCGCGAGCCCGTATCCGCCTCGACCAACCCACCAAGCACTTTGAGCAAGGTTGATTTGCCCGACCCGTTTCGGCCAACGAGCGCCACCCGGTCGCCATTGTGCACAACAAGGCTCAACCCGTCGAAAACAGGATTTCCGCCAAAGGTAAGGGAGATGTCATTGATCTGGAGTAAGGGTGCGCGCGCCATACCGCCGAGCTAGTCCCAGCCACACGAAAGATCAATGGCCTTCGTTGTGCCATCCCTTCCGCACAGGCCATAATTGAATTGGCACAAAGGCCCGCGCCTGCGATGGTGTGGGCATGACATCCCGCCCACCCCAACACGCTCGCGTAATTGGCGTCGCAGTCAAGCTTTTGATTCTGGTTTCACTCGGAGTCGCGATCCATTTCCTGATTGAATGGGCTATGGCACAAATTGAAAAGCTCGAAGCGGAACAGGCCGCGCTTGCGATGGTTGGAATGCTGATCATCAGCCTCATAGCCTACGCGCTCCTGATGGCTATTCCCTTCGTACCGGGGATTGAACTCGGGATCACGCTTCTCATTCTGCGCGGCGCCGAAATTGCGCCCTTCGTTTATTCGGCCACTTTCTTCGGCCTCATGCTCGCCTTCCTCACTGGGCGCTATCTGCCCCTCGGATGGATTTCATCACTCCTTTCTGATCTGGGCCTCACCCGTGCCGCCTCGCTCCTCAAGCGCCTTTCTCAACAGTCACCGGATACGCACATCACCGAACTCCGCGCCAACCTTCCAAAACCCCTTTCCCCCGTTTTGACAAACGCGCGATACCTGATGCTTGCGGTCCTGCTGAATGTGCCGGGCAATGCCTTACTGGGGGGCGGTGGGGGAATCATGCTTGCGGCAGGCCTCAGCCGCGTGTTCACGCTTCGACTTACAGCCTTGACCGTGGCTTTGGCTGTCGCTCCGGTTCCATTCCTTGTCTGGTCGATTGGGACGGATTTTTTGAATTAGGCCGCGATTTCGCAGTTATGTGACGCTAGTCGTCTTTCCCTTCCCGTTTGCACTGTTACATTCCGCCACAACATTGAAATGAGGCCGTGTCATGAGCACCGATCCCCTTGTGATTTTCACTCCGTCCGGCAAGCGTGGCCGCTTTCCTGTCGGCACCCCAATCCTGACAGCGGCGCGCCAGCTCGGCGTGGACCTCGACTCCGTCTGCGGCGGCCGCGGCATCTGCTCCAAATGCCAGATCACCCCATCCTACGGTGAATTCTCAAAACATGGCGTCACAGTACATGACGATGCTCTGAACGAGTTTAATGAGGTTGAGCAGCGCTATGACCGAATCCGGGGGCTGAAATCGGGTCGTCGCCTCGGGTGCCAGGCGACCGTCCAACGCGACGTCGTAATCGACGTGCCTCCCGAGAGCCAAGTCCACCGGCAGGTCGTTCGCAAAGCTGCCAGTGCCCGCGCGATGATCATGGACCCCGCAACCAAGCTTTACTACCTCGAAGTCCAAGAACCGGATATGCATGAACCGACCGGCGATCTGGAGCGCGTAGCCCGCGCTCTGAAAGATCAGTGGGAAATCGAGGGCGTGACCGCATCGCTGCCGATCCTGCGCAAGCTGCAACCGGTCTTGCGAAAAGGAAAATGGACCGCGACGGTGGTGCTCAACAAGAGCCACCGAGACGCGACCCATCGCATTCTTGATATCCACCCCGGCTTTTTCGAGGGGCGAATCTATGGTCTGGCTATTGATCTCGGCTCGACGACAATCGCGGCCCACCTCTGCGACCTCCGCAATGGCAACGTGATCGCATCCGCCGGTGTCATGAACCCGCAGATTCGCTTTGGCGAAGACCTCATGAGCCGCGTTTCATATGCCATGATGAACGCCGGCGGCGATCAGGAAATGACCTCCGCCGTACGCGATGCGATCAATACCTTGACCACCGAGATTGCAACAGAAGGTTCCATCGACCCATCACAGATCATGGAGGCCGTATTCGTCTGCAATCCGGTTATGCACCACCTGCTGCTGGGAATTGACCCCGTCGAGCTTGGCCAAGCGCCCTTTGCACTCGCCACCTCCGAGAGCGTCAGCCTCGATGCTGCTGAAATGGGACTGACCTCCATGAATGACGCCGCGCGCGTTTTCGTGCTGCCCTGTATCGCGGGTCATGTTGGTGCAGATGCCGCCGCTGTCGCGCTCTCCGAAGAGCCCGGAAAATCAGAGGATCTCGTCCTCATTGTCGACGTCGGAACCAATGCCGAAATCCTGCTCGGAAACACCGAGCGTGTTCTGGCCTGCTCCTCACCAACTGGCCCAGCCTTCGAAGGTGCGCAGATCAGCTCCGGCCAGCGCGCCGCCCCCGGCGCTATCGAGCGCGTCGAAATTGACCGGGCCACCAAAGTGCCCCGTTTCCGCGTCATCGGTTGCGACCTGTGGTCGGATGACGAAGGCTTTGCCGAAGCAACGAGCTCGACCGGCATCACAGGCATCTGCGGCTCAGGCATTATCGAAGCCGTCGCAGAAATGCGCATTGCGGGCATTCTAGATCCCAAAGGCCTTATCGGCTCAGCCGAGCAGGTCGGCACTCCACGCTGCGTGATGGAAGGTCGCACACATTCCTACCTCATCTACGATGGAACGGCCGAAGGTGGTCCCCGCATCACCGTCACCCAAGGTGACATTCGCGCAATCCAGCTTGCAAAATCCGCTCTTTATGCGGGCGCACGCCTTTTGATGGATGAAATGCAGGTCGACACTGTTGACCGCGTTGTTCTTGCCGGAGCCTTTGGCGCACATATCTCCCCGAAACATGCCATGGTGCTAGGGATGATCCCCGACGCACCGCTGGAAAAGGTCTCCTCTGCTGGCAACGCCGCCGGAACAGGCGCACGCATTGCGCTCTGCTCGGTGGATGCCCGACGCGCCATCGAAAAAACCGTGCGCGAAATCACAAAGGTCGAGACAGCCATCGAACCCAAATTCCAAGAGCACTTTGTCAACGCCAATGCGATCCCCCATGCGACAGATCCATTCCCGCATCTTGCGACTGTCACGAGCCTCCCTGTTGTGAATTACAATCAGGCTCAGTCCGGTGCTGAGGACGGGGGCCGCCGTCGCCGCAGACGAGGCTGATAACGGGACAAGCTTTCAATCTTGACGGCATCGCACCCCGCGATTACGTCAAGATCGAGCGCGGGTATGGTGAAAAGGTATCACGCGAGCTTCCCAAGCTTAAGTTACGGGTTCGATTCCCGTTACCCGCTCCAAAATTCCAAATGAAATTAGGGAAACGGCTGCTCACTCTGAGTGAACAGGGCGAATTCGTGTAATTTAGGAAGATCGGCGCATCGGCTTTCAGCTCCGCAAGCCTGTTTCCGATGCGCCGTTTTTCGTGACCTTTTTATTAAAGGCCATTCTTTTGCAGGAAGGTGACCAGCCCCGCGGTCGAGTCATCCTTGCCATCGGCGCTTTCGCGACCCTCCACTACCGGCTGGAGCGCCGTCGCAAGCTCCTTGCCCAGTTCCACGCCCCATTGGTCATAAGAATTGATGCCGAGGATCGCCCCCTCGACAAAGACCCGATGCTCATAAAGCGCGATGATCTGTCCCAGCGTGAACGGGTCCAGCTGCGGATAGGCGAGCGTAGTAGAGGGCCGGTTACCCGGAAACACCCGATGCCGCGCCTGCCGCTCGCGCTCAGCGCCGTCAAAGCCCAACTTGCCGGAAATATCCATCGCCTCTTCCAGCGACCGCCCCTTCATCAGCGCCTCTGACTGAGCCAGGCAGTTGGCGACCAGCAACTGGTGCTGATGGTGCAAATCCTCTTCGTGGCCGCGTGCGGCGACCATGAATTCGCACGGTATGATGCGCGTACCCTGATGGATGAGCTGATAAAAGGCATGTTGCCCGTTTGTGCCCGGTTCACCCCATACAACCGGCCCACTATCGACTGTCAAATCCTGCCCGTCGATACTCACGCGCTTGCCATTGCTCTCCATTTCAAGCTGCTGAAGATAGGCTGGCAGACGCGCCAAGCGATTGTCATAGGGCAGCACAGCACGCGTCGTGTATCCGCAAACCTGATTGTGCCAGACCCCGACAAGCGCCAGCATGGCTGGCATGTTCTCTTCCCATTTGGCGGAGCGGAAATGCAAATCCATTGCCTGTCCTCCACGCAGAAAGGCCTTGAACGCATCGGCACCGATGGCAATCATCAGGCTCAGGCCAATCGGTCCCCACATCGAGTATCGACCGCCAACCCAATCTTCAAATCCAAACACATGCGCATCGGGAATGCCAAAGGCGCTGGTTTTATCACCTGCGGTTGAAAGCGCTGCGAACTGTTGCGCAGGATCATCGACGCTCTGGCCCATCCAAGCCTTCGCCGTTCGCGCATTGGTCATGGTTTCGATTGTAGTGAACGTCTTGGATGCGACAATGACCAGCGTCGTCGCCGGATCACATCCTCGGAGCACTTCGGCAATATCCGCCGGATCGACATTCGAGACGAAATGGCACTTCGGCCCGTCATGATAGGGGGAAAGTGCCTTAACCGCCATCGCCGGGCCAAGGTCCGAACCGCCAATGCCGATATTGACGACATCAGTGATCTTTCCACCAGCACCTTGAAACGCGCCGCTCCGCACGTCTTCGGCAAAGCGCTCCATTCGGCTGAGCGTCTCAAGCACCGCGGGCATAACGTCCGTACCCTCTACATAAACGCCCTCGCCATCTATGTTCCTGAGGGCTGTATGCAAAACGGCACGCCCTTCCGTCATATTGATGGGCTCACCGCTGAACATCGCATCCCGCTTTTCAGCGACCTTCGCATTAGCCAGAAGATCAATCAGCAAGTCCCGCCCGGCTGAGTCAATGTTTGTCTTTGAGTAGTCAAAAAGCAAATCACCACATCGCGCGGAAAACTCGGTCGCCCGCCTGTCATCAAAAAGGTTTTTGATCTCTCTTCCATGAACCGCCGCATAATGTGTTTTTAGTGCTTCCCACATACCTTATGCCTCCGCCCAGTGCACAGTCGCTTCATCCAGCACCGCGGCAATCGGTGCTTCGTCGGGAGAAAGTGATACCGCTCTTTCCAATGCATCCCGCTTTGCTTCGCCGATGATCACGACATGACAGGATAATGCACCTCGCAGCACTTTCGCCGATAATGTAATCCGTGGCTCAGGAGCCCCTGGCGCACGCATCGGGTACAGGATTGCGTCGCCATTCAAAGCTTCATTCAAACGATCCGCTTCGGGAAAGATTGACGCAGTGTGCATATCCTCTCCCATCCCGAGAACGCACACACTCAAGGGAAGGTTGGGCGCAATTTGCGCTGAAAGCTCGGCCAGTTTCTCCTCGGGGGTCGCAGCCTCGGAATAAAGTGGCAAAAGTCGCGCCTCGCCTGCGCGTCCTGTAAAAAGCCGCTCCCGCAACAGCCGCGTATTGGAACGCTCCGATGATTCGGGAACCCAGCGTTCGTCGGTGAGCATCACGTTCACGCGGTTCCAGGGCAGATCTGCCGCACACAGGCTGTCAAAAATTGGCCCCGGAGTGGTGCCACCGGGGACCGCGAGTGTCACCGTATCTTCATGGAAGAGCGCCTGTTCCAGTTCGCCGGCGACCCGGTTCGCGACATCCACCATCATGATATCGGAGTCGACATATTCAATGAGTTCCATGGCCGTCACGTCCTTTCTGTTCAAGCCGCGAAATACACATACGTATGCATGGGATGTGCATAGGTTGTGCATCAATTGTGCATAGGCTTTTTGCGGGAACCTAGTGCTTGATTTCCCGCCATTTCCGCCCATCACGATGCATCAGCATCATAGAGTCCTCTGGCCCCGAAGACCCAGCTTCATAAAGCTTTGGCACGTCGTTTCTCGCTTCCCAACCCTGAATAATCGGGTCCGTCCATCGCCACGCCGCTTCCACCTCGTCACCTCGCATAAACA
>JAEPMR010000092.1 GCA_017643845.1 Marivivens sp. | reverse complement strand
TCACTCCCAAGGCTGCCTTGCGGCACGACAATCATCGCAACGCCACAGAGGCCCAGCACAAGCCCTGCCAGACGTGGCAACGAGAACCTGTCCGTGCCGAGCATCAATGCTATCGGAAACGCGAACATTGGCACGGTGGCTATGGCAATCGACATGACACCGGAGGGTAGATGATAGGCAGCCGTGTAGCTAAATGTGTTCGGTATGATCGTTCCGGTGAGCGCGATCACACAGAAAACGAGAACCGCTGACCTGTGGAGCGGCAGACTTCGGCCTCGCAAAAGGGTGGCGCCGGCAAGGATCAGCGTGATGATGAGAGATTGCCAGAAAATTATGCCATACGGCTGATAACCACCCGATACGGCGATTTTGGCGAGCGGTTGCGTGAGCCCCCATCCTATACCCAGCGCGGCGAGCGCACCAACCAATGGCGTGCGGGCGGTCGTGATAGCGTTCACGCGGGCATCTGCTCTGGCAAGTGCCCGCCGAGACGGACGGGGGAAACAGAAATAGCAGCGCCAGTGCGATCATCGGTTTCTACGAAAAGGCCGGAAAGCGTGGCCTCGCCCAAGGCGGGCTCGAAACGCCCCTTGGGCATGCCGGTAATAAAACGGCGCAGCGGCTCGTCCTTTTTCATACCGATCACGGAATGATAGTCGCCGCACATACCGGCATCGCTCAGATAAGCGGTCCCACCGGGCAGGACCATTGCGTCGGCCGTCGGCACATGGGTGTGCGTGCCCACGACAACGCTCGCGCGACCATCGCAAAAATGACCGACTGCCATTTTTTCGGATGTTGCCTCGCAGTGAATGTCGATCAAGCTGGCCTGCACTTGACCGCCGCGGGGATACTGGCGCAGGAGACCATCAAGTGCGGAAAACGGATCATCGAATGGGCGTTTCATGAAGACCTGCCCAAGAACCTGCGCGACGAGGATCTTCCGCCCGTTCGGGGCAGAGAAAATCCGTGCGCCCTTACCCGGAGCCGCTTTTGAAAAATTGATCGGGCGGATGATGCGCGGTTCCTGTTCGATGAACTGAAGCATGTCCTTCTGATCAAAGGCATGGTCGCCAAGGGTAAGTGCATCTGCACCTGCTTCAAGGAGCGACTTGGCATGAGCAGACGACAATCCGACCCCGCTGGTCGCGTTTTCGCCATTCACGACGGCAAAATCAACGCGGAGGTCTGCTTTCAGCTTTGGAAGCTTATTCACTACCGCAGAGCGGCCCGCGCGCCCCATTACATCGCCAAGAAATAAAATACGCATATTACCGTGTTATGGCGCTTGGCGAATGAGGGCAAGCACCGTTAATTCGCCGGTTCGATGACCTCGGATTCCGTGACGATCAGATCAAGAGGTTGGTCGGTTTCTTCCAACGGAAGACCGTCGCTCTCCTGTGCATTGAAGGCAAATCCGATGGCCAAAGTCGGCCGCACTGCCCGAAGCTGTTCAAGCGTGCGGTCATAAAAGCCGCCGCCGTAGCCCAACCGACCGCCACGACGATCGAATGCAACAAGCGGAACAATCAGAATCTCAGGCGTCATCCATTCACCCGAGGCCGGGATTCGTGCACCGAACTCACCATCGACCATCTCGCAATCAGGCTCCCAGATGCGAAATTTCAATGGCTGTCCTGCCCCCAGAATGACCGGAACGCCAACCGGCCCGTGAGCGGCCACTTCGGCCATGGCCGGGGTCGGGTCGATCTCGGTGCGCATGGCCATATAACCCGCCGTCGGAACGCCACGATAGCCTGCCAAAACGGAGGACAGCTGCCCGGCACTACTCAAACCTGCCTCAAATGCGCGTTTACGGCGAATAAACGCGGCCTTGCGGGCCTCTTTTTTCAATAGATCGAGATCGGTCATAAAAGCACCATCGCAGCAAGGCCCAGAAATGCGAAGAAGCCGACAACATCTGTCACCGTGGTGACAAATGCGCCGGACGCGAGAGCGGGATCAATTCCGATCTTTTCGAGGAGAACAGGCACGACCGTCCCTGCGAGACCGGCAACAACCATATTGATGACCATCGCAAGGCCAATCACGACACCGAGCATCATTGTGTCGAACCAGAGCCAGCCGATAACCCCCATCACAACCGCAAAAAGAAGGCCATTTAGAAACCCGACTACGACCTCCTTGCGGATGACGCGCCAGACGTTGGAACTGGTCAGGTCACGCGTCGCAATCGCGCGCACCGCGACTGTCAGGGATTGGGTTCCTGCGTTGCCTCCCATCGAAGCGACGATTGGCATCAGAACCGCCAATGCGACCAGCCCTGCGATGGTGTCTTCGAAAATGGCGATAACGAGTGAGGCAAGAATGGCGGTGACGAGGTTCACCGCCAACCATGGCAAACGCTGCATCGTGGTCTCGAACACGCTGTCCGACAGGCTGCCGTCACCGACACCGGCGAGGCGTAGAATATCCTCTTCGTGCTCTTCATCCAGCAGGGTCATGGCATCGTCGATGGTGATCACACCCATAATCCGGTCATCATCGTCGACAACCGGTGCTGATATCAGGTGGTAGTGGTTGAATGCATGTGCCACTTCGGATGCAGGCTGGGCCACGTGAAAGGTGCGGAAACTTTCCTCAGCAATGTCACGAAGCTTCGCACTGCGCGCCGAACTGAGAATCCGTCCAAGCGTGGCGTATCCTATGGCCTTCATCCGGGGATCAACGAGGATGACGTGATAAAATTGCTCTGGCAGCTCCACCCCAGAGCGCAGGAAATCAATGGCTTCGCCCACGGTCCAGTGTTCCGGAGCGCGGACGATTTCCACCTGCATATGCCGACCGGCGGACTCTTCGGGGTAAGCAAGTGCTTTTTCGACGGCTGCACGATCGGGACCGGCGAGCCATTGGAGCACCGCAGATTGCTGCTCTTCATCAAGATATTCAACAAGATCGACAACGTCATCTGACTCAAGCTCGCGGACAGCCTCGGCCAGTTCTGCCGGCGCGAGGCTCTCGATCACCTCTTCACGGAGACTTTCATCAAGTTCGGAGAGAACGTCACCGTCAACGACGCCCTTCCAGACAGTCAGGAGTTCCCGGCGGTCCTTGTTGTCGATTTGCTCGATCAGGTGGGCGATATCGGCTGCGTGCAGCGGTTCGAGCAAGGTTTCGATTGCAGAAGCGTCTTCGTTACCGACAGCTTCGAGCACGTCGGAAATCAGCCGTTCGGTCACGCCGAAGGCTTCGTCTTCGCTTTCATTGTGAATCAGATCATCCATGGACCCACCCGCGTTTTGGGGCACCATAGAGGGTATGGCGAAACGCTCAATGGAGGATTGGAGTTGAAAGGGGAACTTCGCCGATTTGATCGACTTTTTTGAAACTGCCTAAGCGATCATGCGAATTTACCGCCAGTCGAGAACCCAATATCGTGATCCGATGACACAAGATATCCTTTTAGGGCAAACGCTCCGCTTTTCAGGCAATCCATTCGGCGACGCGGGATGGGAAAACGTGACCCATTACGAGCGTGAAGGGGCCGTGCTCATCGAGGACGGAATGATTCGGATGGTTGGATCACGCGAAGCCGTCCTAAAGGCGGCACCCAATGCTACGCGACATGATTACGGCGCGCATCTGATTAGCGCGGGGTTCATCGACGCGCATATGCATTATCCACAGACCGCAATGATCGCGAGTTGGGGGAAGCAGCTCATCGACTGGTTGAACACCTACACCTTTCCTGAGGAATCACGGTTCGGGGATATCGACTACGCAAGAGAAATTGCGGAACGCACGGTTCGACTGGCAACACAACATGGCACGACGTCGCTCACGAGTTTCTGCACAATACACCCCGAAAGCGTGGATGCATTCTTTTCTGCAGCCGCCCAGATCGACATGGAAGTTATCGCCGGTAAGACCTGCATGGATCGGAATGCACCCGACACGTTGCGCGACACAGCTCAGTCTGCATATGACGACAGCAAGCGACTGCTCGAAAAGTGGCATAGAAACGGACGCGCCCACTACGCGATTACGCCACGGTTTTCGCCAACATCGACGCCCGAACAACTAGAGGCCATGGGTGCGCTTTGGGCTGAACACCCTGACTGCCTGATGCAAACGCATCTCAGCGAACAAATCCCCGAAATCGCCTGGGTGCGAGAACTGTTCCCAGAGGCACCAGACTATTTGGATACCTACGAGCAATTCGGGCTGTTGGGGCCGAAGGGGCTATACGGACACGCGATTTATCTTGAGGATCGTGAGATAGCCCGTTTGCAGGAAGTTGATGCGTCGCTTGTGCATTGTCCGACATCAAACACATTTATCGGGTCTGGGCTTTTTGACATGCAAGGGCTCGCAGGGCGCGGAATGCGTGTGGGGATTGCAACTGACACCGGTGGCGGTTCCTCATTCTCGATGCTCCGCACGATGGCGGCGGCCTATGAGATAGGGCAGCTTCGGGGCGTGGCACTCCATCCGTCGCAGCTGATGTGGCTGGCGACCGAAGGTTCTGCACGGGCTGTTCACCGCGAGGGACGGATCGGCCATCTGGGAGCAGGCGCGACAGCTGATCTGGTGGTGCTCGATCTTGGATCGACGGAGGCAATCGCACAGCGGACTGACCGGGCCGAGAGCATTTGGGATGCTCTCTTCCCGACAATCATGATGGGCGATGACCGTGCGGTGAGCGCCGTCTGGATCAACGGCCGCGAGATTAACCGATAAGTGCCTGCGCCAGTTGATTCTGGCGTTCAATCACTTTGGGCAGGTCTAAAGTTGCGATCTGACCATCACGCACGACCTGGCGCCCCTCGACAAACACATGGCGTGCCTTCATCGGACCTGCGAGGAGAAGTGCTGCGGGGTCCCAGGAGCCTGCGCTCTCGATACCGCGCACGTCCCACACGGCGATATCCGCCCGCTTGCCGACCTCGAGGCGCCCGACATCAGACCGGCCAAGCACATCCGCCCCGCCCCGGGTTGCGATTTCGAGTGCCTCACGCGAACTCATCGCATCGGCCCCCAATGAGACGCGCTGAAGCAGCATTGCCTGACGCGCCTCAAGGATCAGGTTTCCCTGATCGTTGCTTGCCGACCCGTCGACGCCCAGTCCGACCTTGACACCGCCGTCACGCATGGCCCGCACAGGTGCGATACCTGAGCCAAGGCGACAGTTCGAACATGGGCAATGGGCGACGCCGGTGCCTGTACGCGCGAAAAGAGCGATTTCCTGCGCGTCCAGTTTCACACAATGTGCGTGCCACACGTCATCGCCCGTCCAACCCAGATCTTCGGCATATTGCCCTGGGCGGCACCCGAAATTCGCCTCGGAATAGGCGATGTCCTCGTCATTCTCCGCAAGGTGGGTGTGCATCATCACGCCCTTATCACGCGCCAAAAGCGCCGCGTCTCGCATCAATTCGCGCGAGACAGAAAACGGGGAACAGGGGGCGACACCGACACGCACCATCGCGCCTTCTTTCGGGTCGTGGTGGGCGTCAATGACACGGACGCAATCTTGCAGAATTGCGGCTTCTTCTTCGACAAGGCTATCCGGCGGCAGGCCACCGTCACTTTCGCCAATGCTCATCGCGCCGCGGGTGGGGTGAAAACGCATCCCGATTTCGTGAGCCGCCGCGATGGTATCATCAAGGCGTGAGCCGTTCGGGTAGAGATAGAGGTGGTCAGACGTCAACGTGCAGCCTGAAAGGGCGAGCTCTGCCAGCCCGATCTGGGCTGAGATGAACATCTCCTCCGGCCCGAAGCGAGACCAGATCGGGTAAAGGGTTTGAAGCCAGCCAAACAGCAAAGCGTCCTGCCCACCAGGGACCGCACGCGTGAGGGTCTGATAGAGGTGGTGATGGGTATTTACGAGACCGGGCGTCACCACGCAGCCGGCGCCAGCGACCTGATCGGCATCCGGCGCGACAAGATCGTGCCCGATGGCAGTGATGACGCCGTCTTCAATGAGAATATCCTCGCCAGATAATTCGCGGCGCTGGTCATCCATCGTCAGGATCGTTTCAATTTTCTTTAGAAGTGTCTGCCGCGCCATATCTGTCCCTTTATGCTCTCCCCTTCGGAGATCATGGGAACGCACCGACAGAAGGGGCAAGGACTCGGCACGCGGCCATCTATAGAGCGACCGCTATCCGCGCTTCAATCTTGCGAGGGCTAGGACTGTTTCAAGCTTTCCCGAACAATCTCCAGCGCCTGTCCATGAATATGGCGATTTCCAGCGGCGATCACCGCGCCGCCGCCAGTGAGTGGCTGGCCCGACCAATCCGTGACCACACCACCCGCAGCCTCAATCAGAGCGAGCGGTGCCTGAATATCATAAGCGTTCAATCCGGCCTCGATCACCAGATCGACCTGCCCCATCGCGAGCAGCGCATAGGCGTAACAATCCATGCCAAAACGGGTCAAACGCACGTTTGAGGACACCGCCTCGAATGCGCGGCGTTCCGGTTCCGTGCCGATCTCGGGAAAGGTTGTGAACAATACAGCCGCTTCGAGCGTGGTATCTTGTCGGGTCTGAAGCTCGGCTTCGCCGTGCGGACCTGCCATCCATGCACGTCCCCCTGCCCCGATGAAACGCTCACCAATGTAAGGTTGGTCAATCAGGCCAAGAACCGGACCGTTCTGATCCCGCAAAGCGATCAGCGTGCCCCATGTTGGCGTGCCGGACATATAGCCACGGGTGCCGTCGATCGGGTCGATGATCCAGGTAAAGCCGCTGCGACTTTCAACTGATCCGAATTCCTCGCCCAGAATTCCGTCATTCGGGCGCAGGTCTGCAAGAAGTGACCGGATCGCCTTCTCTGCGGCGCGATCGGCAACCGTGACGGGATCAAATCCTGCCTGATCTTTATTGGAGATGGAGAGCGAATTGGAGCGAAAATGGCGAAGTGTTTCCGGTGCAGCCGCATCTGCAAGGGCATTGGCGACCGAAATCAGGTCTTCGATATCAACGTTCAGAGATTGCGACCCCATACCGCCCCGCTCCTATCTACCTGACATCGGCGGTAGCGCGGGACGGTATCGGGGGTCAACCGTCCTTTCAGGCGGCGTCGCTGAGGACGCGCGCCAAATCGAAGAGCCGACGGCGCTGATTTTCGGGCATCGTGTAGTAGGAACGGAGCAACTCCAGCGCCTCTTTGTCCGCGAGGATATCGCTTGGGAGGTCTGCAGCACCGTGTGCGGCCATGTCGTCCTGTTCGAGACCCTCGAAAAAGAAGGAAATCGGAACATTCAGCGCGTGACCAATATCCCACAAGCGGGACGCTGAAACACGGTTCATGCCGGTCTCGTATTTCTGGATCTGCTGGAATTTGATCCCAACCTTTTCCGCCAGCTGCTGCTGGGTCGTTCCGTTCATCCAACGGCGGTGGCGAATGCGCTTACCAACATACACGTCAACCGGGTGTTTCATGCCTTGCTCCAATTATTTGCCTCGGATTCGCGCGTTTGCACTTAGAAACGGTTCCTGCTTTATCAAACCAAATGCACGTCACGCCGAGAAATTCGACTAGCCCGATAAAAACACGCCGAAGTTGCAGCGGTCCAGATGGGCAAAAGCACATAAATACAATCTAAAGGATAGCATATGATCTACGTCCAAAGAATAGTGCCTTATGTCAATTTCTTGAAAACAATAGAAATTCCTGCATAGAAGCGTTTAAAAACAGGGGGATCGGACATGCCACACGCGCTACGGGTTCAAGCCTACGGGCAATCGCCCGAGTTGATCGAGTTGGAACGGCCAACTCTCGCGATGGGTGAAGTGCGGGTTCGAATCCGGGCATGCGGGCTGAATTTCGCCGATCTCCTCATG
>JAEPMR010000091.1 GCA_017643845.1 Marivivens sp. | reverse complement strand
CGTCCCATTGCCCCGCCAATTTGAGCCAGTCATGGATCAGGCGATCATTGCTGTTGGGAACGACATCAAATTCCGGGGCGGCGCCATTCCCAATACCAACCGGGATTGCTCTTATTTCTTCGTCTAACGATCATTTTGGCGGTAGATCAGACACCTTGTGGTCATCAGGCACAAATTCATAATGGAAAAGAAAGAGGCGGCAGGATTAGAACAATTAACCGCCGGGCACCAACACTCGATGAATTGCGGAAAAGAATTATATCCGTGGGCCACATCAATCGAGTCTTTACCGTTATTCTATTGAAGCATCTCATCACGAGGGCCCAGCAATCTTCTCGATGCCGCGATCAATCGAAACTGCCAGCACGAGAAGCAGACCCGTCACGATCAAGCGCGCTTCATTTGCCACGCCCATTAAGTTCAAACCATTCGAGACCGTCGCAATGATCATCGCTCCGAATAACACGCCGACGATGCGCCCTCGCCCGCCGAACAAACTAACACCACCAATTACTGCTGCCGCAATGCTTTCCAACAAGAGCGCACCACCGCCAATTCCACCGCCAGAAGACACCGAGACACCAAGGATACGAGACGCTGCAAGAATACCCGCAAATGCGGCCAGTCCGCCCGCAATTGCGAAAGCCGCGATCTTTATTCTGTTTACATTTATCCCCGCGCGTCGCGCGGCCTCGGCACTGTTACCAATTGCATAGAGATAAAGACCAAAGCGTGTCTCCCCGGTCAGGTAGGCGCAGCCACCCAAAAGGCCGAGAAAAAGAATAATCGGCATCGGCAAACCCTTTAAGGATGACAAAACAAGAACCAACACCAGTAGCGAGCCACCGATGATGGCAACCGGCAGCAAAACCATCTGACCAAAAGACGCGGGTAGCCTTTGCGACTTACGTGCATGGTAACTGCTCCACCGCACCCAACTGACAGCGCCAACTGCGACGGCAAATATGATCCAGGCCCCAGTTCCACTGATCGTTGTGGAGGCTATCTCATCTACGCCAGTGTTCAGAAGATTGTATCGACCTGTGCGTGGCAAGATCATTAACTGGACGCCATTGAGCACCAAGCCTACGCCCAAAGTCACGACGAAAGAGGGTACACCGATCAGTGTAATCCAACGACCTGACGCGGCGCCAATCAGCACTCCACACATGACCCCGGCGAATACAGCAACACCAACTGGCGCGCCAAAATCAACAACCAGTTTCGCCATAAACACGCTAGCGACGCCACTGGTGCCTGCGACCGAAAGGTCAATCTCACCCGTCAGAAGCACGAACACCAAACCAAGCGCAATTATTCCCGTTACCGTGCTTTGAATCATAAGGTTATTCAGATTCCGGCTTGTCAGAAAAACCTCACTCTGAGTCGCGAAGAAAATGAAAAGCGCTAATAAGCCAACTGCCACCGGGACGAATCTTAGTTCATTCGCCAGCCGATCTGCGATGCTTCTCTTGGCTGTTGCCTTAAATGTCGTCTCCAGCCCCTGATCGGCACTACTCATTTTTTTGGTCCTCTTATTGAAGATGCGGATCAACCCGCCGAATTGATACCTTCTTCACCACCAACCATCGCATTCACAACGCGTTCGCCGGTCACATCTTTCGAAGAAAAACTTGCGGCGTTCTGACCAAGCCGAAGAACTTCGATCCTGTCAGTTACATCAATGACGAAATGATGAATGTCGTGGGATATAACCAGAACTGCCAACCCGTGGGCCGCCAGCTCCCGAATAAGTACACCCACCTGCTCCGCCGCCGAATGACTGAGAGCCGCTGTCGGCTCATCAAGCAAAACGACCTTCGGTTCCCAAAGGATCGAACGGGCAATCGCAATATTTTGCCGCTGTCCACCCGACATCGCACCGACGTTGCGGTCCAATGCGATGCTGTCAAGTCTAAGCTTTCTCAGAACCTGACGCGCACGCACTTCACATTCTGCTCGTTGGATGCGCCCTCCCCGCCACCATGGTAGGGTCTGCTCCCGCCCTAGAAATAGGTTTTGAACCGCATCGAGATTGTTGCAGAGGGACAAATCCTGATACACGGTTTGTATGCCTAAATCAGATGCATCAGATGGTCCATTGATTGAAACGTTCTTCCCTTCGAACGTGTAACGGCCCTTGTCCGGCTTCACGACGCCCGCCATCGTTTTGACAAGTGTTGATTTTCCTGCGCCATTGTCACCCACCAGTGCGACCACTTCGCCCGGTCTTAGCGTCAAAGACACATCGGTCAGCGCTTTCACGCCGCCGTATGATTTCGAAATACCTTCGAGTTCCAGGATCGGTTCTGCAACCACTCGATCAAGGGCCATTTTTCTTCCTCTGACGACTTTGGCGAATGCGCCCGGCCCCTTCCGTGGAAGGAGCCGGGCAGTGGACACTCCGCACTTTAGAGGTTTTCAGCACAGATGGAGGAGTCCTCTGCGCCTTTGCAAACTTCTTCCCAAGTGTAGATCCCGGCATCGACAACATCGGAAATGTTATCGACAGTTACGTTGTTCACAGGGAGGAACGCCGCTGGAACATCCATGAACTCATTGTTCACTTCACCGTTCATCCACGCTTCTGGGAGCGGGTCTCCATTCAGAATGGCAACTGACATATCGGCTGCCGCTTCGGCCATGACGCGCAGGTCTTTAAAGACAGTATTGTCCTGCCACCCCTGAGCGATAAACTGGAGCGCCTCAATGGTGGCATCTTGACCGCCGGTCACAACAATTTCGCCTTTGTCATAGCCTTGACTGATCAGTGCCGCGACCGACCCACCCGTTGTGCCATCATTCATGCCCAGGAACATGTCGACACTACCACCGGTCCGCGTTAGGCAATCTTCTGCAAACGCCTGCGCCTTGACCGGGTCCCAATTGGGTGTGAAGTCCTCACATACGATCTCGGCTTTTCCTGCCTCGATCAGGGGATCGAGATACTCGTTCTGACCGAGTTCATATTGGGTCGTTCCATATTCGCCCTGATTGCCTTTGACGCGAGCAATCTGGACCGTTCCCTCCATACCTTCGATCAACTCGGCAGCGCGCGCACCCTGTGCACGACCCACGGCACGAGCATTAAACAGCACATGAGCTTCGGCCTTTGCGCCAATTGCGTCATGCTCGTAAAGCAAGATTGGCACACCCGCGTCCTCTGCCGCCTTCAATGCACCCGCTGCAAGATTTGCGTCCGATGACGTATAGACGATCAAATCTGCACCTTGGGCAAGAGCGTCTTCAACCAGTCTTTGCTGCCGAGTTGGATCGCCTTCACCGTTTTGAACAGTGACAGACGCTCCAGGCATCCTCTCTTCCATAGCAGCTACGAACAGCGGAGCATCTCGGCGCTCGAAGCGGATCGTCGTGCTGTTTGGCAGCATAAAAAAGACATTCGCACCATCCTGCGCAGCCAGCGGCGCGACGCCGGCGGCTGCCGAGAAGCCGGCAGCTAAGGCCGTGCCAAGCATCATTTTCGATGTAAGTTTCATTTCAGTCTCCCTTTCGTTGTGTTCTATCGCGACGCCCCTCCCCCGGGTCGGCACTATTTCGGCTTTGGAAGCGGCGTCGCCTCGTAGCAGCCAATCACCCCGTGATCGAAATCGATAACGGAGCCGGTCATGATGCCCGATTCAGGTCCGGCAAGGTGCGCAATCCATCGCGCGACTTCGGGCATTTTCAGCAAGCGTCCCGCCGGAAGCGCTTGGCCTGCTGTCTCTTGCCAACCTTCTGGCATGTTGTGGAATTTCTTCTGAGTGACATCTTCGGCAGGCGTATCCATCCAACCAATTGCAAGCGCATTAACGCGGATGCCATCCCGCGCGAGCGAGAATGCGGCATTCTTGGTGGTCGCGACGAGGGCGGCCTTCGAGGCAGCATAGACTGTGAGGAACGGAACACCGCCATGTGCCGTGACCGTCGCAACATTAACAATGGATCCAGGCTTGCCTTGCTCAACCATGACCTGCGCAGCGCGCTGTATCAGGAAAAACGGGGCCTTTGCATTGATCTCGAAGGTTCGATCCCAGAGTGCTTCATCCCCATCGAGTATGCCGCCACGATCTGTGATCCCAGCAGAATTGACCAAGATATCAATTGTACCGAACTCTTCGACTGCACGATCGATCACAGCAGTGCATTCAGCTTTCTTTCTCAAGTCCGCCTGCTGATAGACAACACGCTTGCCATTTGCGCTTAGCCGTGACGCCTGCGCTGCACCCGCTTCAGCATTCCGACCGCAGATCACTGCGCCAGCCAACCCGCGCCTTAGCATCAGCTCCACCGCAGCGAGGCCTAGACCTTGGGTCGAGCCAGTCACGACCGCATATTTACCAACAAATTGCTCCGCGAGCTGAAGCTCGTTTTCCGACGCGGCATGTTCTGCGGCCTGTCCGAAGGGGCTTTGCGACACACTCATTTTCGCCTCCTCAATCAAAGTTCACGGTTACAGGTCGGTTTTCACGGAAGGACTCAATCGCCGCTTCAGAGAGCAAAAGCGCTCGCCGTCCATCCTCAAAGCTTACGCTTGGAGGGCGTCCCTCATTGAGCGAACCAATGAAGTCTCGAATTTCACCCTCATAGGCAGCGCGATAGCGCTCAATAAAGAAATACAGCAGCTCATCTCGGCGCTGAGTACCTGCTCCCGAGTAACGAGAAACCTCCGTCGGTCGATGGTTATTTGAACGCACCATTCCCTCAGAGCCAAACGCTTCAACGCGCTGGTCGTACCCGTAGTTCGTCCGACGTGAGTTGTTGATGTGGACAAGTGCGCCTGACTCGGCTCGCATAACGATCATCGCGGTGTCGACATCGTTGAGCTCCGCAAAGATAGGGTCGACGCGATTGGCAGCCATCGCATAGATTTCTACCGGCTCTTCCCCGAGGACAAACCGCGCCATATCGAAGTCATGAATTGTCGTATCCCGAAATAGTCCGCCACATGCCTCTAAAATCGGGCGTGGCGGTGGCGGTCCCGGGTCGCGGCTAGTAATTACCAATAGCTCCAGCGGGCCAACCTCCCCTCGTGCAACCGCCTCGGCGACGGCACGGTGGCTTGGGTCGAAGCGTCTATTAAAGCCAAGCTGCAAGGGAACGTCAAAGCTGCGCAACCGCTCTCGGCATTCCTCAACCTTGTTGATGTCCACATCAATTGGCTTCTCGCAAAGTATTGGCTTTCCTGCCTCTGCAGACTTAAGGATCAGTTCGACATGCGTATTGGTGGGCGATGCAATCAATACTGCGTCAACGTCGTCAGCCCCTAGGATTGCATCGACATCATTTGAAGCCCGCGCGCCTACTTTTTCGGCGGTCGCTTGCGCACGATCACCGTCTAAATCGTAGCACCACGACACAGAAGCATCTGGCTGCTGAGAAATTATCTCGGCATGCATTTCTCCGATGCGGCCGGTTCCAAGGACTGCAAATCGCGTCACACTTCATCTCCCAGTCATCTATTGGTCTGTCTAGACCCTAGCCAGCAACATCCCCCAACCTGAGCGCTATTTTGTCCAAGCTGGAACTCAAAAAATTCCAAAGTGGAATTAATTAGATTCTGCAGATAGCATCAAACCCTTCACTTTGGCGCTTAATTGCTCCCTGTATTAAGGCTGTTGGAAATCGATGAAGCATCGCCCCACAACCGAAATGTCGGAACTGGAACTCCAGCGTTTTGTGGATTTCTTTTCGCAATATGTTTCTGAAACCGAGACAGCACTGGGACTTCAGGCGGGCCTAAGGCAAATCCGCGTGGCTCTCCCCCTTTTGAAAGGACATTTTGAGGGGCGCCTCGAAACACCGACCTCACTGATAGACCGCTCTGGTTTGCCCCGCGGCACGGGTCACAGGACAATCGAAGCGATGGTCGAGGACGGACTGATCCTTAAGCGCAAACGCACCAAGTCCGGAAAAACTTTTACACTCCACCCAAGCTCGAAGATGTTGCAGCAATGGATAGACTATGCCCGTCGGATCAAATCTCTGGTCGGGTCGGTTTTTGGCCTGTCTAGCGGACAGGACTATTTCTTTGGAGCTTCGTACCTTTCGAATACGGTCATTTCCCCGCTTGAAGTCATGGGTGAAAAGCTGAAGCTTCGTGGCGAACTGCGGATTCTCCTCCATGCGGATCCGGCATTTATGGCTATGCAGCGCGTACGCAAGCAATTCGAGATCCATTTTGGAACGGATATCAATGTGCGAGCGTTGAGCATCGATAGACTCAGGCAGGAAATTCTATCCAATTCGGAATCTACGCATTCCAAGTATGATATCGTAACCTGCGACCTCTGCTGGATGCCCGAAATGATTGAGCAGGGTGTTTTGCGCCCCATCGGACGGCTTGACGATCCCGCTTTTCCGGATTTGCCCGATTTCCATCCCGAAGCACTCTCTACCGCCATTAATGATGAAGAACTCTTCGGCTTGCCGGTACAAACCACCCCTGAACTGCTGATTTACCGAAAGGATATTTTCGAGGACCTCGACCTGCATCCACCAGAGACGCTGGATGAAATGCTGGCTCTCGCGCGGCAACTCCACAACGCCGAACATGACATGGCCGGCATCTGTTGGAATGGCGCCAGAGGCACACCAGTTGGAACGACATTCATGATGCTAATGGCCGACCTGGGTCAACCAGTACTCGACCTCCCCTCTCGCGGAGAAGGCTTTGCAAGTCGCCCGCGCAGCCCAGCGCACAATCGTCCCATGCTAGACTCACCTGTCGCTTTTGAGGCGGCCGAGTACCTGCTCGAGCTGCGGCGGTATTCGCCGGATACGGTACTTCAAATGTCATGGTACGAACGGGCACTCTGCTTCGCCGAGGGGCATGCAGCCATGTCATATTGTTACACACAGATTTCGCAGCTCTACGAAAGCGATCGGAACTCTCCCGCATATCGGCAGACAGGCTATGCTCTTCACCCTAATCGGGATCCCGCAAAGCGAATTGCGCCACTCGGTGGCTGGATGCTCTGCGCACCCGTAAACCTTCCTGACAGCCGTTTGGACGAAGTGCGCCGCGCAATCTCAGGGTTAAGTTCCCCGCAGGCGACAAAGCTTTACATTCAAAATGGCAGTATGGTGAGTTCCCGCTTCAGCGTCTGCAACGACCCGTCGGTCGCCCATGAGCACCCTACTATACCAATCGTTGATCGCATGGCACGCTCCGGCAAATTGCAGATGTGGCCACGCCCGGCGGTTCCTGAACTCAACCGTATCGTCAACATACTCGGCGACGAAATCCATACCATGCTCTTGCGGAATAAACGACCAAGAGAAGCTCTACGAGACGCGCAAGCCAAGATCGACAAACTAATGCGCGAACAGAGAAATTACTAAGTCTCAAGGACTAAGACTCCACGTCCTCACGGGTTTGAGGCCAAGGCAAGTCCTGTTCCCAAAGATATATTTACAGGCACTGGTAAGGATTCGAACATCCGGTCACTTGCGCTGACCCGCCATGTTTTCAACTTCAGATTGATCAGCCTCACCAGAGTGGTCCAGTTTGAATGTTAGTGCATGATCGGCCTGGGTTCCATCGGAACGATGGTTTCTGTTGCCGGTGGGCGGTAGCCCAAAGCACTATTCGGTCGTTTGGTGTTGTAGTGTTTTCTCCATTCTTCGATCAGGATTTGTGCCTCCTTCAGCGAGTAGAAGACCTCGCCGTTCAGAAGTTCATCTCGAAGCCTTGCATTGAAGTTTTCGCAGTATCCGTTCTCCCAAGGCGACCCCGGCTCAATGTAGGCGGTCTTAGCGCCGACCGCTGCAATCCAGTCACGGACGGCCCGAGCAATGAACTCTGGGCCATTGTCTGACCGAATGAAGGCAGGAACGCCGCGCAAG
>JAEPMR010000090.1 GCA_017643845.1 Marivivens sp. | reverse complement strand
CCAGCTTCAGGAGCGCGTCTGGGAATGGGAAGCACAGTTCGCCCCGCTTTCGGATCAGGTCGCGCCGGAAACCCCGCCCCCGGCCCTGCGTGAGCGCATCCTGTCGATGGTTGAGCCTGAAATCAGACCTAAGGCCAGAGCGCCGCTCTGGTCCTACCTCCTTGGCGGGGTCACAGCGGCGGCAATTGTCATTGTCGCGCTGGCAGTCATCTTGCCCATAACGGATGAGCTTGCCCCGTCCTACCGCGCCGAACTTGCAGCCGAGGACCGTTCGCTCATCATTGTCGCAGCAGGGATACCTGAAACCCGCGAAATTGTCATCGAGCGCATCGCCGGTGCTGTCCCGTCGGGTCGGGTGCACGAGCTTTGGCTGATCGCGGAAGGGGCCAGCGCGCCCGTGTCTCTCGGCGTTCTGGAAAACGAAGGGCAAACACGGATCCGCGTCGCCGACAATTTGATGCCCGCACTAAGAGACGGAACACTGGCAATCTCTGACGAGCCACCGGGCGGCTCACCGACAGGTGCGCCCACAGGCACGGTGGTCGCAACGGCTCAGTTCTCGGACATCTGACCGGCCCCGGGGCATCGCGACGGTATAGAAACACCAAAAGAAATGACCCGACAAAAAGTCGGGCCATTCACATTCGGAACGATGTGATTAAGAGCGGGCCGTTATTGCCCCATCGGGCCTGCGTCGTCCGGGCGCTCACCCAATATTCCGCCCAAAAGCTGCGCGACGGTCACAGTCTCGGTGCAAACGTCCTCGCCGGGAAACGCCGAACTTCCCTGATCATGTCCTTTCGCGAACGCCCCGCTCGACAGGATCACGGTCACGGCGGCTGCAAAAATCATTCTGGTCATGTGTCTTCCTCCATTTGGTCTGACACTGCAGTCACGCATCGAGCCGCCAAAAAGTTTCAGGAGGGAATGATTTTCTTTCCTATGAATCCAGTGCCACCGCGCAAAATGCCATCTGATGCCTTCCGGGGATCAGTCCTTCACCCGGGCTTCACGACCGCCTGAGGCGCAGTTTGGCGCGCACCCCGCTATGACCATCCTCGAATTCCACCTCCCCACCATGCTGACGCGCGACGGTGGCAACAATTGTCAGACCCAGCCCGAAGCCCGAAACATTATGCGTATTCTCACCACGCTCGAACGGCTCTAACAGCTGCATCATTTCCGCAGCCGAGCTGCCACCGCCCTCATCCTCCACCGTCACAATCGCCCAATTCGCATCTGAACTGACGGAAACCGAGGCGCGACGCCCGTATTTCAGGGCATTGTCAATCAGGTTTGAAATCGCCCGCCGCAGCGCCACCGGACGCGCATACATCAGGATTTTCGATGCCTCGAACAGCGCGACCGTGCCGGATCGCGGCGCAAAAACAGACCTTCCGGTCTTGGCCTCTTTCGGGGAGTTCTCGATGATAGAGACCGGCTGACCAGTGTCCTGATAATCGGCCACAACAGCCTCGACCAGCGATGTCAGTGACAGTTCCCGCGGCTCCTCGCTGTTCAGTTCTGACCGCGTAAAAGTCAGCACGCTTTCGATCAATGCGGTCATCTGGTCGATATCCGCTTCAAGCTTCTGCCGGATGGTCTCGTCCTCGATCAGGGCTGCCCGCAGGCGCAGGCGGGTGGCAGGCGTCCCCAGATCATGACTGACCCCCGATAGCACAATCGCCCGCTTCGATAGCTGCGTGCGCTCAAACTCAAGGTAGGAATTCACCGCCTCCACGATTTCCGAAAGCTCCTGCGGCCCGGAGGTTTCATAACTGTCCGGTCCACCCACCACATTCCGGCTTCTAAGGACGCGAGAGAATGTCTCGAACGCCTCCGTGGTATTTCCAATATGTGTGATCAGAATGCCGAGGCTCAAAACAGCGATCATCGCGGCCAGCAGGCGGTAATCCCTCGGCGCGGCATCACAACCCCAATACGCCAGCCCATCAATGCGCCGCCAGTCATCGTCGCGAAATTTCGCGTAGATGACAGGATCACTGCAATAGGTGGCCAGCAGTCGCGTAATGCCAGCAAATTCCAGTGCCGCTGCGGTCCGCTCGCTCGTTTCGATCTCCGCAACCTTGTATTGCAGAAGGTTCGACAGAACAGCGATCTTAATGCCTGACGCCTCCGTGGTTGCCCCGAATGTTTCCCCCAGCGACAAAAGAGTGACGTAGGATGGCCGCGGCGCATCGCTCATCCGTTCGAAACGGCCCGCTTCGGCATTTACCAGGTCGGCGCCCTCTAAGGGCGTGATCGTGACCCCTGTGACGCGATGGCCGTTCTCCAACGCGAAATAGGTTTCTAGTCCAGCGGAAAACGCGCGATCCAGATGATCCTGCCACATACGGGTGGACTGGAACCACAAAGCGCTGCACAGGACGCCAACGACCAGCGCTGCGCCCACCCAAAGCGCCGAAAGCGAACGGAGGCGCAGACGACCCTTCATCCGATATCATTAACCTCAACATCGGTCGCAAACACA
The DNA here is from genome assembly GCA_017643845.1 of Marivivens sp. Taxonomy (GTDB): domain Bacteria; phylum Pseudomonadota; class Alphaproteobacteria; order Rhodobacterales; family Rhodobacteraceae; genus JAEPMR01. The sequence goes on along the minus strand of JAEPMR010000090.1, from coordinate 5,365 downwards.
TAGCCGACCCCGCGCTCGGTGCGCACCAACTGGGGCGATTTTGGGTCGTTCTCGATCTTGCTACGCAGCCTGCCGACCAAAACATCTATCGCGCGGCCCGAAGCCTCCGCACCGTCACTCTCCCCTGTCACATCGAGCGCCGTCGCGATTTCCTCGCGGGTCAGGGGAATATGGGGATTTGCCAGAAAAACCTTGAGCAAGCCGGTCTCCCGCTGCGAGAGCGAGACCTGATACCCGTCAGGTGCCCGCACCTCGTTTTGCTTGCCATCATAGACCCAGCCCGAAAAGCGAAAGCTCTTTGTCCGCCTACGATAGGCCAGCGATGACGTGCGCCGCGCGCGTTGCAGCACCGCCTTCACTCGGGCGAGCAGCAAGTCGGGGTTGAACGGCTTGGCAATATAATCATCCGCACCCACCTCGTAGCCCTTCATACGGTGATGATCTGCCGACAGGGCCGAGATAAAGATAATCGGCACTTCCTGCTCCTTGCGCAGGGATTGGCAAATATCGATGCCGCTCTCATCTCCCAGCATCACGTCCAGCAGGATCAGATCGACCCGTTCCGAATTGATCTGCTTTCTGATATCGGCCTCAGTCGCTGCAGGCAGCGCAATAAAACCGTTCTTCCGCATGAACTGCGTCAGCATCGCGCGCATTTCTGGGTCATCATCGACGACCAGCAGCCGTGGAATCGCCATTCTGCTTACCTCCCCAAACCGCCAGATCCCCTCCGGCGACGATCTAGCCTTTGTAACAACATGCAACAAAAGCAAGACCAAGGTAACATGCTGTAACAGAACGACTTAAAATCAGCATTTTCACACTACAAAACACTGACTTGAACGTTGTTCTACCGGCCGGCTTTGACATGATCACAGCAACGCCGCCGAGGAGGGTGGTGTTCTTAACGGGAGGATATACCTGATGAAAAGATCCGCATTTGCGGCAGTCTCTACGATTGCCTTGATTTCCGCTTCCGCCGTTGTCGCCGAGCCTCAGGCCGAGGTTCTCCACTGGTGGACATCCGGTGGCGAAGCAAAATCGGTTGCTGTGCTGCAACAGGAATTTGCCGATAACGGCGGCACCTGGACCGATATGCCTGTCGCAGGCGGTGGCGGCGATGCAGCCATGACCGCTCTGCGGGCGCGTGTGCTGTCCGGCAACGCACCGACCGCCGTTCAGTTGAAAGGCCCCGCCATTCAGGAATGGTACGAGGAAGGCGTGCTGGCAGACATCTCGTCAGTCGCCGAAGCCGAAGGCTGGGCCGATGTGCTTCCCGCTTCGATCGCAGGTCATATGAAATGCGACGGAAGCTGGTGCGCCGCGCCGGTCAACGTTCACCGCGTCGACTGGATCTGGGCCAACGCCGATGTGCTCGAATCCAACGGCATCGCGATGCCCACCACATGGGACGAGTTCAACGCAGCCGCCGAAAAGCTCGCTGCCGCTGGCGTGATCCCTCTGGCCCACGGTGGTCAGGCATGGCAGGACGCCACTGTCTTTGAAGCCGTCGCACTGGGCATTCTTGGTGCCGAAGGTTTCCACAAGGCGTTCGTCGAGCTGGACGAGGCTACCCTGACGTCCGATGCAATGGTCGCTGTCTTCGATCAGATGCGCACCATGCGCGGCTTTGTCGATGCGAACTTCTCCGGCCGCGATTGGAACCTCGCAACTGCGATGGTGATGAACGGCGAAGCCGCATTCCAGATCATGGGCGACTGGGCCAAGGGTGAATTCATGGCCGCAGGCAAGGTTCCGGGCGAAGACTTCCTTTGCGCATCCACGCCGGGCGATGGCTTCCTCTACAATGTCGACAGCTTCGCCATGTTCGAAGTGGACGGCGAGGACAAGAAAGCAGGCCAGGAGCTTCTGGCAGAGCTGATCGTCGGACCGAGCTTCCAGGAGGTCTTCAACCTCAACAAAGGCTCCATCCCTGCACGAACCGATGTCTCGCTTGACGCGTTCGACAGCTGTGCGCTCCTCTCCGCTGCCGATATGCAGGCCAGTTCAGAAAATGGGTCGCTACTGCCATCCTACGCGCACGGTATGGCGCTGCGCGGTGCCCAGTCGGGTGCGATCACCGATGTTGTGACCGCACATTTCAACTCGGATATGTCCTCCGCTGATGCCGTCGCGCAGCTGGCTCAGGCCGTAGCGAACAGCTACTGATCCGAACCCGCTCCGCCTCACACCTCTCCCTGTGGGGCGGAGCCCATCTCTCCGAGGAAGTTGCTATGTCGGAATGGCTTGAAAACCACCTTCCCAAAATGGTGTTGGCGCCGTCTTTCATCGCCGTTTTGGTCTTTGTCTACGGCTTCATCGGCTGGACAGCTTGGGTCTCCCTGACCCGCTCAAAGCTGCTCCCACGCTACGAAATCCACGGCTTCATCCAATATGATCGTCTCTTCGCCTCTCCGCGCTGGGACACTGCGATGAACAACCTTTTCATCTTTGGCGCTCTGTTCATCGTGATCGCCATGGTGCTTGGATTGCTGCTGGCAATCATGCTCGATCAGAAGATCCGCACCGAAGGCGTGATCCGCACGATCTACCTCTACCCGATGGCGCTTTCGATGATCGTCACCGGCACCGCGTGGAAATGGATTTTGAACCCTGGACTTGGCATCGAAGCCACTGTCAGAGGCTGGGGCTTTGAAAACTTCAGTTTCGATTGGGTCGTAAACCCCGATTTCGCGATCTACACCATCGTTCTCGCCGCCGTCTGGCAAAGCTCCGGCTTCGTCATGGCGCTGTTTCTGGCGGGCCTGCGCTCGGTTGACGGCGAAATCATCAAGGCCGCACAGGTCGATGGCATCCCCACATGGCGCATCTACACCGCGATCATTATTCCGTCGATGGCACCGATCTTTCTCTCGGCATTCATCGTGCTGGCCCACCTCGCGATCAAAAGCTTTGACCTTGTCATCGCACTCACCGGCGGTGGTCCTGGCTACGCGACCGACCTGCCCGCCACTTACATGTATGCGATGGCCTTCTCCCGTGGCGACATTGGACAGGCGGCATCCTCTGCAATGATCATGATGCTGGTCGTGTTCGCAATCGTGGTTCCCTATCTCTACTCCGAACTGAGGGCAAAGACCGATGGCTGATCTGGCACATTCCACCCCCCGCAGTCAGTCGAACCTCGGCAGGATCGCCTTACGCTGGCTTCTCTACATCCTTCTTGCCGTCTTCGCGCTTTACTACCTGATGCCGCTTTTCGTGATGGTCACCACATCCCTGAAAAGCCTTGATGAAATCCGCACCGGCAGCCTCGTCGCCCTGCCTCGCGAGGTCACTTTCGACGCCTGGAAGACCGCATGGTCCGGTGCCTGTACCGGCATCCAGTGCGAGGGCCTCCAGCCCTATTTCTGGAACTCGGTGCTGCTTGCCGTGCCTGCTGTGATGATCTCCACCCTGATCGGCGCGCTTAACGGCTACGTAATCGCCCAGTGGCGCTTCAAAGGGGCAAATCTGATTTTCTCGCTGATGCTGTTTGGCTGCTTCATCCCCTTTCAGGTTGTGCTCCTGCCAATGGCCCGGCTTTTGGGAATGATGGGACTGGCCGGCACCATTCCGGGGCTGATCTTTGTCCACGTCATCTACGGGATCGGCTTCACCACCCTGTTCTTCCGTAACTACTACGTGACGATCCCCTCCGAGCTGGTGAAGGCGGCCAAAGTCGACGGTGCCAATTTCTTCCGCATCTTCTGGTCGATCTTCCTGCCCCTGTCCCTGCCGATCATCGTCGTCACGGTCATCTGGCAGTTCACCCAGATCTGGAATGATTTCCTCTTCGGCGTTTCGTTCAGTCAGGCAGGCACCCAGCCCGTCACCGTGGCGCTCAACAATATCGTCAACTCGACCACCGGCGTGAAGGAATACAATGTCGATATGGCCGCCGCCATCATCGCCGCCCTTCCGACCCTGCTCGTCTACGTCGTTGCTGGCAAATATTTCATCCGTGGCCTGACCGCGGGCTCAGTAAAGGGATAAGGCTCATGGCACCCATTCTTGATATCAAAAGCCTCTACAAGAACTATGGCACGACCGAGATCCTCAAGGACATCAACGTCGCCATCGAACCCGGAGATTTCCTCGTTCTCGTCGGTCCCTCCGGCTGCGGCAAGTCCACCCTGCTGAACTGCATCGCCGGGCTCGAGCCGATTTCCGGCGGCAGCCTTCACATCGGCGGCAAGGACATGACCCATGTCAGCCCCAAGGACCGCGACATCGCCATGGTCTTCCAATCCTACGCGCTCTACCCCACCATGTCGGTCGCCAAGAACATCACATTCGGCATGAAAGTGCGTGGCATCGACCAGGCAACACAGGATCGCAAACTCGCCGAGGTCGCGAGCCAGTTGCAGATCGAGCAATTGCTGAACCGTCGCCCCGGCCAGCTTTCCGGCGGTCAGCGCCAGCGGGTCGCGATGGGCCGCGCGCTGGTGCGCGATCCAAAGCTCTTTCTCTTCGATGAGCCGCTCTCGAACCTCGACGCCAAGCTGCGGGTCGAGATGCGCTCCGAGATCAAGAAACTGCACCAGACCCTCGGCGCTTCCATGGTGTATGTGACCCATGACCAGATCGAGGCAATGACCCTCGCCACCAAGATTGTCGTGATGAAGGGCGGCGTGATCCAGCAAATCGGATCGCCTTCGGAAATCTACAACCGGCCTGCCAATCTCTTTGTCGCGGATTTCATGGGGTCTCCGGCCATGAATCTGATCCCTGCAAAAATCCGCCAGAACGGGGGCGATGCGCAAATCGAGATCACCCGCAGCACAGGCGCGCCGATTGTGTTCCACGATCCCAAGGCCAAGGGCCTTCCCGAAGACGTTATCCTAGGTCTTCGGCCAGAGGACATCGCGGAATCCGGTTTCCGCGCGGGCGAAGGCGTGCAGGAAGCCGAATGTCAGGTCGAGATGGTCGAACCGGCAGGGGCAGACACCTATGTTGTCTCCGAACTGGGGGGCAAGCAGGTCACCGCAAGGATGCATGCAGAAACCAGCGCTGTTCCGGGGCAAAGCCTGTCGTTCGCGTTCGACCTCAGCAAGGTATCCTACTTCTCCACCGGTTCAGGCGAACGCCTGAACTGATCCAACGATCCTTCAAGGGCGTCGCCTGCCGCGAAATGTCACCACTTTGGCAGGCCGCCGGCGACGCTCTTGGGATAAATTCACATCAATACATCAGACCGGCGGCAGCGAGGTTCGCCCTCAACCAGCCGCTCTTTGTTGCGCCATCCAGCGATCCAGCGCGGCGATGTCCTCATCCGTCATGCGCAAGCCGAGCTTGTTGCGCCGCCAGATCACGTCCTCTGCCGTGTGCGCATATTCATGTGTCATCAGCCAGCGCACTTCGG
>JAEPMR010000008.1 GCA_017643845.1 Marivivens sp. | reverse complement strand
TTCCGCCATAGCTCAGCCGCGAGGCCACGGAATTCTCTACACCCAATACGTCGAAAACATCCGGCCGGATGCCTTCATGCACGGATTTCATATCTTCAAGGCTCAGATCCGGCAGGTCGCAGCCCTTGCTCTCGGCCATCGCCACCAGCGATCCGGTCACGTGGTGCGCATCACGGAAGGGCAGGTTCAACTCCCGCACCAGCCAATCAGCGAGGTCCGTCGCCGTCGAAAACCCGCTCGATGCCGCCGCCTTCAGGGACGCACGGTTGGCCGTCATGTCAGAAACCATCCCGGCCATCGCCGCCAGCGCCAGCAGGAAATTGTCCGCCGCGTCAAAGACCTGTTCCTTGTCTTCCTGCATGTCCTTCGAATAGGTCAGCGGCAGCCCCTTCATCACCGTCATCAGCGCGACATTGGCCCCGAAAATCCGGCCGATCTTTGCGCGGATCAGCTCGGCGGCATCAGGGTTGCGCTTTTGCGGCATGATCGACGATCCAGTCGACCACTTGTCTGACATCGTAACAAAGCGGAACTGCGCAGAGGACCAGATCACCAGCTCTTCTGCAAACCGGCTCAGATGCATCGCGCAAATGCTCGCTGCGGCAAGGAATTCCAAAGCAAAATCCCGATCCGACACAGAGTCGAGACTATTGGCTGTTGGCCGGTCAAAACCCAGCGCTTCCGCCGTCGCATGGCGGTCAATCGGGAAGGATGTTCCCGCCAGTGCCGCCGCCCCCAAAGGGCTTTCGTTCATCCGCTTTCGTGCATCCGCAAAGCGACTGCGATCACGGGCGAACATCTCGACATAGGCCAGCATATGGTGGCCCCACGTCACCGGCTGCGCGGTCTGCAAATGCGTGAACCCGGGCATCACCCAATCGGCACCGGCGTCGGCTTGCGCCAGCAGCGCCTTCATCAACGCCTCAAGCGCGGCATCCACCGCATCGCACTGGTCCCGCACCCAAAGCCGGAAATCGACGGCCACCTGATCGTTACGGCTCCGCGCGGTATGCAAACGCCCCGCCGGTTCGCCTACGATTTCCTTCAGACGCGCCTCCACATTCATGTGGATGTCCTCAAGAGCAGTCGAAAACGCGAAATTTCCACCCTCGATTTCTGACAATATGGTGAGCAGCCCTTCCCGAATGGCCTCCGCATCCTTATCGCTAATAATGCCTTGTGCAGCCAACATGGCGGCATGGGCCCGCGAACCGGCAATATCCTGCGGTGCCAGTCGCTTGTCGAACCCGATGGATGCGTTGATCGCCTCCATAATGGCGTCCGGCCCTGCGGCGAAGCGTCCGCCCCACATCTGGTTCGAGGATTTGGTCATTTTGGAGGTCCCATGCGGCAGTTCAGATCAGCGTTGCTTTATACGGCCCTTGCGCTTGTTGCAAATACCGGCTGGGCCGATCCCTACGGGATCACCGACCTTCGCGACGGTGACATGCGTAAGCTCGCCGTTCATAGCGCAGCACTTTCCGTCAGCGATATGACCTATACAGGCGCGGACGGCGCCCCCCGCACGCTCGATGACGAAGGCGACACTGTTCTGCTTGTGAATTTCTGGGCCACATGGTGCGCGCCCTGCCGCAAGGAAATGCCATCCCTGGCTGCTCTTCAGGAAGGCTTCGCACCCGAGGATTTCCGCGTCATCACAATCGCCACCGGACGCAACCCGCTTCCCGCGATGGAACTGTTCTTTGAGGAGATCGGAGTTGATACCCTGCCGCTGCACCGCGACGAACGTCAGGGATTTGCACGATCCATGGGCGTTCTCGGCCTGCCCGTATCCATTCTGATCGACCGCAACGGAGACGAGATTGCCCGCTTGCAGGGCGATGCGGATTGGAACAGCGAAAGCGCCCGCGCTATCATCGCAGCGCTCGTCTCGGGCTGAGAGCACGTCTCTTGCTCAGGCATGTCCCACGGTGGAGGACAGTAACAGCGGATCAATCCCCAGAGATTTCAGCGCCGCGTTCCATTTGAACTCGTTGGCACGTCCAAATACGATCTCATCTCGAGCATCGCAGACCAGCCAGCCGTTCTGAGCGATCTCGCCCTCCAATTGCCCCGGCCCCCATCCGGCATAGCCCAGCGCCAGCATCGACGACTCCGGCCCGTCGCCACTGGCAATCGCCTCCAGAACATCCATAGTCGCCGTCATCGAGGTCGCACCATCGACTTCCAGCGTCCCCGATTCGCTTTGGTAGTCCGAACTGTGGAGCACAAACCCCCGCCCGTGCTCGACAGGGCCACCGAAATGGACACGAATGTCCCGTGCACCCGGAGCCGCTTCAATACCGAGCTGCGTCAGCAGATCACCAAACCGCACTTCCGGCGCGGGTTTGTTCACGATCAGCCCCATCGCGCCCCCTTCGGAATGCGCACACATAAAGATGACGCTGCGATCAAAACGGGGATCGCCCATATCCGGCATCGCAACCAGCAATTTGCCGGCAAGAGAAAAATCTGAGTCGTCCATACCTAAGTCTATGAGCCTAACCGTCCCGCATTCAAGTGCCGCTCACGCCCCCAATGACCTGAACGTGACTTCCCTTCTCCGGCGGTTTTCTTATCTTGCGGGCATGATCCGCCGTATTGCCCTTTTTCTGGTCGCCCTCTTGCTGCCTGCCGCCCTTCACGCGCAGGACGTTGATAATGTCGTCACTGTCGATCTCGTGCCGGGTTGGCGCACCGCCGATGGCACCCATATGGCCGGTTTGCGGATCAGCCTCGCACCTCGCTGGAAAACCTACTGGCGCGCGCCGGGGTCCGCCGGATTGCCGCCGGAGCTTGACTTGTCCGGCTCCAAAAACATCAAGGACGCGACCCTTCATTTCCCGTCCCCGGAATTGCTCGAAGTCAGTGGAATGGAAAGCTTCGGCTATCATGGATCAGTCTTGATCCCCATCGAAATCGCCATCGCAGAGGCAGACCAACCCGCCCGCGCAAAGGGGCAAATTGAAATCGGCGTCTGCGATACAGTCTGCCTCCCCTTCGCGACCGAGTTTGATATCTCCCTCCCCCCTGAGGGCAGGCGCGATCCGGCGATAGTCAGCGCCCTTCTCGATATGCCTCAGGACGGTATCGCCGCCGGTCTTGGCCCTGTCACCTGTCGTTTCCGCCCTGATGGAAATGGCCTGCAGATCGAGGCCGAATTGCCGATCTCCACGAGCCTGTCGCCCCGCGCCGCAGTTATCGAATTTGCCTCAAAAGATATCTGGGTAAGCAACACCCGCAGTGAAATTCGCGGAACGACGCTCGTGAATACCGCCGACGCTTTCCCAATCGGAACAGAGACACTCGCAATAGATCGTGCGTCTGTCCGCCTGACCCTTCTGACAGACGATGCTGTCTTTGATTTTCAGGGATGTCAGAGCTGAAACATCGCACGCCTATTTACGGCGCTGATGCTCGTCCAGCCTTGGCATGATTTCCACGAAATTGCAGGGCCGATGGCGATAGTCGAGCTGTTTGACCAGTATTTCGTCCCACGCGTCCTTACATGCGCCAGGGCTGCCTGGCAGCGCGAACAGATAGGTTCCCTGTGCCACGCCCGCCGTCGCGCGGCTCTGGATCGCACTGGTTCCGACCTTTTGCAGTGATACCATCGTGAAAAGCGTGCCAAAGGCGTCTATCTCTTTTTCATAGACATCGCGATGCGCTTCTACCGACACATCCCGTCCGGTAAGCCCAGTGCCGCCCGTTGAAATCACGGCGTCCACTTCGGGATCGGCACACCATTCCCGCAGTTGCGCGGCGATCTGTTCCCGCTCATCCGGCAGGATCGCACGATGCACCAGCCGGTGCCCTGCCGCTTCAATCCGCGCCACAAGCGTATCACCCGACTTGTCGTCCTCCAGCCCGCGCGTATCGCTCACCGTCAGCACCGCGATTCGCACCGGAATAAACTCTCGGCTTTCGTCGATCCGGCTCATCCCATCTCCCTCAGCTTCGCTTTCAATGACAGCAAATCCGCCCATGTATCGCGCTTGCGAACAGGGTCACGCTTCATCCGACCCGGATGGTAGATGGGCAATGCCGGTCGCCCTGCAACCTCCGTCCATCGCCCTCTCAGGCGGGCGGTCCCCCCGTCTCCCAAAAACGCCTGACAGGGAATGCCGCCGAGCAACACCAATACGTCCGGCGCGACCAGATCGATGTGTCTCTGCACGAACGGCAGCGTCATCGCCACTTCATCTCCTGTCGGCATCCGGTCCGAAGGCGGACGCCACGGAACCATATTGACCAGGTAGAACCCCTCTGCCGAAATTTCGGTGGTCCGCTTGAGCCCGATGGCCCCGAACATCCGATCCAGCAGATCACCGGTTGCTCCGGTAAATGGCCGCCCCTGCATGTCATCCTCGCGCGTCGGCGCGTCGCTGATGACCATGACCCTCGCACTGGGCAACCCGTCGCTCAGCACCAGATTTCGCGCCCCCTTGCGCAACTCGCAATGCTCGAAACCCGCAATCGCCTCCTTCAACGCCTCCAGCGAGCCAGCCTCCGCCGCCAATCGCGCCGCGACAGCGACTGTATCCACGGCCGGAGGCGGCGTGGGAATGGGTGGCTTGCTGGGCACCTCTGCGGTGGTCGCTGGTTCGGGCACAGATGGCTTTGCAGGCTCCAGCTCATATCGGTCAAGCGGCGCATCGAGGATCGCCTCGTCCGCTCCCATTTCGACCTGCCACTCAAGCAGAGCCGCCGCCGTCCAATATTCCGCCTGTGAGTCCATGTCCGCACCCTATGGCGCATTTGAGGGAAAGTGCAGCCCAAAATCGCCGCTCAGGACCACTTGCCGCGACCCTTGTGCCTTCCTATAAGCGACCAAACCGCACGAGGGCCAACATGACATTTCGCGCGCAGCATCTCCTCGGGATCGAACATCTCCGTCCCGAAGAAATCACCACCCTGCTCGATCTCGCTGACCGCTACGCCAACGAAAACCGCCAGCGCCGCAGCCACAAAGACGTGCTCGCAGGTCTCACCCAGATCAATATGTTCTTCGAAAACTCGACCCGCACACAGGCGAGTTTCGAACTGGCAGGCAAGCGCCTTGGCGCCGATGTGATGAATATGGCGATGCAGGCCAGCTCGATCAAAAAGGGCGAGACCCTGATCGACACAGCCCTGACGCTCAACGCGATGCACCCTGATCTCCTCGTCGTGCGCCACCCCAATTCCGGCGCGGTCGACCTGCTCTCGCAAAAGGTCAACTGCGCAGTGCTGAATGCCGGTGACGGACGCCACGAACACCCCACGCAAGCGCTGCTCGACGCACTCACCATCCGCCGCGCCAAGGGCCGCCTGCATCGGCTCTCTGTCGCCATCTGCGGCGACATTCTGCACAGTCGCGTCGCCCGCTCCAACATCATGCTCCTTGGCAAAATGGAAAACCGCGTGCGCCTCATCGCGCCACCGACCCTGATGCCCGCAGGCGTATCAGAGTTCGGCGTCGAGGTGTTCCACGACATGCAAGAAGGCCTGCGCGACGTCGATGTGGTCATGATGCTCCGCCTGCAAAAAGAGCGGATGGACGGTGGCTTCGTCCCTTCAGAGCGCGAATATTACCACCGCTACGGGCTTGATGCCGAGAAACTGGCCTTTGCCAAGGATGACGCCATCGTCATGCATCCCGGTCCGATGAATCGCGGAGTCGAAATCGACGGCACTATCGCCGACGATATCAACCGCTCGGTCATCCAGACGCAGGTTGAGATGGGCGTCGCCGTCCGCATGGCAGCGATGGACCTCCTTGCCCGCAACCTCCGCGCCCGTCGCGGCGCCGAGCTGCAAAAAGACAAAGGCACGATGGTATGACCGAGATCCTGTTCACCAACGCACGCCTGATCGACCCCGTCGCCATTTCCGATGTATCCGGCTGGCTTCATGTGAAAGATGGCAGCATCGCCGCCTCGGGTGACGGCACCCCGCCGGAAACCAAAGGCACAGTGATTGACTGTGGCGGCAAATGCCTTGCGCCGGGCATCATCGACATCGGGGTAAAGGTCTCGGAACCGGGCGAGCGCCACAAGGAAAGCTTCCATTCTGCGGGCCTTGCCGCAGCAGCTGGTGGCGTCACCACGATCGTCACCCGTGCCGACACCCTCCCGGTGATCGACACCCCCGAAACACTCGAATTCGTCGCCCGCCGCGCGGCAGAGGACAGCGCCGTGAACGTGCTTCCGATGGCCGCGCTCACCAAGGGCCGCGAAGGCAACGAGATGACCGAAATCGGCTTCCTGCAAGACGCAGGCGCTGTGGCCTTTTCCGACGGCCTCCGCGTTGTCAGCAAGACAAAAGTGCTCTCCCGTGCGCTCACCTATGCCCGCTCGCTCGACGCGTTGGTCATAGGCCACGTGCAAGAACCGCAACTGTCCGAGGGCGCCGTCGCCACAAAGGGAAAATTCGCCTCACTGCGCGGCCTGCCTGATGTGTCCCCTATGGCCGAGCGAATGGGGCTGGACCGCGACATTTCGCTTCTGGAAATGACGGGCGCGAAATATCACGTCGATCAGCTCACCACCGCACGCGCGCTACCAGCACTGGAACGGGCCAAACGCAACGGGCTCGACATCACTGCGGGCGTCTCGATCCACCACCTTACACTCAATGAATTTGACGTCGCCGATTACCGCACCTTCTTCAAATTGACCCCTCCGCTGCGTTCCGAGGATGACCGCCTCGCCGTGATTGACGCCCTGCGCTCCGGTCTGATTGATATTCTTTGCTCGATGCACACCCCACAGGACGAAGAAAGCAAGCGCCTCCCCTTCGAGGAGGCCGCAAGCGGCGCGGTCGGTCTCGAGACGCTTCTGCCCGCCGCACTGCGGCTCTATCACGAGGGCCAGCTTACTTTGCCGGAACTATTCCGCGCACTGTCGCTCAATCCCGCTCGCCGCCTCGGCCTCCCCAGCGGACGTCTTCTGGAAGGCGCCCCGGCAGATCTCATCCTCTTCGATCCCGATGCGCCTTTCATCCTCGATCGGGCCGCGTTGCGGTCGAAGTCGAAAAATACCCCCTTTGACGGCGCCAGAATGCAGGGCAAAGTAGTCGGAACTTGGGTCAAAGGTGCCCGCGTTTTCGGAGAGACCTGATGCCAGAGATCACCACCGCCCTGCCCCAACTCATGATTTGGGCGCTCATTGGCTATGGCCTCGGCTCCGTCCCCTTCGGGCTGATCCTTTCTCGCATCATGAATCTGGGAGATTTGCGTCAAATCGGATCGGGCAATATCGGTGCGACCAATGTCCTGCGCACCGGGAACAAGACCGCTGCCTTCCTGACCCTGCTCCTCGACGGCGGAAAGGGTGCAGCCGCCGTTTTCCTCGCCAGTGCATTTGCGTCGGAGGACGCCATGCAACTGGCCGCTCTCACAGCCTTCGTCGGGCATTGCTTCCCCGTCTGGCTCGCATTCAAAGGTGGCAAAGGCGTCGCAACCTTCCTTGGCATCCTGCTCGCGATCGCATGGCCCGTCGGCGTTGCGGCCTGTGCCACATGGCTGGTCACAGCCGCCCTGTTCCGCTTCTCGTCACTGGCAGCCCTGATCGCTGCGGTTGCCAGCCCGATCTGGGCCCTGATCTTCGGCTACGTCACGCTCGTCATCGTCATAGCGCTACTCGCCGCCCTGATCCTCTGGCGCCATTCTGCCAATATCAGCCGCCTGCGCGCAGGGACCGAGACCAAGATCGGGCAAAAAGGTTAAGCTTTAGTAGCTGAACTCTTTGTAGATTTTTTTCAGATCACCATTCCACGCACCGTGGTAGGCATCGAGCAGCTCGTCCGCTGGCACTTTACCTGACTCAACGCTTTCTTTCAGCGCGTTGAGGAAATGGGTCTCATCCGCAACAAGACCACCCGCACCCGGAACGGCGCGCGCTTTCAGCCCGCTTTCGGCGATCTCCACAGCCTGACGCGCCAGATCGTGCATTTTCAGCCCGTTCACCTCGGCCTGCAATCCCTGCTCCGATGCAGCCACGCGCAGCGCCTCGCGGGTCTCGGCATCCCAGTCCTTGACCAAATCCCACGCCGCATCCAGAGCGCCCTGATCATAGGTCAGCCCGACCCAAAAAGCCGGCAGGGCACAAAGCCGCCGCCACGGGCCACCGTCCGCGCCACGCATCTCGATGAATTGCTTGATCCGTGCTTCGGGAAAAACAGTTGTCAGATGATCGGCCCAATCGCTCAGCGTCGGCTTCTCGCCAGGCAGCGCGGGCAATTCGCCTTTCAGGAAATCACGGAAGGACTGCCCCAGAGCATTGATGTATTTTCCATCGCGATAGACAAAATACATCGGCACATCGAGCGCCCACTCCGCCCAGCGCTCAAAGCCCATGCCCTCGTCGAATACCCACGGCAGCATACCCGTGCGCGCATCATCGAGGCTGCGCCAAATCCGGCTGCGCCAGCTCTTGTGGCCGTTCGGCTTGCCCTCGAAAAACGGCGAATTCGCAAACAGCGCGGTCGCCACCGGCTGGAGGGCCAGCGCGACGCGCAGTTTCTGCACCATATCTGCTTCCGACCCGAAATCGAGGTTCACCTGCACAGTGCAGGTCCGGTACATCATCTGTTTTCCGTGGGTGCCTACACGGCCCATATAATCGGTCATCAGCCGGTAGCGCCCCTTGGGCATCATCGGCATGTCCTCATGCTGCCATTCCGGCGCCGCGCCCAATCCTATGAACCCCACGCCGATCTCGTCGGCTACGGATTTCACTTCCCTCAGGTGTTCGTTCACCTCGTCGCAGGTCTGATGAATGCTTTCCAGCGGCGCACCCGAAAGCTCCAGCTGGCCGCCCGGTTCCAAACTCACGTTGGCACCGTCCTTTTTTAGGCCGATCAGGTTGCCCGCCTCTTCGACCGGCGACCAATCAAAGCGATCCCTCAGAGCGGAAAGCACAGCCAGAACCGACCGTTCGCCCTCATAAGGCAACGGACGCAGCGTATCCTTGCAATAGCCGAATTTCTCGTGCTCCGTGCCGATCCGCCACTGGTCCCTCGGTTTGCACCCCTCTGCCAGAAACTCTGCAAGCTGCTCGTGCCGCTCGATCGGGCCGCCGCCGGACTGGGGAATGGACATGGGGTGATTTCCGTTTCTGGGTCTCGTCAGAGGCCACAGGTGGCGCGGGCGGGTGGCAAAGTCAATGGAGCTGCCGCATTTCCCGCGCCCAAAGCACCGTCCGCGCAGCCGGTGTGCGGGAAAGCACATCGACGATCACACCAGTTCGAAGCCCGGGCAAGGCGGCAAACGCATCGAACAATACATCCGATCCATTAGCATCCACTGGGATCTCGACCCGTGTGCCATCCTGTCCCGTCAGGATCCAATGCGGCGCTGGATAAGCCTCCGGCTCGATTTCCAGACGCGCAAGATCATCCAAATCCACAACACCACCGGTCAACGGTCCAAAGTAGGCAACACGCCGTTCGTCCACCGTGACCACACCGATCCCGCCACTGCGGGCGAACCGCACACGCTGCACCCCGATAAACGCGAGCACAGCACCACCTCCGCACATTGCCCATCCCAGCCACATCAAAAGCCCGAAACTGGTCAGCCCCCACCACAGGCCCACCACTGCCAACAGCAGCGCCGCGAGAACCTCCCGCCATCTCCAAAGCGCGGCGCGCGCTTCGGGTCGGATGAACCTTGCCATCACCAATCTCCCAGCACTTGCTGCCAGACTGTCATGGCGGCCACCGCTGCCGTGTCAGCCCGCAGGATGCGCGGCCCCAAGCTGACCGCATGCGCAAATGGCAGCTTCCCAAGCCGGGCGCGCTCGGCCTCGGAAAATCCACCTTCCGGTCCGATCAGGATCGCCCATTTACCTGCCATCGCGCCCCGGAGCACTTCGCCCGCGCCCACAAGGGCCTCGTCGCAAAACATCATCTGCCGATCTTCCGGCCAGTCTGCCAGAAGCCGCTCCAGCTTCACCGGCTCGCCAACTTCCGGCACATAAGTGCCGCCGCATTGCTCTGCGGCCTCAATCGCATGCGCCTGCAGCCGATCTACCCGCACCCGCTCCGAATTGGTAAAATCGGTCAGCACAGGAACAATCCGCGCCGCGCCCATCTCCGCCGCTTTCTCCACAATGAAATCCGTGCGCGCTTTCTTGATCGGCGCAAAGAGCAGCCAGAGATCCGGCGGCATTTGCAGCGGTCGGCTCTGTTCACGGCAGGCCAGCACGCCCCCCCGCTTTCCGGCCTCGATCACCTCGCCGTCCCATTCGCCATCGCGTCCATTGAACAATGAAATCACCGCGCCGGTTTGCAGGCGCATCACCCCGAAAAGGTAATGTGCCTGTTCCTTCGCGAGGGGAACCGTTTGCCCTTCCCCCAAAGGCTGATCTACATAGAGCCGAACCTTGGATGCCATGAGCCGGACCATATGACCGAGAAGAGCCAAGCGCCAGAGACTTCGTCGCCCGATTCCGTCGCGGATGCCGTTCAAGGCAACTGGGTCGACCGGTATGCACCCCCCGTCACGCGCTCCTATCTGCGCCTGAGCCGCGCGGACCGTCCGATTGGCACCTGGCTCCTTCTCATTCCGTGCTGGTGGGCACTTGCCCTGTCCTCTCTGCAAACAGGACGCTTCGGCATCTACGAGATTTGGATTGCGCTCGGATGCGGCATCGGCGCATTCCTGATGCGCGGCGCCGGTTGCACGTGGAACGACATAACCGACCGCAATTTCGACGGTGCCGTTGCCCGCACCCGATCACGGCCGATCCCGTCCGGTCAGGTCACAGTACGGGGTGCCGTGGTCTGGATGGTCGCGCAATGCCTCGTCGCGTTCCTGGTTCTCCTGACCTTTCCCCCTGTGGCGATCCTCCTTGGTATTTTGTCCCTGGTTCCGGTGGCGATCTACCCCTTCGCCAAACGATTCACCTACTGGCCGCAAATCTTCCTTGGGCTGGCCTTCAATTGGGGCGCGCTTCTGGTCTGGGCCGCGCAATCGGGGCGCTTTGCATGGGAGTCCCTTCTGCTTTACGCCGCCGGCATCATCTGGACGCTGTTCTACGATACGATCTACGCGTTTCAGGATGTCGAAGACGACGCGCTGATCGGTATCAAATCCACTGCCCGCCTGTTCGGGAACGACGCCCCACGCTGGCTGCGCCGCTTTCTGATCGGAACCGTAACGCTGCTCGGTGCGTCAGCGCTGCTTGCCACCATCGACCGGAGCGTCCTTTCTCTCGTACTTGCCATCGGCGGTGCCTGGGCGATGGGTTGGCATCTCATGTGGCAGCTCAGCCGGTTCGATCCGGTTGATCACCCCCGCCTCCTCAAACTGTTTCGCTCGAACCGGAACGCAGGCCTGATCCCCTTGCTGTTTTTCGCCGCTGCCGCATTCACGTGATTGATCACAAGCGCGTCACAACCTACAGAGAAGCAAGTCTGGAAGAAACTCACGAATGAACCTGCGCTTTACCTCGGTCCTCTTGCCTCTCGCAGCCTTCGCGGTTGCCGCTGTGATATCGGCGTTCAGCGCCCGCATAGCCGTGTCACTCGTAGAGGACCTGTCCCGGTCCGCCGTTCATGAGGCGCTCGTGACCGATGGTCAGGACTGGGCCGATGTGCTGGGCGATGGCCTGCAGGTCGTCATCGAAGGCACAGCACCCACCGAGGCCGCCCGCTTCCGCGCCATGAGCATCGCCGGTCGCCATGTCGACGCCAGCCGCGTCATCGACAATATTTCGGTGGTTCAGCGGGACGATATCATCATCCCGGAATTCGTTATCGAGATTTTGCGTAGCGACAGCGGCATCTCCCTGATCGGCCTCGCGCCCGCCACAACAGACCGCGAAGTTCTATCCCGTTCGCTGAGTGAAATCGCGGGCGAAGCGCGGATCACGGACCTTCTGGAAACGGCAGAGCACCCCGCCCCCGATGGTTGGCGCAGCGCAATGACCTACGCCACCCGCGTTCTCGAAGAACTGCCGCGCGCAAAGATCTCTGTGCGGGCGGGCGCTGTCGATATCACAGCCATTGCGAATAGTGCTGCCGAAAAACGCAGCCTCGAAGCCGAGCTTCAGAAAATGGCCCCGCGCAATGTCGAGGCGACCATCACAATCACCGCGCCGCGTCCGGTTGTCACCCCATTCACCGTGCGTTTCTCACTGGACGATGATGGCCCCCGCTTTGATGCCTGCGTGGCCGAAACCCCGGCCGAACGGGATCAAATCCTTGCCGCGGCCCGTGACCTCGGGTTCGACGATACGGCCAATTGTCCGATCGCAATCGGCGCTCCCGCCCCCAGCTGGACCGGTATCGTCAGCCGCGCCATCGGGACACTCGGCGCGCTCGGCGGTGGCACATTGACGGTCACCGACACCGACCTACACATCACCGCGCCGCAAGGAACCGATCCCGACCTCTACGACAGAGAGATCAATACCTTACAGGCGAGTCTCCCGCCCCTCTATGCGCTTGAGGCAGAGCTTCCCGCACCGCCAGCGCCCGAAGGCGAAGAGGAAGCCATCGTTATATCCTTCACCGGCACCCTCAGCCCCGAAGGTCTCGCGCAGTTGCGTGGAATGGTGGGGGACGATCTGATGAAACTCACCGCCGAAAACTACGCCGCCGCCCGTTTCGGACGCAGCAATGTCTCCATGCGCACCCAGGTCGAGCCATCAGTCCCCTCCGGCTGGAACGTCCGCGTCCTGACCGCAATCGAGGCCCTATCCCGGCTCAAAAACGGCGTTGTTACCGTCGAGCCAGACAGTATTGCACTGCGCGGCACGACCAGCGATCCGGAGGCCAGCACAGCCATTCCCGCTCTTTTCATTGAAAAGTTCGGACAAGAGGAATCATTCGACATCGCTCTCGAATATATCGAGGAACTCGCGCCCGAAAACACAGGCCCGACCCCCGAGGAATGTCTGGTCGCGATCCGCGAAATCACTGACGAGACAAAAATCCTGTTCGATCCCGGCTCCGCCACGCTCACAGCCGAAACCCGTCCAGTGATTGACGACATTGCCAAAATCCTAAGGGACTGCCCCGAACTTCCCATGGAAGTCTCAGGCTATACAGATAGCCAGGGCCGTGAAGTGATGAACCAGCAGCTCAGCCAGGATCGCGCCGAAGCCGTTTTGACCGCGCTGCGTGGCCGCCGCGTACTCACAGGCTCGTTCCGCGCTATCGGCTATGGCGAAGAAAACCCGATCGCCGACAACGGCACCGAAGAGGGCCGCGAAGCCAACCGCCGCATCGAATTCCACCTCTACGACCCCGAGGCAGAGGCAGAGGCTGCGGCGACAGAAAGCGCTGAGACCGATACAAGCGAAAACGCAGACCCAGGTTCCGAAAGCCCTGACGCCACCGCAGAAGAAAGCGACGAGCCGGCCCCCGAAGCAACCGAGTCAGAGGAATGACGACGTGAACAGAACAGAATTCATTACCGCTACCGCCATCGTGCTGTTTATCGCTTTCTGTCTGGGCTGGTTCGCCAACTGGCTGGTTCACAGATTTACCCGTGTTTCCGCCTCGGATGTTGGCGAGTTGGAAAAAATGGCAAAGCTCCTGCACGAAGCTGAAGAAGAGCGCGATGCGGCCGTTTCCGCCCAGAGAGACAGCGAAGCCGCCCTCCGCAGCCAGCTGTCACAGACCGAGGCAGAGCTTCGCGCCGCGATGGACGGTCTGCGCGATGCCCGCCGTGAGGCAGAGGAACTCCGCACCTTTATCGAACGCAAGAATTTGGGGAACTAGTCGCCCCTCGGTGCCGCCGCGCGCCGCAGACGGTCATTGATCGCCCGTCCCAACCCGTGATCAGGGATTGGCGCAACCGCGATCCGCTCTGCCCCCATGTTATCGAGCTGATGTAACGCCGCAAAAAGCCCTGCCGCTGCCTCTGTCAGATCACCGGACGGCGAAAGGTTCAGCGCCGCCCCGTCTACCTCTCCGAACCCTAGCAACACCTCACCGTCATCGGGTGCCGTCACATCGAGCCGCACCCGCCCCCGCGGCGCGTAATGCGACAGCAGCTGCCCCGGCGATTTTGGTGCGCTCGGGTCTTCCTCGGTCATCAACCGCCTGCCAAGGCACGCCTCTACCGCTTCGACGGGCAATCCGCCCGCCCGCATCAAAACAGGCGCCCCCGTGCATCCTATAATCGTCGATTCTAACCCCACACCACAGGCTCCGCCATCGACCACAGCCGCGATCTTTCCGTCCAATCCCGCCAGAACATGTTGCATCGTTGTCGGACTGATCCGTCCTGACGGATTTGCCGATGGCGCAGCCACCGGTCTGCCAAATGCAGCCAATAGCGCTTGCCCTACCGCATGGTCCGGCGCACGGACAGCCACGGTGTCCAGCCCTGCCGTAACAAGTTTCGAAATCCCGCTTTCTGCCTTGAGCGGAAGCACCAGCGTCAAAGCCCCCGGCCAAAAAGCCTGCGCCAGACGCTCCGCATCCGGTGTGAAGTCGCAGTACCGCCGCGCGGTTTCCACACAATCCACGTGGATGATCAGCGGGTTAAAACTCGGACGCCCTTTTGCAGCATAGATGCCCGCGACCGCTGTATCATTGCAAGCATCCGCTCCCAGCCCATAGACAGTCTCGGTCGGAAACGCCACGCATTCACCCGACCGTAACAGCTGCGCCGCAGCGGCAATGCCGTCCTCGTCGGGACGCAACGTAACTGTCTGTTTCTGGTCCATCGTGACGCCGCGTTTCGATTGAAGCTCCGAGCCTGTTCCATACGCTGGATTGCGCTGGAAGGCCAACACCTTGCTTGCTCGACGGACACAACAGCGGATCGAAGATATGCCCTACGCAAGTCCCGTAAAGGATTTCGATTTCCTTCTATCGCATGTGCTCGATTTCAAATCCGTCCAAGAGACAAACGTTTTTGCAGAAGCCACAGATGACATGGCTGCGGCCATCATGACTGAGGCCGCACGCCTTTGCGACGAGGTCCTCGCCCCGCTCAACCGCGCAGGCGACCTTCACCCCGCCCACCTGGAAAACGGGGTCGTACGCACGTCGCCCGGATTTGCGGACGGTTACCGAGCCATCGCAGATGGCGGTTGGATCGGCATTGCCTCTGCACCTGAATATGGTGGAATGGGCCTCCCACTGACCCTCGCAACTGCCGTGAATGACATGATGGCCGGTGCCTGTCTCTCCCTGCAACTCAATCCGCTGATGACGCAGGGACAGATCGAAGCCCTCGAAAAACACGCCTCTGACGAAATCAAATCACTCTATCTTCCGAAACTGATTTCCGGCGAATGGTGCGGCACGATGAATCTGACAGAGCCGCAGGCTGGCTCTGATGTCGGGGCTCTGACCACCCGCGCCGTGCCAAATGAGGATGGCACTTACGCCATCACCGGCCAGAAAATCTACATTTCGTGGGGCGACAACGATTTCACTGGCAATGTCTGCCACCTCGTACTCGCCCGCCTTCCAGACGGCGCGACAGGGACAAAGGGCATAAGCCTATTCATGGTTCCCAAATGGCTGCCCGATACGAACGGCGAACCGGGCGAGAAAAACGCCCTCCGTGTCGTCAGCCTTGAACACAAAACAGGGCTGCACGGCTCGCCCACCGCTGTCATGAGCTACGAAGGTGCGACTGGCTGGCTTGTCGGAGCTCCGCACGGCGGCATGGCCGCGATGTTCACCATGATGAATAACGCCCGCCTCGGTGTCGGAACACAGGGCATCGGCATCGCCGAAGGTGCCTATCAGCATGCCCTCGCCTATGCGCAGGACCGCAAACAGGGCCGTGCAGGCGGAACCGGCGCCATCATCGAACATGCGGATGTCCGCCGGATGCTCGCAACGATGAAAGCCGACACATTCGCCGCCCGCGCCATCGCGCTCGATTGTGCCATTTCGCTGGATATTGCCACGGCCACGGCCGATCCCGCCGCCACCGCCCGCGCCGCATTCCTGACCCCGATTGCCAAAGCGTTTGGCACAGAGACAGGAATTTCCGTCGCGAATATGGGTATTCAAGTCCATGGCGGCATGGGCTTCATCGAAGAGACCGGCGCCAGCCAGTATCTTCGCGATGTGCGCGTCACCGCCATCTACGAAGGCACCAACGGCATTCAGGCCATGGACCTTGTAGGGCGTAAGCTGATGGACGGCGGCGAAGCCGCATTTGCTCTCTTGGAGGAAATCGAAACCGGAGCCGAAAACGCCCGCGCGCAGCACCCGGATCTCGCCGAGGCCGTCTGGCAGTCTGCCGAGACCCTGCGCGAAGCGACAGAGACACTCCTTTCTCGCGATGCCGCCGATAGAATGGGAGCAGCAGTTCCCTTCCTGATGGGCTTTGCCCGGGTGCTTGGCGGGCATTACCATCTCGCCGCCGCCTGCCACGGTGATACACAGAGGCAGCGCCTTGCCCGCTTCTACATCACCCGACTTCTGCCGGAGCACGCCGGTTATCTGGCTCAGGTGCACGCACCCAACGACAGCTTGATGGATGTAACCCCAGACGATCTCGCTGCCATATGACGATAGAAGCCCGCATGATCCGCTATCCGGTCGAAACTCCGCCGGACGCTGGCAGCGCAATCGAGATCGCCGACGGCATCCTCTGGCTGCGCTTCCCGCTGCCGATGGCGCTTGATCACGTTAATATCTACGCCCTCGACGACGGCGACGGCTGGACATTGATCGACACCGGCCTCGATACGCGAAAATCGCGCGCAATCTGGGATGCCGCCCTTTCCGGCCCTTTGGCGGGCAAGCCTGTGCGCCGTGTCGTCATCACCCACCATCACCCCGATCACATTGGGCTTGCCGGATGGTTCATGGAGCAGGGCGCCGAATTGGTGATCCCCCGAACTGCCTATCTCACGGCCCGTATGCTGATCCTCGACGAACAGCCACGCTACACGGAAGAGGCGATCGGCTTCTATCGCCGCGCCGGAATGGACCCCAATATCCTTCAGGCCCGCGCCGACGAACGCCCGTTCAATTTTGCCGATTGTGTCACAGCCCTTCCCGCCGGCTTCACCCGCATCGCAGAGGGCGACACCATCCGGATGGCAGGCCGCATCTGGGACATCCGTATGGGCGACGGACACGCCCCCGAACACGCCACGTTCTGGAGCCGAGACGATCATCTGGTCCTTGGCGGCGATCAGCTTCTGCCCTCCATCAGCCCGAATATCGGCGTCTACCCGACCGAACCAGAGGCCAACCCGCTGGCCGAATGGCTGGACAGTTGCACCGCTTTCCAACCCCATGCACGCGAAGAGCATCTCGTGCTCGGCGGTCACAAACTGCCATACATCGGCTTGCCGACGCGCCTGTCACAATTGATTGAAAATCACACCGGTGCGCTGCAACGCCTGACCGAACATCTCGCCCAGCCCAGACGCGGTGGCGACTGTTTCGCACCTCTTTTCAAGCGCGAGATCCAGCCAAATACATACGGCCTCGCTCTCGTCGAGGCTCTGGCCCATCTCAACTACCTGCATCAGAGCGGTCAAGCCATCCGCTGGCTCGCGGACGATGGCGCCTATCGGTGGCAATCTACAGGCTCGCCTCCGGCCTAAATCCTTCGGGGATCGTATCCCGCCCCTCCAACACCAGATCAGCCATCATCTCACCGGCTTTCGGCGCCATGCCAAAGCCGATTTTGAACCCGCCATTGGCGATAAACGCATCCTCAAACAACGGATGCGCACCCAGCATCGGCGCACGGCTTTTGGCCCTCGGTCGCACGCCCGCCCAGCGCTCGATCACCGGCGCATCCGCCAAGACCGGAAACGCCGCCCGCGCCCGCAAAATCACATCATCGAGCAGCGCATCGGTCACCTCCGGCGCATCAAACTCCCGCTCGGACGTCGATCCGATCGCAACCGTTCCATCTGCATGGGGCACTATATGCAGCGCATCCGCAAAAAGCTGCGGCGCGTCCGCTGCCTCATAGCGCAGCAATGCCGCCTGCCCCTTCACGCCATTGCCCACGGTCTTTCCCAGTGCCTCGGAGAGTTCCACCATGCCCTGCCAGCCGGTTGCATGCACCACGCGGCCAACCGCCTCGCCTTTCGCCAGAATTTCACCCCCCAGCGCCTCAACCGCCGCTCCAAGCGCCTGCGATGCCTTCCGCGGATGTAGCCGCGCTGTAAGAGTGTCATGCACCAGCCATCCACTTGGTGACATGGGCGCCCAGCTCCCTGCATCAGATGCAGGAATGACGCGCCACTCGGCCTTACCCTGCCACAGCGCTTTCGCGTTCTCCCCGCGGGCACGCGCCAGTTCCACCGCCCGTTCATCAGGCAGCGGCTGCAAGCGCCCACTCCGCAAATACCCCGGGTCGTGCCCGCTTTTTTCGGCCACCTCCCGCCAGAACGCCTCGGCCATGATCAGACTTTCGAACTGAAATGCTTTCTTGTCGTTCCAGTTTTCCGGCACATGCGGCGCCAGCGCCCCCACCAGTCCGCCACTTGAACCAGAACCTACACCGTTCGGATCAATCACACGGACCCTTGCACCCCGCATTGCGCAGGCATAGGCCACCGACAGGCCGAATATTCCCGCCCCCAGAACCGTCACATCGACCATTGCCTTCACCGCGTCCTCTCGCCACTCTCCGCCCGTAACTAGGACAACTTGCCATGACTCACCAGACAGCCGATCTCGAATGGCGTGATGCGCGCATTCCTGTGTCGCGGCAATTCGACGATCCCTATTTCTCGCTCGATGACGGGCTGGCCGAGACCGACCACGTATTCTTGCAGGGAAATGGTATTCCCGCACGGCTGAGCGCACCCCTGTCGATTGCCGAGCTTGGCTTTGGCACGGGGCTAAATTTCCTCGCCACATGGTCGGCCCATATTGCCAGCGGAAGTTCCGCGCCCCTTACGTTCACCTCGTTCGAGGCCTTTCCGATGTCAGCACAGGATATGGCCGCTGCGCTTGCCGCATTCCCGCAGTTGACCGATCTCGCACAGCCAATCGTTCAAATGGTCGAGGCAGGCCACTGGCAGATGCAGCACGGCCCGATCTCCCTCTCGGTCATCATCGGTGACGCGCGAATGACACTACCCGCCTGGCAGGGCAAAGCAGACGCCTGGTATCTCGACGGCTTCTCCCCCGCCAAAAATCCCGAACTTTGGCAAGCCGATCTGATGGCCGAGGTTGCAGCCCACACCACCGCAGGCGGCACGCTTGCCACCTATACCGCCGCCGGTCACGTCCGTCGCGCATTGGCCGCAGCCGGCTTTGAGGTCACACGCACCCCCGGATTTGGTCGCAAACGTCACATGACCCGCGCACGGATGCCCGCCTGATGCAAACGAATACGCGCCTCGGCATCCTCCTGATGATTGCCACCACCTTCATCTTCGCCGCACAAGACAGCATCTCCCGCCACCTCGCAGGCGAATATAACGTGCTGATGGTGGTCATGATCCGCTACTGGTTTTTCGCCGCATTCGTCATCACGGTCGCCACCCGCCGCGAAGGCTCGGTGCGCGCCGCCGCCGCAACCAGCCAGCCAATCCTGCAAATCGGGCGTGGTCTTGTCCTCGTCGCCGAAATTTGCGTGATGGTCTATGCATTCACGCTTTTGGGGCTTGTCGAGAGCCTCGCCGTGTTCACCGCCTATCCCCTGATCATCGCCGCCCTGTCCGGTCCCATTCTGGGGGAGAAAGTCGGTTGGCGGCGCTGGTCTGCGATTGGCGTGGGCTTTATCGGCGTGCTGATCATCCTCCAGCCCGGGGTCGGAGTGTTCAGCCCCGCCGCTCTGGTGCCGCTGCTTTCGGCCACGATGTTCGCCGTCTATGGCCTGCTCACCCGCTTCGCTGCGCGACGTGACAGCACCGCGACCTCGTTCTTCTGGACAGGCGTCTCAGGTGCCGCCGCCATTACGCTCATCGGCATCTGGTTTTGGGAACCGATGACCGCGCCAGACTGGGGCTGGATGGCGCTCCTCTGCCTCACCGGCGCCAGCGGTCACTGGCTCCTGATCAAGTGCTATGAGGTTGCCGAGGCAAGCGCCGTCCAGCCCTTTGCCTATATGCAGCTTATCTTTGGCACCGGCTTCGGAATTCTCATCTTCAGCGAAGTGCTCCGCCCAAACGTGGCGGTCGGCGCAGCGATTGTCATGGCCGCTGGCCTCTTCACCTTCTGGCGCGAAAACCGCGCGGCCCGCTGAAAACGCGCCACGCATTTTTGAAAAAATCCTAGTTTTTGAGGGCGCAGGTGCTCACCCCGAAAATGCGGTAGAGCGGGCAGAAACCGACAAGCCCCGTCACCAGCGGCACAATACCGATCCAGCCCCACGCCGTCTGCGGTCCAGTAAAGACCAGCGACAGCAGCACCAGCCCCAATACAACCCGCACGACACGGTCAAGCGTTCCTTCATTTCTGGTCATCTCAAATGCCTCCATTTGCTGAATTCATTCCTGATTTTAGCAAATGACGCCTTGGCTGGCGGTGACTTAGTCACCGATCCTCTGCGGCAATGCGTTGCAGGCCAGCCAGATCGAGAATGGCAATACCATCCTTCCGCTGCGCGACGATCCCGCGCTCCGCCAGATCTGCCAGTCTCCGGCTCACATAGGCGCGGCCCGAAGCGGTCTCCGCCGCCAATGCATTATGCGTCGCGACAACAAGACCCTCACCGGCTGACAGCCTCAACAGCACCCGCGCCAGCCGTGCATCGAAGCCGGTCAGAGCAACCTCTTCGATCAGTTGTTGATATTCGCCGAACCGCGTCGCGACCGAGCCCAGCACCTGCTCGCGAAATGCACGATCTTCCTCCATGCGTGCCGCGAACTGTTCTGCTGGGATCAACTCTCCGGCCAGATCACTTTCCGCTATACCTTCGGCTGCATAGGTCGTGCCTTCCACAAGGCAGGAAAACGTCTGCAGGCATACCTCCCCCGGACGCACGCGATAGAGCACAACCTCCCGCCCGCTGGAGCCCGTCAGCGTAACCTTTATCGACCCTTCTGACAGGACCAGATACCCTGGGCATTCCTGCCCGGGGTGAAAGATCACCTGCCCCTTGCTTGCCGCAAATGCCCTGCGCATGTCCCGTATCCGCTCCGGTTTCATTCGGTTCCATAAATTGAACCGCACCCCTGATCCTAAACACAAGCGTTTTCAAACAGACCTCGCGTTATCCTCCCGGTCGCGCAACGGGCAGAGGCGTCCGATCCGGCACCAGTTCCGACGGCGCGGGCGGCACCCCTTCGGAACCGGGCCGTGCCACAGGCGTCGGCGTGGCCACGGGCACCAGATCTGAAACCGGCCGCAGCGGAACAGGTGTCAGCCCGTCACGCAAAAGCGCCTCGATACCCACGTCACCTCCGCCACCGCCCAACCGCGCGCGATAGACGATGACCGCCTCGGCCACCCGCTGCACATAATTCCGCGTCTCGCGAAACGGGATATGCTCGATCCAGTCGATAACATCGACATCCGGCTCACGCGGATCACCACGCGCCACAATCCACTCGTCTGATCGGCGCGGTCCGGCGTTATACCCAACAGCGACCAGCGTCAGCCCGTCCCCGAACCGCTCGTAGAGTCGCGCCAGATAGCCCGTGCCCAATTCCGCATTATAGGGCCAATCCGCCGTGAGCCGCCCCCGCGAATACGGCATGTCCAACCGTCCCGCCATTTCCTCTGCGGTACCCGGCATAAGCTGCATCAGCCCCAGCGCACCGGCCGGGCTTCCCACCACCGGATTGAATTCGCTCTCCCGTCGCGCAAAAGCCAGTCCGATCTCCGGCGCGACCGGATAACTCCGCTCCGCCATCGGGTGGATCGGAAACAGTAGCGCCGGGATCTGGATACCGCGCGCCGCTGCAGTCTTCCCTGCAAGAACTTCGAAAAACGGCTCGCCTTTCTCCTCAAGGTAATAGCCCAACTGCGCGAGAGAACCAGCCTCCAGCTCACGCGCGAGCTGCGCGACGAATGACACCGCACCGCTACGTTCACCACCGGCAATCAGCCGCTGTAGCGCCTGAAACCGGCTGTCTTGAGCCAGCTCACTTCCACGCCATTGTTGCAAATTCCCCCGTCCGGCCAGCATCCGATCCAGCGGCCGTCCCAGACGTTCCGCTGCCAGCAGGCCGTAAAAAGCGGTTTGGTGCTGTGCCGCCCGCGCATAGGCTTCCTGCGCAGCGATCGCGTTTCCAAGCTCCGCATGCGCTCGCCCGATCCAATATCCGGCGCGGGACAGTGAAATGGCGCCATCCACAGCTTGCTCTACGCGCTGGAAATGCGTCAGCGCGACCTCCGGCCGATCCAGTTTTCGTAGCGCCACATAGCCTGCCAGCCACTCCAGATCGGCATAGTTCTCTCCCGCCTCAGGCGTCAGCCCATGCGTCGCCGCGAGCCGGTAGGCAGAGCCGTCCCGCCCTTCGCGCATTTCCCAACGGGCCAGCACACGGCGCCAGCCAGACCACCGCTCCGCCTCCTCAATCGCATTCTGCTCTTCCAACAGCGCTATCGCGTCCGTCCAGTCGCCGCGCGCTGCAATCTGGTTGAACCGATCCGCCGCAACACTGGATAGATTTCTCAGCGCCGATGGCGCGGCATCATAGGCGGCATCTCCTGCCTCTCCGCCGCGTTGAACAGCGATCCGCAGCGCCGCCTCGGCTTGCGCCGCACCCTCGAGCATCGGCAACAAACGCTCCGCTGCCGCAACCGCCCCCCGATCCAGCAGCGCCGTAACCCGCTCGCCATGCAGCAGTGCCAAACCGTTTTCAAACCGCGCCCTCAGCGCCGCTTCCTCTGGCTCATCCATGACAAGTGACAGCCAGCCCTCGCGCAAAACCAGCGCTGCGGCTACAGCATCATCCGCCGCCAGATGCGCCTCCGCGAGCCTCAAAACGCCAAATCCCGTTTTGGGCGCGCGACCGCCGAACCACGCAATCACCTCGTCCGCACTGAGCCCCGTAGGAATCACCTTCTCGGCAGCAGCCTGCAGATCATCTTGGCGCGGCCAGTCCCCGCGCCGCGCCAGAAACGTGCGCGCTGTTTCGAAATCCGCCGCATCAGCTCGGATCTTCAACCACGTCACGAGATCGCGCAGGAGCGGATCATCGGCAGGCACTGCGCTCTGGGCCGTCGCCCAATCTCCATCCCGCGCCGCGTCAAACACCCGTGCCACTGCGGGATCGTCTGCCGCAATCTGCGCTGCGGCACCTGCGGCAAGACACAGGCACACACCAAGGGTCAGGAAAACCCGTCTCATCGAAACCAACTGCCTCTTGTCTCTTTTTGGATATCCTAGCTTGCCATGGCACAATAGCAATTCATCAACTTGGCAATCGGCGGAAACCCGTCTAGGTTCCGCGCGGTTTTATTCGGGCAGACTCGTCTGCCCCTGCAAAGGAAGCGCGTCATGATCCGTGGGTCTCTCCCCGCACTTGTCACCCCATTCGACAACGGCCAGCTCGATCTCGACACGCTGAAAAAACTCGTCGAATGGCATATAGCCGAGGGCAGTCATGGTCTCGTCCCCGTCGGCACAACCGGCGAAAGCCCGACGCTGAGCCACGCCGAGCACGACCTCGTCGTCGAAACTGTCGTCAAGACCGCCGCTGGCCGCGTTCCTGTGATTGCCGGTGCCGGCTCGAACAACACAATCGAAGCAGTCCGCCTCGTCGAAGCCGCCAAAAATGCTGGCGCCGATGCCGCCCTGGTCGTGACCCCCTATTACAACAAGCCGACCCAGCGCGGACTGCTGACCCATTTCCTCGCCACCGCGGAGTGTGGCCTGCCAATTATCATTTACAACATCCCGGGCCGCTCGGTCGTGGACATGACGCCCGCGACGATGGGCGAACTGGCGAAGCACCCGATGATTGTCGGCGTGAAGGACGCCACCGGCGACCTCGCCCGCGTCCCCAAGCAGCGCCGCTGCTGCGGCACCGATTTCATCCAGCTTTCAGGCGAAGACGCCACCGCGCTCGGCTTCAACGCCCATGGCGGCACCGGCTGCATTTCGGTCACCGCCAACGTCGCACCGAAACTCTGCAGCCAGTTTCAGGAGGCGACACTGCGCGGTGACTACACCGCCGCTCTGGAACTCCTTGACCGCCTGATGCCTCTGCACGAAGCCATCTTCATGGAGCCCGGCGTCGTCGGCGCGAAATATGCGATGTCGCTTCTGGGTCTATGCAAAGATGAGGTCCGCTCGCCCCTCACCCCGCTCGATGACGGCACCCGCCTCTCGATCAAAGACGCGATGAAGCACGCTGGCCTGATCAACTAATTCCCTCGACAGCACAAAAGAAAAGGACCGCACCAAGCGGTCCTTTTTGCATTTTAAAATGCTATTTTTGATTTCTAAAAATCAAAATTCCACGCCAATCTGCGCCTTAATACCTGCGCGGAACGGGTGCTTCACCAGCTCCATTTCCGTCACCAGATCGGCAATCTCGATCAAGTCGTCATGCGCATTGCGCCCCGTCAAGACGACGTGAGTCATCTCCGGCTTTTCCTCCACGAGGAACTGCACCACCTCTTTGATGTCCACATAATTATAGCGGATCGCGATGTTGATCTCGTCCAATAGCACCATCGTATTCGCAGGATCGCGGATCAGCTCCTTGGATTTCTCCCACGCCGCCTGCGCCATTTCGATGTCACGGGTCTTGTCTTGGGTTTCCCAGGTAAAGCCCTCACCCATCGTATAGAACTCGCACACATCTGCAAAACGTTCCGTGATCAGGTTGCGCTCGCCGCATTCCATACCGCCCTTGATGAACTGCACCACCGCGCATTTCATCCCATGCGCGATACAGCGGAAGATCATCCCAAACGCGGCGGAGGATTTCCCCTTGCCCTTGCCGGTATGGACGATGATCAGGCCCTTCTTGTCGGTCTTGGTGGCCATGATCTTGTCGCGGGCGGCCTTCTTCTTGGCCATCTTCACCGCGTGGCGGTCTGCATCCTCGGTCATATCGTCCTCCATCTTACATCCACCCTGCGGCAGCACCGCAACAGGCACAACTCTAATTTAACCCGCTCACCAGCCCAATCAGCCACGGCGCCAGCAACGGCGCGATCAATGCCGTCAGCACAGCATTCAGCCCCATGCCAACACCGGCAAATGCGCCAGCGGTCTCATTGACCTGAAACGCCCGCGCTGTCCCGATCCCATGGCTCGCCACGCCTAGCGCAAAGCCCCGCGCGCGATAATCGCGAATGCGCAGCAGGTTCAGCAGCGGCGTCGCCACAATCGCGCCGGTAATCCCCGTCAGGATCACCATCACCGCCGTCAACGTCGGCGCACCACCCATCGCTTCTGATACCCCCAGCGCCACAGGTGCGGTTGCAGATTTTGGCGCGATCGACAGCAACATCGCCCGATCCACCCCCATCCAGCCCGCAATCAGCACCGAACTGGCAATCGCCGTCACCGACCCCGCAACAAGTGCGGCCAGCATCGGCACGGCAGTCGCCCGTATCCGCCCCAGATTGGCGTAAAGAGGCACCGCGAGCGCCACCGTCGCAGGCCCAAGGATGAAGTGGATGAACTGAGCACCTTCGAAATAGGTTGCGTATTCGGTCTCTGTCACCCGCAGCATAATCGCCAACAGCGCCACCGCGATCAGCACCGGATTGACCAAGGGCCGCCGCCCCGCCGCGCGGAACGCTGCATCGCCGATAACATAGCTCACCAGTGTCAGCGTCAGCCACAAGAGCGGGTCTTGCGCCAGATAGCTCCAGATCTGGGTCACATCATTCATCGCGCGCCCCCACCAGCCGCCCGACGAGGAGGAACGTTCCCACACCGGCCAGAATCGTGAGCACAGTCGACCCCACAATCGCCACCGCGAGCGCGGGTCCGTGCGCGGAAAGCTTGTCCAGATGTCCGACGACGCCAACCCCTGCCGGAACGAACAGCAGCGACAGATGCGCCAGCAGCACCTTGGTCGTCGGCTGGATCAACTCGGCCAGTTTGGGAAACAGCACAAAGCTTATGAACAGCGCCGCCATCCCGATCACTGGCCCCGGCAGCGGCAGGCCCAGTACCCGCGCGGCAACCTCACCTCCCAATTGATACAGGAGCAGTATGGTCAGATGCAGGATCATGGCAGGTCTCCACGCACCATCGCCGCAATCCGCGCCCGCGCGGAATTCGACCGTGGCTGCCACAGCCCGCGATCAATCGCCTCCTGCAACCGCTCGGCAATCTCGTGCAGCGCCGGTTCGTTATGTTCTTCAATGAATGCGCGCGTGGCGTCGTCCTCAAGAAAGGCGCTCTCCACCAGATCAAAGTGATGCCCGCGCACCGCGCCCGTGGTCGCCGCAAAGGCAAAGAGGTAATCCACCGTCGCCGCGAACTCAAAAGCGCCCTTGTAGCCGTGACGTTTCACACCCTCGATCCACTTCGGGTTCACCACGCGGCTGCGCACCACACGGCCGATCTCGTCGTCCAGCGTGCGGATGACAGGGCGTTCAGGGCGTGAATGGTCGTTGTGATAAATCGGCCTGTCGCGCCCTTGCAGGCTCGACACAGCCGCCGCCGCGCCGCCCTCGAACTGGTAGTAGTCATCACTGTCGAGGATGTCGTGCTCGCGGTTATCTTGGTTTTGCACGATGGCTTCCACCTCGCCCAACCGCGCGGCAAACCCCTCGCGGTCGCGCACGCCTTCCTGACCCGCACCATAGGCATAACCACCCCATTCAAGGTAGGCATTGCCCAGATCCGCCTTGTCGTTCCAGACCCGCTCGTCGATCAGCGCCTGCAAACCCGCACCATAGGCGCCCGGTTTCGAGCCATAGACCCGCGCGGCATTACCCCCTTCGCGCACCCGCGCTGCGGCGGGGTTTTGGTCCGCGTTTTCGTCCAGCGCCTGAACCGCACGGGCGGCGCTGTCCACCAGCGCGATCAGCTGCGGAAACGCATCGCGGAAAAAGCCCGAAACCCGCAGCGTCACATCCACGCGCGGCCGTCCCAATACGCCTTCCGGCAATATCTCGAACCCCGTCACCCGACGGTTTGCGCTGTCCCATTTCGGTTTTACGCCCATCAGCGCCAGCGCCTGCGCAATGTCATCGCCACCGGTCCGCATATTGGCCGTGCCCCACGCCGTCACCAGCATCGTACGCGGCCAATCGCCATGATCTTGCAGGTATTTCTCGATCAACAGGTTTGCCGATTTCCAGCCCAGCGCCCATGCGGTCGGCGTCGGCACGGCACGGCTGTCCACGCTGAAGAAATTCTTCCCCGTCGGCAGCACATCCATCCGCCCCCGCGTCGGTGCACCGGATGGCCCCGGCGCGATCGCCCTACCCTCCAGCCCGCGCAAGAGCGCAACCCCTTCCTCCGGCCCGCAGGCCGCGACGGTCGGCATGATCCGTTCGCGGATTTCTGCCAATACCTCAGCCGATGCCGCCCCCGGAGCCTTCGCCAAACCGTCCACCATCTGCGCCGCCAGCAGCTCCAGCCGCTCAACCGTATCGCCCGCACTGCGCCACAGACCCGCATCCAGCACATTCAGCACCTCAGGCCGCGCTGCCCCCCAAGCTTCCGCCATATCGCAATCCAGCGGGTCAAACCCAAGCGCCAGATCATCCGCCAGCGCCCGCAGCAAGGACGCATCCCGCCCCTTGCCCGCACCCCTTGGTACCCGCGCCAGCGCAATCGCCAGATCACGCGCCTGCACACCCTCGGGCGACTGGCCGAAGATATGCAGCCCGTCGCGAATCTGCGCCTCTTTCAATTCACAAAGGTATGCATCGAGTTTGGCCAGATCCTGCTCCGCATCGCCTTGCATCCCCACATCGGCGGCAAGCCCCGTCACCTCGGAAAGCGAGAGGATTTCCTTGCGTAAATGCGTAATCCGGCGCGGGTCCACGCCTGCCGCCTCGTAATATTCGTCCACCAGCGCTTCCAGATCGCGCAGCGGTCCATAGCTTTCGGCGCGGGTCAGTGGCGGCGTCAGGTGATCAATGATCACCGCCTGCGCACGCCGCTTTGCCTGTGTTCCCTCACCGGGATCGTTGACGATAAACGGATAGAGATGCGGCACCGGCCCGAGGATCGCCTCCGGCCAACATGTTTCAGAGAGCGCCAGCGCCTTGCCCGGCAGCCATTCAAGGTTCCCGTGCTTGCCCATATGCACAATCGCATCGGCGTCAAAGCTATTCCGCAGCCAGAAATAGAAGGCGAGGTAATTGTGCGGCGGCACCAGATCCGGCGCGTGATATGTCTCCGTCGGATCGACGTTATAACCCCGCGCCGGTTGCAGCCCTACCACCACATTGCCGTATTGCATCACCGACAGCTTGAACCGCCCGCAATCCACTTCACCCGCCTCGAAAAACGGATCCGCGTCCGGCTTGCCCCAGCGCGCTTCGATGTCCCGCCGCAACTCCCACGGCAACTGCCCGTAGGCCCGCTCGTAGTCACCCAGCGACAGGTCCACACCGCCCGTCCGCACCGCGCGGTCAGTCAGCCAGTTCGTCGGCCCCGCCATCATCTGGTCCATCAGCGCTTTGGCGTCAGAAGGGGCCGCATGGGTGCGATAGCCCGCCCCTTCCAACAGACGGATCACATGCACGGTTCCCGCTGGCGTATCCAGGCCGACGCCATTCGCCAGCCGCCCGTCCTTGTTGGGGTAGTTCGCCAGCACCAGCGCCACGCGCCGCGTTTCCGCTTCCTTACCCCGCAGCCGTGCCCAAGATTCCGCCAGCGCCACGACGAAATCAATCCGGTCGCCCCGCGCCTGATAGGTGGCGATCGGGCATTCGGTCGCCTCGTCGAAGAACGCCTCGCCCTTAAAGCTGATTGCACGGCTCAGGATGCGTCCGTCCACCTCCGGCAGCGCCACGTTCATCGCGATGTCGCGCGCCGACAGGCCCGTCAGCCCTTCATCCCAGCTCGCCTCCGATCCACCCGACAGCACCACCTGAAACACCGGCGCATCATTCGCCGCCGCCATTGCCAGCGGATTGGCCGTTCCGTCATCACCCTCATGCGGACTGCCTACCGCGAAAGACGTGCAGTTCAGGATCACGCTCGGCGGCGCGGCAGTGAACAGATGCTCAAGCGTCGCCACACTCACCGGATCTTTCAGTGATGCCACGAACACCGGCAAGGGGTTCAGCCCCGCCCGCATCAAGGCGCGCGTCAAACGGTTGATCGGGTTCAGACCCGCGCCCTGCACCAAGGCGCGATAAAACACCACTGGCACCACTGGTGCGCCTTCGGTCCAGCTGGCCTGCACATCCGCAAGAGCGGCTCGATCCGCACCCGGCCAGTAGATGCCCGCCCGCAGCAAGGGTCGCGCTGCTTCCGGCTTCTCACGACCATCCAACATCGCCTGCGCATAGGTTAGGAACGCCGCCGCGTTCTGCGGCCCGCCCTCTACCAGATAGGCCCAAAGCGCATCGTAATCCGCTTCCTCAACTGTCGAGAGCGCCCGCAACTCCGCATCCGGCTTGTCATCCCCGGGAAGGAACGCGACCGGCACACCCGCCTCGCGCAACCGCGCCGCATATTGCTCGACGCCATAGCGCCAGTATCCCATACCGCCCAGCACCCGCGCGATCACCAACTTCGAGCGGGTCGCGCATTGATCCAGATGCAGATCGACGGACATCGGATGCTGAAGATGCATCATATTCGCCAGCCGCAATTGTGGCGGCGCATCCATCTCCGCCCGCGCCACCGACAGCCCCGCAAGCTCTGTATCGGCGGCAGAGATCACCACCACATCCGCAGGCGTCTGCCCCAGATCGACAGGCTCTTTCCCGTCGTCAATACTGCCCGGCGTGGCGGCGAGGAGATGCATCAGGCACCCCCTTCAGGCATGCCCATGCGGCGCTCCATAAAGATCGAATGCGGCCCTTCTTGATAGTCGCCAAACGGCCCGCTCATGGCAAAGCCATTCCGCGCATAGAGCCGATGCGCATCATAAAGGTCGTCACCCGATTCCAGCCGCATCCACGGGAGCGCTTGCGCCTCTGCCGCCGCGATAAGCGCCTCGACCAATGCCGCGCCAGCCCCGCGCCCACGTCCTTCGGGCGCCACGAAGACGGATTTCACCTCGCCATAGGCACCCTTGTTCGACAGCGCGGCACATCCGACCGCGCGGCCTTCAAACTCGGCAATGAAAAAGCGAACATGCGGTTCCGCTAATGCCTCGGCAGGCAGCGCAAAGACATGCTCGGGCGGATATTTCGCCGCCATGAACGCATGGCTCTGCGCCAATAGCGCCCGCCCCTCCGCGCTCAGCGGATCTGCCTGCCGGACGCGGATGCTCATGCCACCAGCGCGGCCTCAATCGCTGCGCGATCCAGCCCCGCCTCACCGATCACCACCAGCCTTGTCTGGCGTGGCGCAGCACCAAAGGGCTGATCGAAATAGGTCTCAATCCGTGGCCCCAC
This sequence comes from Marivivens sp., assembly GCA_017643845.1. Classification (GTDB taxonomy): domain Bacteria; phylum Pseudomonadota; class Alphaproteobacteria; order Rhodobacterales; family Rhodobacteraceae; genus JAEPMR01. The sequence goes on along the minus strand of JAEPMR010000008.1, from coordinate 47,449 downwards.
GGCCTGCAAAGTCATCCGCATCGGTTTGCCCGAAACGGCGACAAATCCTTTGAGCCGCAAAATATCATGCGCGCGGATCACATCTGCCACCCGCTCGGAATAGCCTTTCGGATCGGCAATCTCACCCAGAGTCACCACAAAGCTTTCGAACTCGTCATGCCCGTGTTCATGCTCATGGTCGTGATGGTGATCTTCATCATGGTCATCATCGTCGTGATGATGATGGTGATGCACCTCGTGGCGCGCCTCCAGATCGCTCTCCGCGCCGATGCCCTGCCCCAGCAGCACATCAACCGGCAGCGCCCCCATGGTGGCTTTGACAACCTGCACCCCGTCGCGGCTCTCGGCCTTCAGCTTGGCGCTGAGTGCCTCTACTTCTTCGGCAGTCAGCAGGTCGGTCTTGTTGACTACGATCATATCGGCACAGGCCACCTGATCCTCGAACAGCTCCGAAAGCGGTGTTTCGTGATCAAGGTTCTCATCCAGCTTGCGCTGCGCATCAACAGCCGCCACCGAATGCGCAAATCGCCCTTCGCTCACGGCCTTTCCGTCCACCACCGTTACCACGCCATCGACCGTCACCTTTGTCGAAATCCCCGGCCAGTTGAACGCCCGCACCAGCGGCTGCGGCAGCGCAAGGCCGGAGGTCTCGATCACGATGTGATCCGGCTTGTTCTCCCGCTCAAGGAGTTTCTCCATCGTCGGGATGAAGTCATCCGCAACGGTGCAGCAGATGCAGCCGTTCGACAGCTCCATCACATCCTCTTCGGTGCAGGTTTCCTCCCCGCAGCCTTTCAGGATATCGCCATCGACGCCCAAATCGCCGAATTCGTTAATGATGAGCGCGATCCTTTTGCCATTGGCATTTTGCAGCATATGGCGGATCAATGTTGTCTTGCCGGCACCGAGAAAGCCGGTCACGACGGTGCAGGGAATCTTGGCAGGCATAATGGACTCCGTTATCTGGCGTATCTGATGTGGCCCAAACGGGCCGGAATTGAAAGGTCGGGATCGCAATTCATGGCAGATCGGATCACCATTTGTGGCACATGCGCGGACGGCTCAGGCAAGGCTCTCGCCGATGATCTACGTGCTCGAATCGCAGAGCTCGGGCTGGCGACCGAAGTGGCCCAGATCGACTGCATGATCGTCTGCGGCGAACCCGTGACAGTCTCGGTCCGCGCTGAAGGCAAGGCCGCATATCTGTTTTCAGGCGTCGATCCCGCAGCGCAGGCGGCCGAACTCGCCGCGTTCGCCGTTCTGTATGACGCCGCACCGGGCGGGATCATCGAAGACGCCCGCCCGGCCGGTGAATTGCGGTTCAAACTGATCGGCCGCATTCCGGCCTAGGCTTTGCGGGCCCAGAGCGCGCCCGCGATGGTCCCAAGCAGAACCCAACTGGCCCCCGCAACACCCAGCGAACTTGTCACGAAATGCGACGCAAGCTCAGGCGGCGCGATACCGTAATAGGTATCCAAATGCGGCGCGCCGATCACGTGCGGCAGGGCAATCAGCACCACGCCGCCAATGACCCCGGCAGAGCCACGAACGAACGCCAACGCGGCAATACCCAGCACCGTCGCCAGCACACATCCGGCCCACCAGACCTGCCGCGCACCGAGATCCGCAGCGACAGTGCCCGGGAGCTCGGGCGGAAGACCGACCGCTGGTGCCAGTTGCACAGCAATAAATCCGGCCAGACCCCAGATCGCACCGCTTCGCGCGTCGACGGAATGCCCCGCCCGCTGCGCCAGCGCGAAACCGGCCACCATGACAAAGGCAAAGCCGGTATAGGCCACGAGGTTCATCGCCACGGTCCCGATGTGGCGACCGATATCGCCCCAGATTGCCGGCGCACCGGCCTCCGATTCAGCTACGCCTGCACTGAAATGCACACGCGCGCCCGTTTCATACAGCTCCCCCTCCATCAGCAGGGGAACCACGAAAATGAACTGTAGGATTGCTGCAAGCACGCCCACAGTCACACCAGCGAACAACGCGCTGGTCAGCAGATTTTTAGCCATTGGACTGGTGTCAGTCAGCGCTTAGTGGCACGGGAACGCGATGGCGTGGCGCTGGTCGTGGGCCACATCATGCATTGCCGATGCGTGGCTGAAACCGGCCGCGAATACCAGCCCGAGGCCGAACAGCGCAGCAAAACCGATAGCCAGCAGATCGTTGGAAGCAGCGGCCTTGGCGGTTGCGAAAGAATTGGTCATGTCTTTTCTCCTGTCCCGTCACACCCGACGGGGATTGGGTTGCACTCGCAAGGCTGGTCTCCTGGCTCGCGGGTCGTAGCGCGTCGTCGCCTTCCCGGGGGTGTCCCAGTGGCCAATGACGGGCGCTCACCGCTTACAGTCGCGGGGGCGGCTGTGGTCTTGTGCCTCCTGTCTGGATCGGCGCGCACCACATTCCCATTTCATCCCCGGACGCTTTGCGTCGGATCGGGGAACCATGCGTCACCTTCATGCGCCTTGATCCCTGTCCCCGTCAAGGTTGATTCCGACATCCCGCGTTGATCTTGCGGCAGAGAACAAACCCGAGACATTGTGCAGATAACCGCAATATCTTGTGGATAAGTCGCGGAATACCGCTGCATCATGGGGTCAAACGTTGACTCGACGACCATCTCCCCTCCAGATTTGTTAGATCAGAATCACCAGAGGCAGGCATTTGCGGTTTTCCAAACTCAGGCTCAACGGCTTCAAAAGCTTCGTCGACCCGACCGATCTGATGATCGCGGACGGGCTGACCGGCGTCGTCGGCCCCAACGGGTGCGGCAAGTCGAATCTGCTCGAAGCGTTGCGCTGGGTGATGGGCGAGAACCGACCCACAGCAATGCGCGGGGGCGGCATGGAAGATGTGATCTTCGCAGGCACCTCAACACGCCCCGCCCGCAATTATGCCGAGGTTGTCCTCAGTATCGACAACTCCGACCGGCTCGCCCCGGCAGGCTTTAATGACAGCGATACGCTCGACATCGTGCGCCGCATCACCCGCGACGCCGGTTCTGCGTATAAGGTGGGAACAAAGGAAGTCCGGGCCCGCGACGTGCAAATGCTTTTTGCAGATGCATCAACCGGCGCGCACTCTCCCGCTCTGGTCCGTCAGGGTCAGATTTCCGAATTGATCAATGCCAAACCCAAGGCACGCCGGCGGATCCTCGAAGAGGCCGCCGGCATCTCTGGGCTGTACCAGCGCCGGCACGAAGCCGAACTGAAGCTAAAAGGCGCCGAGCAAAACCTCGCCCGCGTCGACGACGTGATCGAACAGCTCGCCAACCAGCTTCAGCAACTGGCACGTCAGGCCCGCCAGGCTGCCCGCTATCGCGAAATCGGTGACAAGCTGCGCATCGCCGAGGGCCTCCTGCTCTACCGCCGCTGGAAAGAGGCAGAAGAAGCACGGCTTGCCGCCGTCACCCAGCTCCAAGAACGCACCGTCGCTGCCTCCCGCGCAGAATCGGAAGCACGCAGCGCAAGCAAACTGCGCTCCGAATGTGAATCCGCCCTTCCACCCTTGCGTGAGGAAGAGGCCATCGCCGGTGCCGTGCTCCAGCGCTTGCAAGTCCAGCGCGACTCTCTGGCCGAGCAAGAAACCCGCGCGCTCGACACCATCGAGACTCTCAAATCCCGCATCGAGCAGCTCGCCCGCGACATCGACCGCGAAGCAGGCCTGAACCGCGACGCAGGCGAAACGATCGAACGTCTCGAATGGGAAGCTCGCGAAATCGCAAAGGCCAGCGAGGGTCACAATGACCGCCTCGCCGCTGCGCAAAGCGCCGCCCACGAAGCTGCCGGCGTCCTGCAAGAGCGCGAGACCGATCTCTCGCAGCTAACCGAAGACGTCGCCCGCCTTGCCGCGCGGCACCAGTCTGCCCAGCGCTTCCTTGACGACAGCCGCACCACCCTGAACAAAGCCGAAGCCGCCGCCGAGCAGGCCAAATCCGCAATGGCGCAAGCGGAAACTGCCGTCGCCAAAGCCGAGCAGGACTTCGCCACAGCGCAACAAGCCGATGCCGAAGCCGCCCGCCGTGCCGAAGAGGCCGATACCGCACTCACCGCCGCCGATGAGGCCCGGGCCGCCGCTCAGGACCGCGAAGTCGACGCCCGCGCGGCCCGCTCTGATGCCGAGGGCGAGGCGAACGCACTCCGCGCAGAAGTCAACGCACTGGCGAGGCTCGTCGAGCGCGATACCGCCGAAGGCGGGCAGGTGCTTGATCTCCTGCAGGTCAAAAGCGGCTACGAAAAGGCTCTTGGTGCAGCCCTCGCCGATGATCTCCGTGCACCGGTGCTTGGTGGCGAAGGCATCAAATCTGGCTGGGCGACGCTCGCAGGCTACGCCAGCCCTCCAGCATTGCCCGCAGGGGTGCAGGCGCTGACGAATTTCGTCACCGTGCCAGAGGTTCTGATCCGTCGCATGGGTCAGATCGGCCTTGTCGATCCCGCCGACGGTCCCCGCCTTCAGGAGGCCCTCCAGCCCGGTCAGCGCCTCGTCAGCCTCGAAGGCGATCTCTGGCGTTGGGATGGTTTCCGCGCCGCCGCAGAGGACGCCCCCTCCGCCGCCGCCCTGCGGCTCCAGCAACTGAACCGTCTCGTCGAACTGAAACGCGATCTTGAAGAGGCAAACGCCAAGGCCATCGGCGCGGCGCAGGCCCACGACGCCCTTACTGCAGATCTTGCCCGCCTCACAGAGGCAGACCGCGCAGCCCGCGAAGCCCGTCGCGAAGCTGATAGGCTCGTTGCCGAGGCCGCCCGCGCCCTGTCCCGCGCCGAGGCGGATCGCAACCTCGCCCAAGGCAAGTTGGAAAATTCCGGTCTCGCCTTCAAACGCCACGAAGAGGAAGCGATCACCGCCCGCAAGTCTGTCACCGAAGCAGAGCGCGGCCAACGCGAACTGGCCTCTCTCGAAGATGCCCGCGCCGCCGTTGAAGACATCAAAATGACCGTCGAAGCCGCGCGTATGACGATGATGGCCAAGCGCTCCGCCCATGACGAGGTCCGCCGCGAAGGCGAGAGCCGTCTGCGCAGGTCACAAGAGATCACCAAGGAAATCTCGGGTTGGAAACACCGGCTCGAAACCGCCTCCAAACGCTCCGCTGAATTGGCCGAACGCAAATCCGCCTCAGAGACCGAACTGAAAGAAGCCACGACCGCGCCCAACGAAATCGCCGCCAAGCGTGCCGAGTTGGCCGACACGATCGACGAGGCCGAAGCCCGCCGCAAAGCCGCGGCCGACAAACTGGCCGAAGCGGAAAACGCGCTCCGTGACGCTCAGGTTGCCGAACGCGACGCCGAACGCCTGGCCTCAGAAGCCCGCGAAGCCCGCGCCCGTGCAGAGGCCCGCAACGACGCCGCCCGCGAAACCGTCGCCTATGCCGCTGAGCGGATCATGGAGGCACAGGAAGTCACGCCCGACAAGCTGCTCGAAAGCCTCGACGCCGACCCCGAAAAAATGCCCCCTTCCGAAGAGATCGAGGCGCAGGTCAACGCCTACAAGCGCCAGCGCGACGCGCTCGGTGCGGTGAATTTGCGGGCCGAGGAAGACGCCAAAGAGGTGCAGGAAGAACACGACACCCTCTTGGGCGAGAAAACCGATCTCGAAGAGGCAATCAAAGCACTCCGCACCGGTATCGCCAGCCTCAACCGCGAAGGGCGCGAGCGCCTGCTGACCGCGTTCGAGCAGGTCAACGAAAACTTCGGCCTTCTGTTCACCCACCTCTTCGGCGGCGGCGAAGCAAAGCTCGTGATGGTCGAAAGCGAAGACCCGCTCGATGCCGGCCTCGAAATCATGTGTCAGCCGCCAGGCAAGAAGCTCGCAACCCTGTCGCTCCTTTCCGGCGGTGAGCAGACACTGACCGCTCTGGCCCTGATCTTTGCGGTTTTCCTCGCCAATCCCGCACCGATCTGTGTGCTCGATGAGGTCGACGCCCCGCTTGATGACGCCAATGTTGGCCGCTTCTGCGATCTGCTGGACGAAATGACCCGCCGCACGGAAACCCGTTTCCTGATTATTACCCACCACGCAGTGACGATGAGCCGGATGGACAGGCTCTTTGGCGTGACCATGGGCGAGCAGGGCGTCAGCCAGCTTGTCTCCGTTGATCTGAAAAAAGCCGAGGCAATGGTCGCCTGACCTTTACAGGCGCTCCAGCAGCGCCCGCGTCGGCCACGCATCCGCAGGCAGCCCTAGCCGCTTCTGTTCGATCTGCACCGCGCCCCGCGTGCCCGCGCCGAGGATTCCGTCAATCCCGCCCACGTCATGCCCCCGTGCCTGCAACTTGCGCTGCAATTCCTGCATTTCCGGCCCTGTCAGTCCCGGGTCCGGGTTGCGCGTGTCATAAATCGGCGCACCCGACAGCCGCGTGGCAAAATAAGCGGCGGTCGTCACATAGACCATCGACTGGTTCCACTCGAAATAGACATTGAAATTGGGATAGGCGAGGAAGGCTGGCCCCTTATGCCCCATCGGCAGCAGGAGAGAGGCCGAAAGCCCGCCATTTGGCAGCGCCCCGCTCCGCGCCTTCACGCCCAGCCGCGCCCAGTCCGATACCCGCTTGCTCTGCTCGATACCGGTCTCGCTCCAGTCCAGCCTTTCGGGGATCACCACTTCCTGAAGCCATGGTTCGCCCGCGCGCCATCCCAGACCGCTCAGCATCCGCGCCGCCGAAAACAGCGCATCCGGTGCCGACCCCTTCAAATCGACGCGGCCGTCGCCGTCCGCATCCACCCCGTTTTCGAGAATATCTTCCGGCAGCATCTGCACCTGCCCGATTTCACCCGCCCAAGCGCCCGTGGTTCCCTGAGGGTCCATTCCACCACGCCGGTAAAGTTCCAGCGCCGCAAAAACCTGTGGTCGGAAAAGTTCCGGCCGGCGGCAATCATGCGCCAGCGTCACCAGCGCGTCGCGCGTATTTATATCGCCCTGAAACGCACCAAAATCTGTCTCGAAGGCCCAGAATGCCAAAAGCACCCCACGCGGCACACCATAGCTCTGCTCGATTGAATCAAATACCGCGTCATAGCGCTGCGCATTCTCCGCGCCCTTCTGCAAGCGATATTGCGAGATCAGCGATTGTGAGAAATCAATGAAATCCTTCTGGAAAATCCCCTGCCGCCGGTCGCTCGCCAGCACAGACTGGTTCTGACTCACGCCGTCAAAGAAACCGTCCACCACCGCAGCCGGATACCCCATCGCGCGCGCCTCGGCCTTCATCTCCGATACAAAACCACCAAACGACCCGCCGCACCCTTGTGCTGCCGCCGCCGTAGCCCAAAGGCTTACCCCGATCACCGATACCCAACGCATACCCGCCTCCTGACAGTTCTTACCGGAAAGCCTAGCATCCCAATCGGGTCGATCAAGCAGGGATCAGAATAGCACACACGCGATGGTCGTCACGGCAACGAGCACCGCCACCAGCGACCACACCCGCCATAGCAAGGCGACCGCCCTGTCCACCGAATCCGGCCCGATCTCTCTCGCCCCCGCTGGGTTCACAAACGGATCGTCGGTCAGCACTCCGTGGTAGCGGCGCGGTCCCGCAAGCGCCACATCCAGCCCACGGGCAAATGCCGCTTCGGGCCAGCCCGCATTGGGGGAGCGGTGCCGCCGCGCATCACGGGCGATCTCGGCCCAGCGTCCCTGACCTGTCACAATCAGGATCAGCACCGCCGTCAGCCGTGCAGGGATCAAATTCAACAGATCATCAAACCGCGCAGCTGCCCAGCCGAACTCCTCATGGCGCGGCGTCCGGTAGCCCACCATACTGTCCGCCGTGTTCACCGCCTTATAGACAATCAGTCCCGGCAACCCGCCCACCAGAAACCAGAAAAGCGGCGCGATAACACCGTCGCTGAAATTCTCCGCAGCACTTTCAATCGCCGCCCGTGCGACATCGGCCTCGCCCATCTCGGCAGTGTCCCGCCCGACGATCCGCGCCACCATCATGCGCCCGTCTTCAACGGAAATCCGCAGCGCATCCGCCACATCCTTTACATGATCGGCAAGCGAGCGCTGCGCCAGCAGCACTGCACCCACAAGAACCACGCCAAAGCCGCCCAAAACCCCTTCGATCACTGCGCCCAGTGCCGCTCCGCCCGCAACGAGAGCAACCAACAGAACTGCACCCTTAGTGCGGCGCATTGCCCCGTGATTGAACTGCCGGTCCGCCCAGTTGATCAGACGCCCAATCACGACCGCGGGATGGGGGATTCGATCCCATATCCATTTGGGCTCACCAAACAGGGCGTCGAGGACCATCGCCAACAATACCGTCATAATGCTGCTTCCAACTGGCCCCATGCATCGGGATGCGGCAGCCCCAGCCGGAGCCAGCGATCCGAATAGGGGAAGATCCGGCTCCACACATGGCCCTTCGCCAGCCGCGCCTGCCAATCATCCGCGCGATCAACCTCGTATAGACGAAAGAGCGTCGTGCCGCCCACGACCCGTGCACCATGCCCCTGCATCAGCGCATCGAGACGCACCGCATCGGCTTGCAGCCTCAGGCGGGTCTCTGTAGCCCAGCCGGTATCGGTCAGCGCCCGCGCCCCGATTTCCAGCGCAGGGCCGGATACCTGCCACGGCCCCAGCATATCCCTCATCGGGGCCAGCACCTCTGGGCGTGCGATCGCAAATCCCAGCCGCAGTCCGGCCAACCCCCAGAACTTGCCAAAGCTCTTGAGCACCACGCGGCCCTCGTCCGCTGCCAGCCTGATCAGGCTCGCATCGGGGGCAATGTCACAAAAACTCTCGTCGATCACCGCAAATGGTGCAGTGATTTCATCCGCACCCCAGATGCGGCCGTCGGGATTGTTCGGATGCACCGCGACCTGTGCGTTGGCGCCCTCTTTGCCGGACACTGTCCAGCCAGACGCGGCAAAGGCCGCCTCGTGCTCGTTATAGGTCGGCCTCTCAATCGCGACCGCTCCGGTTTCACACAGTTGCGGCAAGCGCGCGATCAGCGCCGAAGCGCCCGCAGCGGGTAGGATCTCCGCCTCGTCCGGCACGTTCCAGAAAGCGCGTGCGGCGCGCTCCAACCGTTCGAAGGCACCGGCATCCGGCAGCGCCGTCCACGCGTCTTTGCTCAGACCATCCGTCGGATAGGCAACGGGATTGATGCCGGTAGACAGATCGAGCCACCCCGCGCGATCACCGCCCCAGCGTGCGATGGCGGCGTCCAGCCCCCCTCCGTGATCCCGTCCGTTGCCCAAACGCGTCTACTCGGTTGCGGGCAGCGGAGCATGGCGGCTCACAAAATGCCCCTTCACCCCCTGAGGCCATTCTCGGAATGGCACCTGCCCGGTTTCACTTTGCGCATGTTTGGCAGCATATTCCACGATCGCAGCGGCATCCTCTTCGGTGGGTTCGAATTTCCCCAGCGAATAGCACAGTTTTCCCGCGCTCTGAACCACCACGTTACAGGCTCTGTCACAGCCCATCGTGCACGATACCCGCCGCGTGCGCACCTGCTCCTGCCCTTCGGCAGCGGCCTCGACCAGCGCCGCAAGCACCTCGCCATCCGTCTGCGCCGCGCCGCTCTCGGCCCAGCCTTCACGCTTGCAGGTGTCACATACCGTGATCCAACTCGTCATACCGGACTCCCATCTGTTCGCCGCAAGGCTTCAACCGGAATTCCGGCCGAAGCTCAAGCAGTTCCGTCGCAGTCTAACCGGCAAGCGACATCTTGGCGCTTCCCCCCCGTCCATGCGGCGCATCAAAATTGGGGCGCGGTCCGATTGGCACGATCCGGTGCGGATTGATGCTCTCGTGGCTGTAATGATAGTGTCGGGTGATATGCGCCATATCCACGGTCTCCCGCACGCTGGGCCACTGATACAGTTCGCGCGTATGTGCCCAGAGGTTCGGATAGTCCACCAGCCGCGCGCGATTGCACTTGAAATGCCCGTGATAAACCGCGTCGAACCGCACCATCGTCGTAAACAGCCGCCAGTCCGCCTCGGTGATCCGGTCCCCTGCCAGATACCGCTGGCGCGACAGCCGTTCTTCCAGCCAGTCGAGGGTCTCAAAGAGCGGCACAACAGCCGAATCATACGCCACCTGCGTGGTCGCAAAACCGCTTTTGTAGACCCCGTTGTTCACGGTGTCGTACACCCGCACATTCACTTCCTCGATCTCATCGCGCATGTCCTCGGGCCAGTAATCATCGTTATTCCCGGTCACCTCGTTAAACGCGGAATTGAACATACGGATAATCTCCGCACTCTCATTCGAAACGATGGTGTCGCGCTCCTTGTCCCAGAGCACAGGAACCGTCACGCGACCGCTCATGTCCGGCATTGCCCGCAAATAGACATCCCGCATGAAGGCCGCGCCATGCAGCTGGTCACCTGTCGCACCCTCGAACTCAGCATCGAATGTCCATCCATCGCTCAGCATGTCGGGGTGTACGACCGATACGTCGATATGCGGCTCAAGCCCCTTTAGCTTGCGGAAAATCAGGGTTCTGTGCGCCCAGGGACAGGCAAGGCTCACATAGAGGTGGTAACGACCGCTTTCAGCCTTGAAACCACCCTCGCCGCTCGGTCCCGCACTGCCATCAGCCGTCACCCAATTGCGAAACTTGGCCTCAGTGCGCACAAACGCGCCTTTGCTCTTTTTCGTATCGTACCAGACATCTTCCCATTTACCGTCGACGAGGCGTCCCATCACATGCTCCTTTTCTCAAACTGTCAGGTCTGAGATAGCCAAGATCCGACGGGTGAAAACGCGGATCACCGCGCAGCCGCCTCCGCACATACGCACAAGTCGGATTCAGCTCTCCGTGCGACGTTTAACCATTTGCACCAAAGCCACACGCCCCCTATACGAAGGCCAACAGACGAAGCCCGGCAAGGGCCAGAGAGGTTGGTAATCGGTGGGTCGACCCAAATAGGGGGCCAGAAGATTGCATCGTCACTTGACCCCGCACAGCCGCGGGCCTCTGGTTTCTGCCCGACAAGGAGGTCCGATCATGCGCCACGCGCTCGCTTTCTTCTTTACCGTGCTCGCCAGCACGGCAGCCGCCCATCCCGGCCATCTTGGCGAAATCGCCGGCCATGATCACTGGGTTGCCGGTATTGCACTCGGCCTCGCCATCCTGCTCGGCATTCGCGGCGCGCTAAAGGGCAAAGACGCGTCCACCGAGGAAGAGATCGAAGACGAAGACACCGAAGAGGCCGCCGCATGAAAACCGGTGTGATGATTTGCGGCCACGGCTCACGCAGCCAGTCCGCCGTCGATGAATTCAAGGTTTTGGCTGAAAAGCTCCCTGCCTACCTGCCTGACGAGTGGGAGATCGACTACGGCTATCTCGAATTCGCCAATCCAGTGATCCGCGATGGTCTCGACCGCCTGCGCGAAGCGGGCTGCGAGCGCATCCTCGCCGTTCCGGGCATGCTCTTTGCCGCGATGCACGCCAAAAACGACATCCCCACCGTGCTCAACACCTACGCCGCCAAACACGGCCTGCAAATCTCCTATGGCCGCGAACTCGGCGTCGACCCCAAGATGATCGCAGCCGCCGGTGCCCGCATTCAGGAGGCCGTTGACCGCGCCAACGCAAAGCACGGCACCGTCAGCCTGCACGAAACCTGCCTCGTGGTCATCGGGCGCGGCGCATCCGACCCCGATGCCAACGGCAACGTCGCCAAGATCGCCCGCATGTTGCAGGAAGGCATGGGCTTCGGTTGGTGCGAAGTCGGCTATTCCGGCGTGACCTTCCCGCTTGTCGAGCCATGCCTCCAGCACGTTGCAAAACTCGGCTACAAACGCGCCATCGTGTTCCCCTACTTCCTGTTCTCCGGCATCCTGATCGACCGCATCTACGGATTCACCGATCAGGTCGCCGCCGAACACCCCCACATGCAGTTCATCAAGGCAGGTTACTTGGGCGACCACCCGAAAGTGCTCGAAACCTTTGCCGAGCGCGTTCGCGAGCAAACCTATGCTGTCCCCCCACCAAATTGCGGCACCTGCCAGTATCGCACACAGGTGCTCGCCATCGAGGACGGAACCGTTACCGAAATCACCCCCGAGCAGCGCGCCGCGCTCGCCGCTGAAAAGGGCGCAGGCCACCCTGCCTTTAGTGACGTGCCGCCGCCAACCTGTGTTCTGTGCAAATACCGCACGCAGGTTCTGGGCTTTGAATCCGAGGTCGGCGCCGTACAGGAAAGCCACCATCACCACGTCGAGGGCCAAGGCGCGTCCGCACCCGGCTCGAACGTTGCCGATTGCGCCCTGTGTGATACGTTCTGCACCGGCCTGTGCCGCCTGCAAGCCGATCATCACCACCATCATCATGATCACAGTCATGATCACGGGCACGATCATCATCATCACCATGATCACGGTCATAGCCACGACCATCATCATCACGATCATGACCACCACCATCATCATGCGCCCTACCCGCACGCGGATCATCCGCACGGGCCACAAAGCGCCTTGAAATCACGCAAGGCCTGACCGCCGCGCATCACCCCAGCCGCGCCAATCGGCCCGGCGCGAAAGACCCGCCATGCGCCCCTACGAAAAAGATCCGAAGGCCATCTACGCCGAAAGTTTCGCCACCGTCCGTCGCGAAGCACGGCTGGAACGTTTCCCCGTCGGGATGCAGGCCATGGCGACACGTCTGATCCACGCCTGCGGCATGGTCGAGATTGCAGATCGCCTCGCGTTTTCGCCCTCGGCGTTCGAGGCCGGGCATACAGCGTTGAAGAACGGCGCGCCGATCCTCTGTGATTGCGAAATGGTCGGCGCGGGCATCATCCGCCGCTACCTGCCCGCTGGTAACGAGGTCATCGTCACCCTCAATGATCCGTCCGTGCCATCACTCGCCACCGAGATCGGAAACACACGCTCCGCCGCGGCCGTGCGGCTCTGGGCCGAGCGCTTGGAAGGTGCAGTCGTCGCCATCGGCAACGCGCCCACCGCACTTTTCCACCTCCTCGAACTGATCGACGGGGGCGCGCCCAAACCCGCTGTCATTCTCGGCTTCCCGGTAGGCTTCGTCGGCGCGGCGGAGTCAAAGGCCGAGCTCGCCGCCGACCCGCGCGGTTGCGATTTCGTGGCATTGCGCGGGCGTCGCGGCGGCTCTGCTATCGCCTCTGCCGCCGTCAATGCGCTCGCCGCTGGCGGCCTGCCGGAGGAGCGTTCATGACCGCCCGCGCTGTTAACTTTCTGCAGGTGCGATATGCATGGAATGTGCATGAATTGTGCATCACTTGTGCATCCCCCGATTCGGCCCGTTTCGCTGCACCTGCAAACACTTTGGAGGCGCCCCATGTCTGACCCTTGGCTCCACATTATCGGCATCGGAGAGGACGGTCTGGAAGGCCTTTCTCCGGCCACCCGCGCGGTGCTCGAAGCCGCCGAAATCATTATCGGCGGGGACCGCCATCATACGCTTTCGGCCAGCATAACAGCCGAGCGCTTGTCGTGGCCCAGTCCCTTTAACGCGTTGATAGAACAGCTTGAATCCTTCCGTGGTCGCCGCGTCGCCGTGCTCGCCACGGGCGATCCGCTCTGGTTCTCTGTCGGGGCTCGCATCGGCCGCGCGATTGATCCATCCCAAATCGTCTACCACCCGCAGCTCTCCGCCTTCCAGCTCGCCGCCGCCCGCATGGGCTGGTCGCTGCCAGACGTTGAAACCCTGACCGTCCACGGCCGCCCCGTCGAGCAAATGATCGCATTCATACAGCCCGACCAACGCCTCCTCGTCCTCACCACCGGAGCGCAAACCCCTGCACAAATTGCAAAATTTCTGTCCGAGCGCGGATATGGCCGCTCCCGCATGACGGTTTTGGCGGCCATGGGCGGCGCGGATGAAGCGCGTTTTGACGGCATCGCGGAAAGCTGGGCGCATGTAGTACCCGAATTTAACACTTTGGCCGTAGAGTGTATTGCAGACCCCGATGCTGCACTGCTTCCACGCATCCCCGGCCTCGACGACGCGCTGTTCCAGTCCGACGGAACGATGACCAAGCAGGAAGTGCGCGCTGTCACCGTCGCCAAGCTGATGCCGATGCGCGGCGCACTTTTGTGGGATATCGGCTGCGGTTGCGGCTCTGTCGCAATCGAATGGATGCGCGCGGCACATTACGCCCGCGCCATCGGCATCGAACCGCGCGCGGACCGTCGCACGATGGCCGCCGCGAACGCGCTCGCCTTGGGCGCACCAAAACTTGAATTGATCGAAGGCACCGCACCCGATTGCCTTGCCGATCTCCCCGCGCCCGACGCGATCTTCATCGGCGGCGGCATGTCGGACGAAACCTTCAACGCCGCATGGTCAGCCCTGCGTCCCCTCGGCCGCCTCGTCGCCAATGCCGTCACCCTCGAAAGCGAGGCGCAGCTCCTCGCGCTTCATAAAACCCACGGCGGAATGCTGACCAAAATCGCGGTCAACCGCGCCGAGCCTGTTGGCCGCCTCACCGGCTGGCGCCCGCTCATGCCCGTCACCCAATGGAGCCTCGTGAAACGATGACAGGCACCCTCTACGGCGTCGGCCTAGGTCCCGGCGCGACTGACCTCCTGACCCTTCGCGCCGCCCGTCTGATCGAATCCGCAACGGTCATCGCCTACCCGACGCTCGCAGGTGGTGACAGTTTCGCCCGCTCCATCGCGGCTGATCTCATCCCCGCCACCGCCCGCGAAATCATCATGGATGTCCCGATGAGCACCGAGCGGGGACCAGCGCAGGCGGCCTATGACAACGGCGCGGTCGAGATCGCCGCCGCTCTGGATGCAGGAGAGGACGTCATCTGCCTCTGTGAAGGGGATCCGCTTTTCTATGGCTCGTTCATGTACATCCACGCCCGCCTAAAAGAGCGCTACACCGTCGAAATCGTGCCAGGCGTCACGTCGGTCACCGCCTGCGCCGCGCGCGCCGCGCTGCCGCTCGCAGCGCGCAATGAGCGCCTGACCATCCTGCCCGGCCCACTTCCGGAAGACGCCCTGACCGACGAAATCTCTCGCGCCGATAGCGTGGTCATCATGAAAGTCGGGCGTCATCTCGCAAAGATCCGTCGTGTCCTCGAGACGCTCGGCTTGCAAAATCAGGCTGTCTACATAGAACGCGCCAGCCTGCCCAAAGAAGTTTGCCTGCCGCTCGCGCAAGCTCCTGAAAAAGCACCTTATTTCTCCATGATTCTACTCACGAAGGGAGCCGATCCGTGGCTTTGAAACCAGTCGTCCTCGCACTCTCAGCTTCTGGCGAGGCCACAGCCCATCGCATCGCCACAACACTTGATCTCGCCGTTCATGGCCGGGAAGGCCGCGTTGCAGAGGCAGACGCGTTTTTCCCGAATGCCCTCGATCATACCCGCGATCTCTTTGCCGCCGGAGTGCCTGTAATCGGCGTCTGCGCAAGTGGCATTCTGATCCGTGGCGTTGCCCCGCTACTTGCAGACAAAACAACCGAGCCACCGGTCATTTCCGTCGCCGATGATGGCAGCGTCGTCATCCCCTTGCTTGGCGGCCATCGCGGCGCAAACAGGCTCGCCCGGCAAATCGCCGAAGCGCTCGGCGGCGTCGCGGCCGTCACAACCGCTGGCGATCTGGCCATTGGCGCCGCGCTGGACGCACCGCCCTCAGGCTATCGTCTTGCCAATCCGCAGGACGCCAAGTCCGTCATGGCCGCCTTGCTCAATGGTGCGAAACCACGCGTCGAAGGCCCCGATCTTTTCGATCTGGAAAGCAGCGAAAATGGAACCGTGACGCTTGTCGTCACCGAGGCACCAAAGGATGGCGACAGCCAAACACTCGTCTATCACCCACAGTCCTATGCCCTCGGACTTGGTTGCGCCCGCAATGCGGACCCCGACGAGCTTTGGAATTTGGTCGAAACCACACTTGCAGAGGCTGGCATCGCCACAGGCGCAATCGCTTGCGTCAACTCCGTCGCCCTCAAGGCGGACGAACAAGCAATCAATGAGGTTGCGCGGCGTCTGGGCGTTCCATTCCGCCTCTTCGACGCCTCCGAACTGGAAGAAGAAACCCCGCGCCTCGCCAATCCATCCGATGTGGTCTTTGCCGAGGTGGGCTGCCATGGCGTTTCCGAGGCCGCAGCACTCGCAGCGGTTGGATCTGAAGGCACCCTGCATGTGACCAAACGCAAAACTGCGAATGCGACTTGCGCAATCTCCAAAGCCCCTGCCCCCATTACCACATTGCGTGGCCGCGCACGCGGCAGGCTTTCAATTGTTGGGATTGGGCCCGGCCAATCCAGCTGGCGCACGCCCGAAGTTTCGCGCCTTGTCGCCGACGCTGAAGAGCTTGTTGGCTACGGCCTCTATATTGACCTCCTAGGCCCGCTTGCAGCAGGCAAACAACGCTCTGATTTCCCGCTTGGTGGTGAAGAGGCCCGTTGCCGTTATGCGCTGGAGCAGGCAGCTTTGGGCAAGAATGTCGCCCTTGTCTGCTCTGGTGACGCAGGCATTTACGCCATGGGTGCATTGGTGTTCGAACTGCTGGACCGCGACGCAGATCAGCACGGCGTCTCGGATGCCGCGCATCGGGTCGAGGTCGTCTGCTCCCCCGGTGTGTCTGCCTTGCAAGGGGCTGCTGCCCGTGCTGGTGCTCCGTTAGGTCATGATTTCTGCACGATCTCCCTCTCGGACCTGCTCACCCCCCGCGATGACATCATCCGACGCCTGAAGGCCGCCGCAGAAGGCGATTTTGTCATCGCATTCTACAATCCGGTCTCCAAGACACGGCGCACGCTCCTTGCCGAGGCACGTGACATCCTGCTTGAGCACCGTCCAGCGGATACGCCTGTGATGCTAGCTTCAAGCCTTGGCAGGCCCGAAGAACATATCCGCTATCGCAAGCTTGCCGATTTGGAGGTCGATGAGGTCGATATGCTGACTGTGGTTCTGATCGGCTCGTCGAACTCCCGCCTAGCACAGTTGGGCGAAGGCCCGCGAATGTTCACACCGAGGGGATACGCCCGAAAAATCGACGGCGATCTCTCCAAAAAGAAGGAAGCGCAGGCATGACTGTTTATTTCATCGGCGCAGGGCCGGGCGATCCCGAACTTCTGACACTCAAGGCCGCACGTCTGATCGGCGAATGCCCCGTTTGCCTCTATGCAGGGTCACTGGTGCCCGAACAGGTCGTTGCAATCGCCCCCAAGGATGCGCGCGTGCTCGATACCGCGCCGATGACGCTGGATGAAACCCATGCGGAAATCGTCGCGGCCCACGAAAAAGGGCAGCATATCGCGCGTGTGCATTCCGGCGATCCTTCGCTTTATGGCGCGATCGCAGAGCAAATCAGGCGCCTTCGTCAGGATAACATTGATTATCAGATCATTCCCGGCGTCCCTGCCTACACCGCTGCGGCGGCGGCACTCGGGCAGGAATTGACCATTCCTGAAGTCGCTCAATCTATCGTTCTCACCCGCATGTCGATGAAATCGACCTCGATGCCCGCAGGCGAGACGTTGGAGAATTTTGCCCGCACCGGAACTACCCTCGCTATCCATCTCGGCATCCGGGCACTGCGCGAAATCGAACGCCAATTGATCCCATTCTATGGCGAAGATTGCCCCGTTGCAGTGATCTACCGTGTCGGGTGGCCCGATCAACAAATCATCCGCGGCACCCTTGCGACCGTGCGTGAAAAAGTACGCGAGGCCAAGATCACGCGCACTGCTTTGATCCTCGTCGGTCCCGCGCTCTCGGATCAGCACGGCTTCCCGGATAGTGCGCTTTACGATGCAGCACGCCCGCATGTTTTGCGCCCAAAGGCTCGCAAGGAGGCCGTGTAAATCGGCAACGCATCGTGGCACGGAAATCGCAAGCCTGTGATCCTTATCTTGAATTTCATCACCAATCGGAGATGTTCTTCGATGAGGAGGAGGCACGGAGATGACTGATTTTCTGCCAGAAGCGGTTCGAAAAGGGCTCGAAGACGCGCGCAAGGCTGCACAGAGACGATCGTCGCGTCTCTGCGTACACGATGGCGACAACGTTCACCGCGTTTTGCGTTTCTGGGACGGCGGTTTTGCCATGGACGCGGAAAATGCACCGAATTTGCGCGGTCATGTTGAGCTATATGACGGCGCGCGGCACCTCTATCAATGTCTCGTCTACACCTCCCGAGAGGAGGACGGTGAGCGGATCTACGAATTCAAGTGGCACGCCCCTGTAGCCGACAGGCCCGCCGCAGATTTCGAGCGTGAGAACGACGAGCCGGTCGCACTTCTCCCGCGGTAAACGCCCAATCTGGAAATCTACGACACGTCATTAAAAGCTTTCTGGAGCCGGTCAACTGCGTCCTCGATCCGAATGCGCGGCAAGGCAAGATTGAACCTCAGCCCGGTTTCCCCTCCCGTTCCCAGCGGGACACCCGGCGTCGGCGCTATGTGAGCAGTATTCACGACCCTATCCTGAATCTCCTCTACCGGTAGGCCCGTGCCTGCGAAATCGAGCCACGCGAGGTAGGTCGCCTCCATGTCCATGGCCGTCACGCCTTTGATCTGGCGAGCACCTTCAAGGAAAACTTTCGCGTTTTCGGAAAGATAGACGCACAAGGCATCCACCCATGCGGCCCCAGCAGGGCTGTAGGCAGCTTGGGTCATCCGAATTCCGAACAAATTAGGCGACATATCGAGGCTACGGCAGAAGCTCTTGAATTTCTTCCGCAGATTGGGATCAGGAATGATCACATTTCCAGTCCTGAGACCAGCTAGGTTGAATGTCTTGGAAGCTGAGGACATGACCACCGTCATGTCCGCTGCATCAGGAACCGCGTTCAGAATCGTCGTGTGCTGATGTCCCGGGAAAACGATGTCCTGATGCACCTCGTCTGAAATCAGCAAGAGCCCGTGCTTCCGGCAGAACCGGACAAGAGCACGCAGTTCCTCCGCAGACCAGACACGGCCGGCAGGATTATGCGGTGAACTCAGGATCGCAAGACGCTCCTTGCCGGTCAAAAGCGCATCGTATCGGTCAAAATCCATCACGAATTTACCGTCGTCACCGATCGCAAGCGGCAATTCTCGGACAGCCCGTCCCGCGTTACGGGTTTTCATCGCGAATTCCTGGTAGACGGGTGTGAATATCACAATTTCATCACCTGGATCGGTGAAGGTTTGAATGGCAAGTGCAATGGCATTTCCCAGACCACCAGTTATCGTGATCCAGTCCGGTTCTACCTTCCATCCATGCCGGTTCTGAGCCCACCAGCAGACCGCTTCGTAATATTGATCGAAATGGGTGAAATACCCGTAATCGTTTCTTTTCAGGAGCTCTTCGGCGGCCTGCTGAACACAAGCTGCGGGCCGAAAGTCCATATCAGCAATCCACATCGCAAGTGCATCGTCGGTCGGCATTTTGTAGAGAAGGTCAATCGCGTCCCATTTTGTGACAGATTTTCCGCGCCGATCGATCAATTCGTCGAAATTCATAAGAGCTCCTGCTTCGGTTCGTTCGCACGCTAACCGCATCGCAAGATGATGCAAGCCCATGTTGCGCTGACCTTCTCCATCCCCTAAATGCCCCTCATGACGCTGCGACCGATCCTCATACACCCCGACCCGCGCCTGAAAAAGGTAGCCGACCCCGTTACCGAGCTTACGGATACCATCCGCAAGCAGGCCGACGACATGCTCGAAACGATGTATGACGCCCCGGGAATCGGTCTTGCCGCGCCTCAAATCGGATTGCTGAACCGTGTCGTCGTGATGGATTGCGTCAAAGACGAGGATGCGACCCCCGAACCAATGGTTCTGATCAACCCCGAGATCCTCTGGGAGTCTGAAGGGACAAATATCCACGAGGAGGGCTGTCTTTCTATCCCCGAGCAGTTCGCAGAAGTTGAACGCCCCGCCGAGGTGAAGGTCCGTTGGCTCGGACTTGACGGAAAGACAGTAGAAGAACAGTTCGATGGTCTCTGGGCCACGTGCGTCCAGCACGAGATAGACCACCTCAACGGAAGACTCTTTATCGACTACCTCAAACCTCTCCGTCGCCAGATGATCACGCGCAAAATGCAAAAGCTCAAGCGCGAGCGCGCAAGAGGCGGCTGAGCATGCCCCATCGTCCGTTTGTAATGTGGCCCGACAAGCGCCTGAGGACGCCAGCCGAGCCGGTGACGGAGATCACGGATGAAATCCGGTCGATTTGGGACGAAATGATTGATGCTATGGAGGCAATGCCAGGCGTTGGCCTTGCGGCAGTGCAATTGGGCATTCCATTGCGACTTGCCGTTGTCGATGCCTCTACAGCTCGAGGCCAGGTCATTCGAATGGCCAACCCAGAAGTCCTGCATGCTTCGATCGAACCACGCATCCATGAGGAAGCGTCCCCGAATCTTCCTGGCGTTAGTGCAAAAATTTCCCGCCCCCGCGCGGTGACCGTTCGGTTCCTCAACGCCGAAGGCGAAACAGAGGAACGCGATTTCGTCTCTCTCTGGGCGACAAGCGTTCAGCACCAGATCGACCATCTCAACGGCCGGATGTATTTTGATCGGCTAAGCAAGGTAAAACGTGAAATGCTGATCAAGAAAGCCAGAAAATTCCGTTAGGAGGATAACATGCGTGTTGTCTTTATGGGTACGCCAGATTTTTCTGTTCCCGCTCTGGATGCTCTCATCAAGGCCGGTCATGAAATCGCTGCGGTCTATTGCCAACCGCCCCGCCCAGCTGGACGCGGCAAGAAGCCCCGCCCAACGCCAGTCCACAGCCGCGCAGTGGAACTCGGACTGGACGTTCGGCACCCGACGTCGTTGAGAAACGAAGCCGCGCAAATCGAATTCGCGGCGTTAAATGCCGATGTTGCAGTTGTTGTGGCCTACGGGCTCATTCTACCAAAGGAAGTCCTAGATGCCCCTCTGAACGGATGCCTGAATATTCATGCTTCCCTCCTCCCCAGATGGCGTGGCGCGGCACCGATCCATCGGGCAATCATGGCCGGTGACACTGAAACCGGCATTTGCATTATGCAAATGGATGAAGGGCTAGATACGGGGGATGTGCTACTCCGACGCGCTACCGCAATAAAGGCAGAGGAAACAACTGCGGAGCTGCATGATCGGCTCTCTGCGCTCGGGGCGGAGGCGATTGTTGACGCGCTCGACCGTCTGCATGACCTTATCCCCGTCGCGCAATCGGCAGAGGGTGTGACCTACGCCAGCAAGATCGACAAAACCGAAGCACGGATCGACTGGACCCGACCAGCCGAGGACGTCGACCGCCTAATTCGGGGACTTTCCCCTTTTCCCGGCGCATGGACGCAAGCTGAAGGCGAACGGATCAAGCTCCTTGGCTCGCGCGTTGCACAAGAGTCCGGCTCTGCGGGTCATGTCCTGCACGACCTTGTTGTCGCCTGCGGATCAGGCGCTATCGAAGTGACGCGGCTGCAACGTGAGGGAAAACGTCCGATGGCGGCCAAAGAAGCGCTGCTCGGTTTCTCGCCTCCATCCACGTTTGACTAACTGCGCAATCCACTCAGAGTAAGTGACGGGGAGAGCGCGTCCTCATCGACCCGCAACTCGATCACGGCCAACGTTCCTGCCTCCACTGATCGGGCAAAGGCGTCGGCAAACTGATCGCCTGAAACTACAATCTCGCCTTGCCCCCCGTAGGCACGCGCAAGTGCCGCGAAATCGGGGTTTGCCAACATGGTGCCGCTGACCCGGCCAGGGTAGGTGCGTTCCTGGTGCATTCGGATCGTCCCGTAACGCCCATTGTTGACGACGATCACAATTGGCTTCGCCCCGCTTTGGATTGCGGTGGACATCTCGTTAAGTGTCATTTGGAAGCAGCCGTCCCCGGCAAGGCAGACCACCTGGCGGTCAGGATGTTCCAATGACGCCGCAATCGATGCCGGAAAGCCGTACCCCATTGAACCGGACGTTGGAGCAAGCTGGGTTCCATAGGTTTTGTAGACAAAATATCTGTGCAGCCACGCGGCGTAATTGCCTGCGCCATTTGTGATAATCGCATCTTCAGGAAGATTGGCCGAGAGCCAACCTATGACCTGCTCGAGCTTGACGTCACCAGGGCTTTGCTGAGGCGAGAGCCAGTGATCGTAATCCTGACGCGCGGATGTGGTCCAGTCAGTCCAATCCCCCGAAACTGGAGGGAGCTTTGCCAGCTCTTCGACAAAGTGATCCGCGCGGGTCGCAAAGCCCATTTCCACCGGATAGACCCGACCGATCTCGTTTTCATCAGCGTGGATGTGACAGATCAGCTGGGTTGGTGATGCGGGGTCTACCAATGTGTAGCCCTGAGTTTCGATGTCGCCCAGTCGCGAACCCAGCACCAAAAGCCGGTCTGCTTCCCTCAGGCGTTTCGCGAGCCTCGGATTCACCCCGACATTCAAATCGCCAGCGTAGTTCGTATGCCGGTTGTCGATGTAGTCCTGTCTACGAAACCCGACAGCGACAGGCAGCCCCTGGGTTTCTGCAAATGTCGCGAGGGCTTCGGCCGCGCCTTTCGACCAGTGAGGGCCACCGGCAATAACAAGCGGGCGCTCGGCTTCCGCCAACCAGTCCATTGCTGCGCGAGCAGGTTCCGCGAGCGATTGCCGGAGCGGAACAGGCTTGGTTATTCTAGAGAGAGACACATCAGGGCAAGACACCACATTTTCAGGAAGCGCTACGACCACCGGACCGGGACGACCGGAGACAGCAACCTTGTAAGCGCGGCGAACATATTCAGTCAGTCGGGCGGAATCTTCGACCTCGGTTGCCCATTTCGCGATCGGACCAAATGCAGCGCGATAGTTGACCTCCTGAAATGCCTCACGATCCCGATGCGCCGTATCGATTTGCCCCACAAAGAGGATCATCGGCGTAGAATCCTGACATGCCACGTGGACACCTGCAGAGGCATTCGTAGCGCCTGGTCCCCGTGTGACAAATGCGACGCCAGGCTCGCCTGTCATTTTGCCATGCGCTTCGGCCATCATCGCGGCCGCTCCCTCGTGGCGGCAGACGATATTTTCAATCTTGCTGTCATGTAATCCGTCGAGAACCGCGAGAAAGCTTTCCCCCGGGACGGAAAACACCCGCGTTACACCAAGTTTGGCAAGTGTTTCCGCAACAATCTGACCACCGTGTGACATGAATTCTCATTCCCTCAGAATCTGCGAGGACCATGTGCGAAGGCGAACAGAACCGCAAGCGCTTGTGGCCTTGCGGTCGAGGCTTGAGCGCCTACCTCATTGGGGAAGCAAAGGATTCGATCATGCTACTGGGAATATCAGGTTCGTTACGGCGCGACTCTCACAACCGGAAACTGATTCGCGAAGCAGGGCGGATCTACGGCACAGATGACTTTATCGAGGCTGACATCAGGTTTCCGCTCTTTGACGCGGATTTGCAGGCTGAGCATGGAATTCCTGAAGTCGTGAAAACACTCGTCGCGCAAATCGAGGCAGCCGAGGCAGTGATCATCTCAACGCCCGAATATAACAAGGCGCTCTCTGGCGTTCTGAAAAACGCGCTCGACTGGGTGAGCCGCGCCGAAGGTAATCCATGGCGGGACACGCCCGTTGCGATCATGTCAGCAACTGCTGGACGATCTGGTGGGGAAAGAGCGCAGAACTCTCTGCGGCTTGTTATCAGCCCCTTTGGGCCAAAATTGCTGACGGGGCGCGAGGTTCTCATCGCTCAAGCAAAGGATCAGTTCGATGCTGATGGTCGACTGTCCAACGACCGTTACAGGGCGGCATTGGAAACACAGATGGCCGATCTCAAGAAGCTCGTCGGTCAATTCTGAGTGGCAATTTCAATCAGGTTGCCATCGGGATCGCGGATATAGAGAGACAAAAGCAGGAATTCGGCCCCTGTTCGAGGAACCGGACCGATTTCCACCTCGACGCCGAGGTGCGTAAGATGCTTTTGCCAATTCGGGATCGACTGTTCCGTCAGAAAACACAAATCCGCGCTGCCGCCGGTCGGAGCCCTCGCGTGCGGTTGAAGCGGTGCTGATATGGGATGCAGGTTAATTTTCTGGGATCCGAACTTGAGCGCCACGCGTTCTGCCCCGTCAGCGCCGGTAAAGGTGACTTTCTCCATCCCCAAAACCGATTGGTAGAAGTCCACGGTCTGCTCTAGATTGGCGACTGTTAGAACCAAATGATCCAGTGCGGCTACCTGCATTTCAACCCCAAATCCCTGTGGTGACCCAAGTATGACTTCCTCCGGCCAGCAACGCGATACGAAATCGGACCAGATTGATCCAGCGCGCGCGTCAGCTTTACAAGTCGCGCTCGGACTGGAGGGAAATATTACCCAAGGGAGCGCGCTCCCACCTTTTTTTCATCAGCTCTATTTCTGGACGCCTGAACCCCCCGAGAAACTAGGGCGCGACGGACATCCAAAGGTCGGAGGTTTTATTCCCGATCTGGGACTTCCGCGCCGGATGTGGGCTGCGGGGCGATTGGTTTTTCACCGACCACTTCTGGCTGGCATTCAGGCGGAAAGGGAAACTGTCATTGAGAATGTGACACGCAAGAGCGGCAAGAGCGGGCCGCTGGGATTTGTCACGCTGCGCCATGATTTTCGACAGAGGCATGGGCTGGCACTGACCGAGTGGCAAGAACTCGTCTATCGCGAGTTGGACGCCCAGAGCGGCCAGCCGCCGCGCGCTCGCACCGATGAAACTGATCGCAAGGTTCATCGCTTCGACAGCACGCTCCTGTTTCGCTACTCCGCGCTGACGTTTAACGGCCACCGCATTCACTACGATGCGGATTACGCCCGGACAGTCGAAGGATATTCCGGCTTGGTAGTGCATGGGCCGCTCCTCGCCCAGCTATTGATGCTCTTTGCGACCGAGATGCTTGGCCGCCCGATTGAAGAATTTCGGTATCGTGCGACAGCCCCTTTAATATGCGGCGAAGAAGGCACGTTTTGCTGGCGGGACCGCGAGCTTTGGGTTCGGGGGCCGGACGGACGGCAGTGTATGGCGGCAACTTGTAGCTAAACTTGCGAAAACTGTGACAAGCTGTCCTTCGGTTGATGGTGACAGCGCCGACTGAATCGTCTAATCACCCTTCGAACTGTTATTCAGAGGACACTCACATGGCCGATCACAAGCATGGCGAAATGGATATCTCCGTTCAGGAGAAGACATTTGATGGCTTCATGAAATTCACGACGCGCGGCGTCGTTGTCATCATCGTCGCTCTCATCCTGCTCGCGCTGGTCAACGCCTAAGAGAGCATGAATCGGCGGCTGTTCATTGCCGGAGCGCCATTGGCACTTGTCGGATGCGGCGCGGCTGAGCCTGTCTGGGCGCCGGATGAGCAAGTTGCACGCAGTGTATACCGGCATCCGGGTCCGCCCTCTCTTACACTTTACACCGTTCGCAACGTCGGCAGTGACTCCGGCGCGCATACCGGTCTTATGATCAATGCGAGCCAGCGGGTCATGTGGGATCCTGCTGGCACTTTCAAGCATGAGACCTTTCCAGAACGGAACGACGTGATCTTTGGCATCACACCACAGATTGAGCGGATCTACCGTTCATATCATGCCCGAGAGACCTACTACATCGAGATCATGGAGCTAGTTGTTTCTGCGGAAACAGCGGAGCGTGTGCTTCAACTGGTGATGGCGTATGGGGCTGTTCCGAAGGCCCAATGCACGATCTCTACAACCACGATTCTGAAGGAAATTCCGCAGTTTGCGCATTTCCGGGTCTCATTCTTCCCAGAAGTCCTCGCTGAGCAGTTCGGTGCAATTCCAGGAGTGCGCCGCAGCGAATATTGGGAGCAGGACGAGGGTCAGAACCTCGCGACAGACGGCCTCTGAAGATCAAACGATTTTCCGCTTCACCGATCAGGGCCGAGTGCTGCTAGACTGGCGACGTCAAGGAAAGCCAAGTCAGGCATAGGCGTGCAGATAGAAAAAGGCATACAGCAAAGCGAGCGCGAACACGTTGCCGCTCTCTACTGGCAGGGATTTGGCGAGAAACTTGGCAGAATGCTGGGGCCGCAGGAGCGGGCGGTGGCCTACATCGCCTGCGCATTGAATTCCGATCATATTTTCTGCGCCAGAACTGCCGCCGGCTCGATCGCAGGTATCGCGGGCTATCAAACCCCGAAAGGGGGTCTATTGCGTGGAAATCCGAAATACCTTGTCGATCATTACGGGCGTATTGGAGCCGTCTGGCGGCGCATTATGTTCTCGCTTCTCAAGTCCCCATTCGGCACCGGCGGTTTCGTTATCGACGGAATTGTTGTGGCGCGGGAATACAGGGGAAATGGGATCGGAACGGACCTGATTGAGGCCCTTGCGCGGGAGGCAAACAGACAAGGATACGACATGCTCAGGCTGGAGGTCGTCGATGACAACTTCCGCGCCAAAGCGCTCTATGAACGGCGGGGTTTCAGAAAGAGCGGTGGCGCGTCTATCGGCATATTGCGGCATATCTTCGGCTTTCGCCGGACGATAACAATGGAGCGGCGGCTGCGTTAGTCGAACGTGCCTGTCACACGCCCGAGAATCATGAAAGCACGGGCCGTACGCGTATCGGCAAATTCAGAGATTTCTGCATCAGTCGCGCCTTCCTCGAAAGCAACGAGGGTGCGATCAAATCGCCTTAGAAAATGGTGTGCGGCATCGCGAAAAATGGTGTCTTCGCGCATCCGGCCCGCCGTGAGCGCCAGACTTGAGCGATCCCGAATTCCACCTAGCGCGGCGACCGCTTTTCCTCGGTCCCCCCGGGCGAAGCGACGCCAGATTTCAGGGCGAGCGCGATCGGGGTGGAGATCATCCATGTAGATCCCGTCCTGACTGAGCAGGGTCAGGATATCCTGACTCGCCTGCACGAGCTGACGCGCTTCGCGATCTTTCAATGCGCGTCGCAATGCTGCAAATCCCGCCTCGTCCTCAGAGGTTTCTGGGAAGTTCAGCGCACGGATCAGATCGCCGTTCGAAAGGGGCGGCTGCATATCCTCGTTCGACGTGCCAAGCGCCAATGCAGGCTGATCCTCCTCGCGAGGCGCGGGAGCGGGTTGCGAAGGCTGAGCAGGTACGGGCTGGGCATGGGCTGTTGCATCACGGGTCGAGGTGAACATCGCGAGGACGGTTTCTGTCTGCCGCGCAGCACGGGCAATTTCGTTGAGCCGCTTTTCAACGGAATTCTCGACAGAGCCGCTTTTATTCTGGCGCTCGGCCAAGAGACTTTGCCGGAGCGCATCAACCGCGACACCAAGCCGGGCGGCTTCGTCGCGCAAACTGCGAGCGGCGCGGCGTGTGGTCATCGTCACCCACACCAGCAAGGCAGGCACTACGCCCGCCATAAGCGCGAGAATCACCTCGGCCACCGCCGCCGGGCCCGCGCCGCCGAAGGACACAATGCCCACAAGAACAGCCCATGCGAGCGCGGCTGCAATCACGATCCATTCCATAATGGAAAATCCGGCAAAAACCTGTGCCGGCGGGCTAATTTCGGTATTTCTGCGGTCAGTCATGGCCACCCCGGTCCAGACTGGATCACTTGTAGGCGATGCTCAGGATTTCATAACTCCGCTCGCCCCCCGGTGTGCGGACCTCGACGCTGTCGCCCTCTTCCTTGCCGATCAGGGCACGGGCGAGAGGTGACTTGATGTTAAGCAAGCCGCGCTCAATATCGGCTTCGTATTCACCGACGATCTGATAGGTCTTTTCCTCATCCGTATCTTCGTCAACAAGCGCAACCGTCGCGCCAAATTTTATCGCGCCAGAGAGCTTGGCTGGATCGATGACATCCGCCAGCGAAATCACGCCTTCAAGCTCTTTGATGCGACCTTCGATGAAGGACTGTTTTTCCTTAGCAGAATGATATTCGGCGTTCTCGGACAGGTCTCCATGTTCGCGGGCCTCCGCGATTGCGCGGATGATGGCGGGACGCTCAACAGATTTGAGCGTTTTCAACTCCGCATCGATCTTATCGAAACCAGCGCGGGTCAGAGGGATTTTTTCCATGAGACCTCCGAGAGGAATTTTCTTTGAGTTCAAATTGCGTTGCACCGTGATGCGGCAAACCGGCTGCAAGTGCAAGCGTCCATATTTATTAGGGCATTCAGACGCCTGCAACGTCGCGGCTGCGACAAATTGCGTCGCGTCGAGATTGCCCTTGAGACTGGGTTACGTTAACCCAAGACGAAACATTATTTCGGGCAGACTGCCCACGCTGAAACAAGGGAAAGATCATGGCCGAGATCGAACGCGAAGCAATGGAATATGACGTGGTGATCGTCGGGGCGGGTCCGGCTGGGCTGTCTGCGGCGATCCGTCTGAAACAGCTTGATGCCGATCTGAATGTGGTGGTTCTGGAGAAGGGGTCAGAGGTTGGTGCGCATATTCTTTCTGGCGCCGTTCTGGACCCGTCGGGGCTGGATCGTCTGATCCCTGACTGGAAGGCCAAAGGTGCCCCGATCACAGTGCCAGTGAAGGAAGACAATTTCTACATGCTGGGTGAGGCCGGTGCACTGCGCATTCCGAATGTCGCAATGCCGCCGCTGATGAACAACCACGGCAACTATATTGTTTCCATGGCAAATGTCTGCCGCTGGATGGCGGAACAGGCCGAGGAAATGGGCGTCGAAATCTTCCCGGGCATGGCCTGTTCAGAGCTGGTTTACGGCGAGAATGGCGAAGTAAAAGGCGTGGTTGCCGGTGAATTTGGCAAGAACGCCGATGGCACCCCCGGCCCCGCTTACGAGCCGGGGATGGAGCTGCATGGCAAGTACGTCTTCCTCTCTGAAGGGGTGCGCGGATCGCTTTCGAAAGAGGTGATCGCGAAATACGATCTGACCCAGAACAGCGATGTGCAGAAGTTCGGCATCGGCATGAAAGAGATTTGGGAGATCGACCCAGCGAAGCATCGCGAAGGCACCGTAACCCATACGATGGGCTGGCCGCTCGGGTCGAATGCGGGCGGCGGATCGTTCATTTACCATCTTGATAACAATCAGGTTTATGTGGGTTTTGTGGTGCACCTGAACTACGCAAATCCGCACCTGTTCCCCTACATGGAATTCCAGCGCTTCAAGCATCACCCGATGGTCGCGGAGCTACTGAAGGGCGGCAAGCGCGTGGCCTATGGTGCGCGGGCGATCTCTGAGGGTGGTTATCAGTCGATCCCGCAGACGGCCTTCCCTGGCGGGTGTCTCCTCGGGTGTTCGGCGGGGCTCGTGAACGTGCCGCGCATCAAGGGCAACCACAACGCGATGCTTTCCGGTATTCACGCGGCAGAAGCCGCGCATGCCGCAATCGCGGGCGGACGCCAGAGTGACACATTGAGCGAATACGATGCTGCTCTGCGTGACGGACCGGTGGGCAAAGACCTCAAGAAAGTACGCAATGTGAAGCCGCTGTGGTCGCGCTACGGACTGATGGCTTCACTGGGGCTTGGCGGACTGGATATGTGGACCAACAACCTGTTCGGCCTGTCCCTGCTCGGCACTTTGAAGCACGGCAAGAGCGACGCAGAAGCCACTGAAGAAGCCAGCAAGCACAAGCCGATTGATTATCCGAAGCCTGATGGCAAGCTGAGCTTTGACCGTTTGACCAATGTCAGCTTCTCGATGACGAACCACGAGGAAAGCCAGCCTGCGCATCTGCGGCTGAAAGACGAGTCGCTGCCGATTAGCGTCAACCTGCCGAAATATGCGGAACCGGCGCAGCGCTATTGCCCTGCGGGTGTCTACGAAGTGGTTGAAGAAGAAGGCAAGGACGCGCGGTTCGTCATCAACTTCCAGAACTGCGTGCACTGCAAAACCTGCGACATCAAAGACCCGAGCCAGAACATCACATGGACTGTGCCGCAAGGCGGCGACGGGCCGAATTACCCGAATATGTGACGGGCTGCCGTTAACCGGAAATTAAGCTTTGGGCCGCCATTGTGCGGCCCTTTTGTTGTTTTGGCCGTTTAAAGTGCGAAATCCGATCACAAGCGAGTGTTCACATTGCGGTAAGCTGCCGAGGGTTCTAGGTAAGAGGGAAAAGGTAAAAAGGAATTGAACCGTGCGTTTGATCCAACTGGGACTTGCCGCCTTTGTGGCGATTGGAACGACGACTGCCGCACCATCCGCACTCAGAGCCGATGCGGGTGCTTATCTGGCAGCGCAAGCTTCAAGCAGCGCCTATGCCTTCGAGGATGCGCAACGCTACCTTGACCGTGCGCTGGATGAAGAGCCCTATAACCCGCGACTGTTGGAAGCACGCATTCAGGCAGCCATTGGTATGGGTGCTTGGGAGGAAGCGGTGCCGTTTGCGCAGCGTCTGGATGAGAGCGGGCAGGTCAGCCAGATCGCGACAATCACCTTGATGGTCGATGCCACACTCAACGAACGCTGGGACGATCTATTTGCCCTCCTCGAAAGCGGTCGCACGGCGGGATCTCTGGTGGACGGGCTGATGCAGGCATGGGCGCTTTATGGCGAGGGCCGTGTGCAACGCTCTGTTGAAGCGTTTGACGACGTGATCGCGGCGCGGGGCCTGCGGTCCTATGGATTGTATCACAAGGCTTTGGCACTGGCTGCAGTCGGCGATCTGGAAGGTGCGGAGGCAATTTTCGCCTTACCCGCAAGCGAGGGCATGCAGCCGACGCTGCGTTCGGTTCAGGCGCATGCGGAAATTCTCAGTCAGCTAGGACGCACCGACGCGGCGATTGCTATGATTGACGGGATGCTGGGAAGCAATCCCGAGCAGGTGTTTGTGGAGATGCGTGCGGCGCTGGAGGCCGGTGAGACATTGCCGCGCAGTTTTGCACGTAACGCCAAAGAGGGCATCGCGGAGGTGCTGTTCAATGTAAGTGCCGTGTTGCAGGACGAAAACGATCCGGCTGTTGGCCTGATCTATGCCCGTGGCGCGGAGGCGATCTGGCCGGATCATGTCCATGCGATCACGCTGGCGGCGCAGTATCTGGAACGGCTGGACCGCTACGCGCTGGCTATTGCCGCCTACGAGAAGGTCCCGGAAAACAATCCAACCTTTGCCGAAGCGCAGATGGCACGGGCCGAAGCGCTGCGGCGGAGTGGAGAGGCGGAGGCCGGGATTACGGCGCTCACCGAACTCGCCGCGACCTTCCCCGAACGGGCACTGGTGCAGGCAGCGCTTGGGGATGCTCTACGCTGGGACGATCAGATGGCCGAAGCGGAAATGGCTTACAGCAGGGCGTTGGAACAATTCGAGGGGGACCATCCATCAAAGTGGTTCGTGCTCTACACGCGCGGGATCACGCGCGAGCGGCAGGGGAAGTGGCCGGAAGCAGAGGCCGATTTCAGAGCATCGTTAGACCTGAACCCGGATCATCCGTCTGTGCTGAATTATCTGGGCTACTCACTGGTGGAAAAGCAGACCAATCTGGAAGAGGCCTTGGGTATGATCGAGACCGCTGTCGCAGAGCGGCCGCAGAGCGGTGCAATCGTTGACAGCCTTGGATGGGCGCAATTCCGGCTGGGCCGCTATGACGAGGCGGTCAAGAACCTCGAACGCGCGGCGGAATTGGAGCCTGTTGATCCGATCATCACCGATCATCTGGGCGATGCGCTTTGGGCCGTGGGGCGCGAGATAGAGGCTCAGTTCCAATGGCGGCGGGCGCTGTCCTTTGAACCGGAGGAGGCGGAGGCCGACCGCATCCGGCGCAAGCTGGAAGTGGGGCTGGACGCAGTTCTGGCCGAGGAAGGCGCGGACCCGTTGGAGCGGGGCGATGACGCCGATTGAGCGGCTCGCACGGGCGAAGATCAATCTGACGCTGCATGTGACCGGCCAGCGGGAAGACGGGTATCACCTTCTCGACAGTCTGGTGGTGTTTGCGGAGTTTGGAGACCGGATCAGGGTCCGACCCTCAGAGACGCTGACGCTGGATGTCAGCGGGCCATTTTCAGACGGGGTGCCGTGCGATCACGGCAACATCGTCTTGCGTGCCGCCGAGGCATTGAGGCGCGCTCACCGCATCGAGGCCGGTGCGGAGATACAGCTTGAGAAAAACCTGCCGCACGGCGCGGGGATTGGCGGTGGGTCGGCGGACGCGGCGGCGGCACTATCGGCACTGGCGGAGCTGTGGGATGTTCCGCCGCTGCCCGCCTCGGATGCACTGGCGCTGGGTGCCGATGTCCCGGTCTGCATGGGCGCGCCCGTTCCGCATCGGATGGAAGGGATCGGTGACGTTCTGACCCCGCTGCACCACCTGCCCGATGCTGCGTTGGTCTTGGTGAACCCGAGAGTGATCGTACCGACCGGCGAGATATTTTCACGGATGCGGCGCAAGCATAACCCCGCCATGCGGCGCGTGCCGGAGGGCATCGACTATCCGGGCTTCGTCGACTGGGTCGCCGCGCAGCGCAATGACATGACGGACGCCGCTTGCGAGATCGCGCCCGTGATCCGCGACGTACTGGCGGCACTGAACGGACAGGATGCGATTCACGCGGCTGTCATGTCAGGCTCCGGCGCGACCTGCGTGGGGGTTTGCCACGACATGGACGCTGCACGGGCCGCAGCGTCTGCGCTTCAGGCCGAGCATTTCGACTGGTGGATCACGGCAGCGCCAATGGCACGTTAGCTGATGCGGGACACGACGTAATCTGCCAGATCAGCGAGCATGTGGCGGATCGGGTGATCGGGGAGATCTTCCAGTGCGGACTTCGCCTTTGACGCCCAACCGAGCGCCTCGGCCGTAACGGCCT
Source organism: Marivivens sp. (assembly GCA_017643845.1). Lineage (GTDB taxonomy): Bacteria > Pseudomonadota > Alphaproteobacteria > Rhodobacterales > Rhodobacteraceae > JAEPMR01. The sequence continues at coordinate 14,816 of JAEPMR010000008.1, read as the reverse complement.
CCAACGCGCCGGTGCGGGCAAGTATGGCGAACACCTGATCAAGATCTCCGTCTTCCTGTTTGCCTTTCGCAATCGTGCGGTCCCAGAAGACGCGCTCTTCGGGAGTGGCGTGGGCAAGAGCTTTGATCAGCGGCAGGGTCAGCTTTCGCTCTCGGAAATCATCGCCTGCATTTTTGCCCGTGACCTCTGGGTCGCCGTAGTCAATCACGTCATCGACCATCTGGAAGGCAATCCCGAGTGCGTCGCCATAGGCATAGAGCGCCTTGATCTGCGCCTCTTCGACACCCGCGATGACGCCGCCGACCTCAGTTGCGGCGGAAAAGAGAGCGGCTGTCTTGCCGCGAACGACCTTTAGATAGGTTTCCTCAGTCGTTGACAAATCCTGTGCAGCGGTGAGCTGGAGCACCTCGCCTTCGGCAATCGTGGCGGCGGCATTGGCGAGGATGTCGAGCACGCGCAGTGAGCCGGGTTCGACCATCAGCTGGAACGAGCGGGCAAAGAGGTAATCCCCGACGAGAACGCTGCTGGTGTTGTCCCACAGGAGATTGGCGGTGGGGCGGCCACGGCGCTGCTCGCTTTGATCTACCACATCGTCATGCAGGAGCGTTGCGGTATGGATGAACTCGACCGTCGCGGCGAGATGGATGTGATAGGGACCATCATAGCCGCACATGCGGGCGGCTGCGAGGGTCAGCATCGGGCGAAGGCGCTTGCCGCCGGCCTCTATCAGATGGGCGGTCACCTGGGGGATGCGCGGTGCGTGTTCGGAGGCCATGCGCTGACGGATCATATCATTGACCAGAGCCATATCGGACCCGAGCGCTGTGGCCAGTCTCTCGTGGGGTTTGGGGGCGGACGCGTCGAGGCTCATGGGTATTCCGTCGTGTGAATGGACAAAGGCGGAATAGCGCCTTAGGTCTAGGATATGAAAGAGCTTTTGCGCACAAATGACATAACGGTCATCGCTTTTGCCAAGGCCATCCTGGACGGCGAAGGTATAGACTGCTTCGAATTGGACGTAAATATGAGCGTCCTCGAAGGAAGCATCGGAATTTTGCCCCGACGGATCATGGTGCGCGATCAGGATCACTTTACCGCGACGGCGATCCTGAAGGAGCATGAGATAGATACCGGCCAGTGACGGAACCGCCTCTTACCGACGACAGATTCCTCGACGGCCGCCTCAATATCCTGCAGCCGAAGGACGGCTATCGGGCGGGGGTGGACCCTGTGCTGCTCGCTGCTGCTGTGCCTGCCAGGGCCGGTGAAACCGTGCTGGAGCTGGGCTGTGGGGTGGGTGTGGCGAGCCTGTGTTTGCTCTCTCGCGTTAACGGTTTGTTAGGGACGGGAATCGAGATGCAGACGTTTTACGCCGAACTGGCATGCCGCAATGCAGAAAGGGCGGGGTTGAAACTGGATGTGGTGACGGCGGATTTGCGGGAATTACCGCCGGCGATCCGCGCCCGTTCATTTCACCATGTAATGATGAATCCACCCTATTTCGACCGTGCGGCGAGCACGCCGTCACAGGATCAAGGGCGCGATATTGCGCTGGGCGGGGAGACCGCGATGGCCGACTGGATCGACGCCGCCGCGCGCCGCCTGCGACCTAAGGGGACGCTCACCGTGATCCAGAGGATCGAGCGGTTGCCCGAAATAATCGGTCTGGTCGCGGCGCGTTTGGGTTCGATTGTGATTCGCCCCGTTGCTGCACGTGAGGGGCGAGCGGCGGGTTTATTCCTGTTGCAAGCGCGAAAATCGGGCCGCGCAAAGTTCCATTTGTCGCCGCCGCTGATCCTGCATGAAGGAGCGGCCCATCTGCGCGATGGGGACGATTATGCGCCTGAAATCAGGGAAATTTTGCGAAATGGCGGCGCATTGGAGATGAAATCTGATTAGCGCGCCCAGCGGTCACTCGGCAGAGTTTCGCATTTTAATGTGAAGGATAGATGACAGATCGAAAATTCTGTGCTGCACTGGAAGGACATCAACAAAAGAGGAGGATTGAAATGAGCCTAAGTTCGCACCTAGAGGAACTGAGGAAGAAACATCAACACCTCTCGGACGCAGTGGAAGAGGCACTGAAATCACCATCATCTGATGATCTGCAAATCGCTCAGCTCAAAAAGCAAAAGCTGCAGCTCAAGGAAGAGATCACACGGCTCAGTACCCACTAGACGCCTGGAAAACTCTGATATCGACCCCGTTCAAGGGTGCGCAGGCCGGTCAATTTGACCGGCCTTTTTACATGCCGCACGCGCAAAATACGGGGCGAAAAACAGGATGCACAATCCATGCACAAGTGATGCACATTCTATGCATATCGCACCCGCAGAAAAATTACTGAGTCGTTAATTTTTAGCACCGACAAAGTTATGAAAACGAAAACGGCCAGCCCCGAGGGACTGGCCGTAAAATGCGGCTATCAGGACCGGATCAGACGAAGAACTGGGCGCCGTTGGCGGAGATCGTCGAACCGTTGATGAAGCCGGAATCGTCAGAGGCAAGGAAGGCCACGCAGCGGGCGATCTCTTCCGGCTCGCCGAGGCGTCCGGCAGGGATCTGACCGATGATCGACTCGCGGACTTTCTCCGGCACCGCCATAACCATTTCTGTCGCGATGTAGCCGGGGCAGATTGCGTTGGCGGTGATGCCAGCGCGGGCGCCTTCCTGTGCGAGCGACTTCACGATGCCGAGGTCGCCAGCTTTGGTGGCGGCATAGTTCACCTGAGCAAACTGACCTTTCTGACCGTTGATCGAGGAGATGACGATGACGCGGCCGAACTTGCGCTCGCGCATACCGGGCCAGATCGGGTGGATGGTGTTGAACACGCCGGTGAGGTTAGTGTCGATCACCTGATGCCACTGCTCGGGCGTCATCTTGTGGAAGGGTGCGTCGCGGGTGATGCCCGCGTTGGCGACGACGATCTCGATCGGGCCAAGCTCGGCTTCGACTTTCTCGATACCAGCTTTGGATTCGTCGTAGCTGCCCACGTTCCATTTGTAGGTTTTGATGCCGGTCTCTGCGGTAAACGCGGCGGCGGCTTCGTCATTGCCGGCATAGGTGGCGGCGACGGTGTAACCTTCGGCTTTCAAAGCCTTGGAAATGGCGGCGCCGATGCCACGAGAGCCTCCGGTGACCAGTGCAACGCGGGACATATCGATTCTCCTTCGAATTTCTGTGCGCAATCTTGCTACATTAACGTATACGGCGGCGCAACAATGTTTCGCTGCGCCGCCGCATTATTCGGTTCAGATTTGCCGCTTACGGGCGCTCGACGCAGAGCGCGACGCCCATGCCGCCGCCGATGCAGAGCGTGGCGAGGCCTTTCTTGGCGTCGCGACGCTTCATTTCGAACAGCAGCGTGTTCAGGACGCGGTTGCCGGATGCGCCGATCGGGTGGCCGATGGCGATGGCGCCGCCGTTGACGTTCACGATGGACGGATCCCAGCCCATGTCCTTGTTCACGGCACAAGCCTGAGCGGCGAAGGCTTCGTTTGCTTCAACGAGATCGAGATCGGAAGCGGACCAGCCTGCTTTTTCCAGCGCCTTTTTGGAGGCGTGGATCGGGCCAACGCCCATGATCGACGGATCAAGACCTGCGGTCGCGTAGGAAGCGATGCGGGCGAGCGGCTCGATGCCGCGCTTTTCGGCCTCGTCAGCGGACATCAGGAGGGTGGCAGCTGCGCCGTCGTTGATGCCGGACGCGTTGCCTGCGGTGACGGAGCCGTCTTTGGTGAAGGCAGGGCGGAGCTTCTGCATGCTCTCGATGGTCGCGCCGTGACGGATGTATTCATCCTGATCGACGGTGATGTCGCCCTTGCGGGTCTTCACGATGAAGGGGACGATTTCGTCAATGAACTTGCCAGCCTTTTGTGCGGCTTCGGCTTTGTTCTGGGACGCAAGGGCGAATTCGTCCTGCTGCTCGCGGCTGATCTGCCACTGTTCGGCGACGTTCTCTGCCGTCTGGCCCATGTGGTAGCCGTTAAAGGCGTCCCAGAGACCGTCACGGATCATGGTGTCGATGTATTTCATATCGCCCATTTTGTGACCGGCGCGGAGGTGCGCGGCGTGGGGCGAGAGGGTCATGTTTTCCTGACCGCCAGCGACGACGATGGAGGCATCGCCCAGCATGATGTGCTGGGCGCCGAGCATCACGGTGCGCAGACCGGAGCCGCAGACCTGATTGATAACCCATGCGGAGGATTCTTTCGGCAGGCCGGCGTTGATATGGGCCTGACGCGCCGGGTTCTGACCCTGAGCGGCGGTGAGCACCTGACCGAGGATCGTTTCGCTCACCTCGGATTTATCAACGCCAGCACGGGCGACGACGGCCTCGATCACGGCGGCGCCGAGGTCATGCGCGGGGGTGTTGGCGAAAGAACCACCGAAGCTGCCGACGGCAGTCCGTGCGGCGGAAGCGATTACGACATTGGTCATGAGGGACTCCTCTTTTCTCATGCGATCTGGACCGCAGGCGAGAGAGCCGCTGGGCGGGACTCTCCCCGCAATTGAGGGGTGTTGTAGGGGCAGAGGGCCAATATCGCAACATAATTGTGCAAATGCGGCAAGATTTTGCTGCATTGCAGCATTGCGCTGAAGTCAACGCTGGCGCGCGGTCTGCGGTGGTCCAAGGGACAGAAGCTTGGGCGCGCCAAAGCGGAAGCCCTGCAGGTATTGCGCACCCAAGCGGGCCAGCAGGCGGGCCTGATCCGGTGTTTCGATACCCTGGGCTACGACCTCCATCCCGAGGTGATCGGCGATGTCAATGAGAACCTCTGCCTGAACTTCCTGATCGGGGGAATCGGTGATGCCAGCGGTGACGTTACGGTGAATTTTAACGAGGTCGAAATCACTGGCGACGAGGCGCGGGAGATCAACTGGCGCTGTGCCGAAATCATCCAGCGCGAAGGTAACGCCGCGCGGGCGCAGGACGGACATGAGATCGGCGAGCAGCTCCGGCAGGGCCATGGCGGAGGCCGTGCCGACCTCGAAGATCAGGCGGTGGCCGATTGCGGCGCTATCAAGCGCGGCGTCGAGCGTGGCGCGCCAGTCGCCATCCCCCATGGAGCGCAGGGACATATTCAGGGACAAAACGAGCGAGGGATAGCGGCGCAAGGCGGCGAGGCCGAGGCGCAGGGCGGCGGTATCGAGCGCGCGGCCGAGGGATGTTTCCTCCACCGTTCCGACGAATAGGCGCGCAGGGATCACCCCACCGCGCGGATCGAGGAGGCGCACAAGCCCCTCGTGATACAGAATGCGATGAGGGGCGCGGGCGGTGACAACCGGATGCACCGCCAGCCGCGCGCGGCCGTTCTTGAGCGCCGCGGCGACCATGGAGGGGACGTCGCCCTCATACCGGGCGGCGACATATTCCAGAGGATCGGCTGGCGGGTTGTGAAAACTCATGCAGGTAATTTGCGCGGCAGGTTCTAATGACTGGTAAAAACCGCCGGAGTTGTGAACAATTGGAGTGGTTTTGCGGGAGGGAACAGCATGGATGACAGCCGCTGCGGATGGGCCGGACCGGAGCCGATCTACATCGCTTATCACGACAGTGAGTGGGGCGTGCCGGAATGGGACAGCCGCGCGCTGTGGGAGAAGCTGATCCTTGACGGGTTTCAGGCGGGGCTGAGCTGGATCACCATCCTAAAAAAACGCGAGAATTTCCGCGCGGCGTTTGAGGGCTTCCACCCCGAGGTGATCGCTGGTTGGGGTGAGGTGGAGGTGTCGCGCCTGTTGGGTAATGCGGGGATCATCCGGCATCGCGGCAAGATCGAAGCGACGATCACCAACGCACGCGCCTATCTGGAGATCGACGATTTCGCGAAATGGTGCTGGGATTATGTGGACGGCACCCCGATCCAGAACCGCTGGGAGACGCTGGCAGATGTGCCCGCCTACACACCGTTGTCAGAGCAGATGTCAAAAGACCTGAAGAAAGCCGGTTTCCGGTTTTGCGGGCCAACGATTGTTTATGCGTGGATGCAGGCGGTGGGGATGGTGAACGATCACCTGACGGAATGTCCGCGCCATGCGGACTGCGCGGGTATGGCGACCACTACCAGCGCCTGAGCGCGTCTTCATCCTCGTCCCGCGCGGCGACCCAATCGGCACCGGAGGCGGTAAGCTCCTTCTTCCAGAAGGGTGCGCGGGATTTGAGGTAATCCATGAGGAACTCGGCTGCGGCGAACGCATCGACGCGATGAGGCGCGGCGGTAGCAACCATCATGATCGGGGTACCGACATGAAGCGTACCGTGGCGGTGGATCACCAGCGCATCGACGAGAGACCAGCGGGTAACGGCCTCTTCGGTGATCTTGGCGATCGCTTTCTCGGTCATGCCGGGGTAGTGCTCGATCTCCATTTCCTGAAGGCCACCATCCACGTCGCGGACAATGCCGGAGAAGCTGACAACCGCGCCTGCGCCGGAGGTAGCGGCGGTGAAGGCGTTCAGCTCGGCGCCTGCGTCGAAAGGCTCTGTCTGGACGCGGACCTGCATGGGATCAGCCGCCCGTCATCGGGGGGAAGAAAGCGACCTCGCGGACGCCCTCAAGAGAGGCGTCGAAATCGGTGAGTTCCTGATCGAGCGCGACGCGGAGGGCGGAGACATCCTCGAAAGCGGCAGCGTAGCGCTCCTCTCGGGCTTTCAACTCATCAACAAGCGCGGCCACAGTGGGGGCCGATGTTTCGATCCGCTCGGACGGGACGCCGATCCGCTCGCGGACCCATGCGAAATACATGACGTCGATCATGGGGCCTCCTTCAGATGGGGCATGGCCTTTCGGAAGTAATCTATGCCCGTGATAAGAGTGAGCAAAGCCGCGATCCAGAGCAGGATCACACCGAGGAACCAGCTGTAGTAATAGCCCTCATAGACCATGCGCAGGCCAAGCTCGTCCGGCACGTCGCCATTCAGCACGTCGCGGATCATCTGCGCATCCATTCCGAAGGACCACATGCCGAAGTAATGCTCAAAAACGCCTTGGGCGAAGAGGACAGCAATCGCGACCATCTGGGCAGTGGTTTTCCATTTGGCGAGTTTCGTGACCTTGAGCGTGCCGGCGGTATCGCCCAAAAACTCTCGCAGGCCGGAAACGAAGACTTCGCGGAAGAGGATAACGGTCGCGGGAAGCAGGATCCACGGGTTCATGCCCGAAAGCGCGGTCAGCACGGCGATGGCGATGACGACCATGGCCTTATCCGCGATGGGGTCGAGCATGGCGCCGAATTTACTTTCCTGTTTCCATGCGCGGGCGATCCAGCCATCGAAGAAATCAGTCACCGCCGCGCCGATGAACAGCGCGAGCGCGTACCAATCGGCCCAAGGGCGGGCGAAATAGAGGAACATAATCGCCACGCCGGGGGCGGCGAAGAGGCGCAGGACGGTCAGAATATTCGGCAAAGTCCAAGTCATGGCTGAGAATTAGCCGGAATTTTTGCCCATGACCATAAGGAAGCGATGCGGCGGCGCGGTTCAGCCTTTTTCGTGGAAGAAATCATAGATCGTTTGCGCCATCGCCGCTGAGACGCCATCGACCGCTTTGAGGTCCGCGAGGTTAGCGCGGCTGACGGCCTTGGCCGAGCCGAAATGCGCCAAGAGCGCCCGTTTGCGCGCGGCACCGACGCCGGGAATGTCGTCGAGCGGGGTGGCACCGACAGCCTTTGCCCGCTTGGCGCGGTGCGTGCCAATGGCGAAACGGTGTGCCTCGTCGCGCAGGCGCTGGATGAAATACAGCACCGGATCGTTGCGCTGGAGGGCGAAGGGGCGACTGCCGAGGCGGTGGAACTCTTCCTTGCCGTGATCGCGGTCCACGCCCTTGGCGACGCCGACCATGGGAATATCCTCAACACCATATTCGGCCATAATCTCTGCCACGGCACTCACCTGCCCTGCGCCGCCGTCGATTAGCAGAAGATCGGGCCAGAGACCGGCGCTGCGGTCGGGGTCTTCTTTCAGGAGGCGCTTGAACCGGCGGGTCAGCACCTCTTTCATCATGCCGAAGTCATCACCGGGGGTGAGGTCATCACCACGGATGTTGAACTTGCGGTAGTGGTTTTTCGCGAAGCCCTCCGGCCCTGCGACGATCATCGCGCCGACGGCATCGGTGCCTTGGATATGGGAGTTGTCATAGACCTCGATCCGGTTCGGCACCTCGGGCAGATCGAACGCCTCGGCCAGACCGCGGAGGAGCTTGGCTTGGGCGGCGGATTCGCTCATCCGGCGAGCGAGGCTCTCGCGGGCGTTGCGCTTGGCTCCGGAGACAAGCTCGGCCTTTTCGCCGCGTTGGGGGACGGCGATCTCGACCTTGCGGCCTGCTTTCTCGGCGAGTGCTTCGGCCATCAGATCGGGGTTGTCGAGCCCGTGGGAGAGGATCACGGCGCGGGGGGGATCGCGGTCGGAATAGAACTGGCCGACGAAAGCCTCCATGACTTCGGAGAGATCTTCATCGCCGCTGATACGGGGGTAGTAATCGTGATTGCCCCAGTTCTGATTGGCGCGGATGAAGAACACCTGAACGCAGGCCTGCCCTCCTTCGGTATGGAGCGCGATGATGTCGGCCTCGGCCACGGTGCGGGGATTGATGCCTTGGGCGGTTTGCACCTGCGTCAGCGCGCGGATGCGGTCGCGCAGGGCGGCGGCGCGTTCGAACTCCATCGCCTCGGATGCCTCGGCCATCTGGGTGGCGAGGGTTTCCTGAATGCGGGCGGTTTTGCCGGAGAGGAACTCGGCAGCGTCTTTGACCGAGCGGGCATAATCGACCTCGGAGATATAGCCGACGCAAGGCGCGGAGCAGCGCTTGATCTGGTAGAGGAGGCAGGGGCGGGTTCGGGCCTCGAACTGACTGTCGGTGCAGTTGCGCAGGAGGAAAACCTTTTGCAGCTGGTTGAGCGTGCGATTGACGGCACCGGCGCTGGCGAAGGGACCGAAGTAATCGCCCTTCTGCTTTTTCGCGCCACGGTGCTTTTTGATCATCGGGAAAGCGTGATCGCGAGTGACGATAATATTGGGGAAGCTTTTGTCGTCGCGCAGCAGGACGTTGTAGCGCGGCTTGAGCTGCTTGATGAGGTTTTGCTCCAGCAGGAGCGCTTCGGTCTCTGTCCGCGTGGTGAGGAACATCATCGACGCGGTTTCGGAAATCATCCGCGCGATGCGGGGGCTGTGATTGCCGGGGCGGGAATAATTGGAAACGCGGGCCTTCAGATTGCGGGCCTTGCCGACGTAGAGCACGCGGCTTTCGGCATCGAGCATCCGGTAGACGCCCGGGGAACCATCGAGCGTTTTGAGATAGCTTTGAATCCGCGCGTGGCCTGTCTGTTCGTCTGTTTTCTGCTCGCTCATCTCACGGTTCCGTGATTCTCCGGATCGCTGCCATGTTACCCTGAGACTAACAAGTTAAAAGGCACCCACAGTTTCTGTGGATAAGTCAGTGGGCAATATCTGGAGGAGCCGGATTTTTCTTTGATTTATAGGGCCTTCGTTAATTTGCACAAAAATTAGGCAGTTTATCAAGTGCCTGAAAACAAATGAAATTTTTTTCATTTTTGCCACAAATCACTGATTTGTAACGAATTTATTCAACTTCCGTGACAATGCCGTGAAGGGGTGCACAACTCCCAGCGGGCAAATTCATTCAACGCCGAGTATGTCGGGGGTTTCCCATGCCAGATGCTGACCCCCGTCGATGCACAAAAGCTGGCCTGTGACGGCGGGCGCATCGAGGAAATAGCGCAGCGCGCCGGTGATGTCTTCGGGGTTAGAGCCGCGCTCCAGAACCGTTGCGCGGCGCTGGCGGTCGAAATGCTCGGCGGTCTGGCGATGGCCCTGAAGCGTCGGGCCGGGGCCGATGGCATTGACCCGTACATGCGGCGCGAGCGCCTGCGCTGCCGTCTGCGTGAACGCCCAAAGTCCCATCTTTGCAATGGTGTAGGTCATAAACTCGGGCGTGAGCTTGCGCACGCGTTGGTCGATCAGATTGACCACAAGGCCGCGGGCGCGCGGTTCGCCGCGTTCGTCCATCTCTGCGGCGGGGCATTGGGAGGCGAGTGCCTGTGTCAGAACAAAGGGGGCGCGGAGGTTCGACTCCAGATGCCTGTCCCAGCTTTCGCGGGTGGCGGTGGCGATGTTGTCATACTCGAAAATCGAGGCGTTATTCACAAGGCAGGTGATCGGACCGCCCAGCGCCTCTGCCACTTTGGGAAGGAGGGCTTGGGTCTCTGCCTCATTGAGAAGGTCGGCCTGAAGAAGCGCCGCCTGCCCGCCTGCGGCCTGAACCGCGCGGGCGGTTTCCTCGGCGCCGGAAATGGAACTGGCATAGTGAATCGCAACATCAAAGCCGCGCTCGGCGAGGGTAACGGCCATGGCCTGCCCCAGTCGCGCGCCTGCGCCGGTAACGAGGGCTTTGGGGCGGGGGATCGTGGTCATGGCAATCTCCGGTGGTCAAAGGATAATGAAAAGATAACTCAGATATAGCGCGGTCAAGAGCACACCCCAAAGGCGCGAGATGTCCTGACGCAAAAATACGAAAGGAATTAGAAGAAGCGAGGCTCCGAGCATGATCCAGAGATCGAAATCAAGGAACGTCTGTTCGACCGGCAACGGACCAACAAGGCTCGCCACACCGATGATGCCCAGAAGATTGAACATATTGGAGCCAATGACGTTGCCCAGCGCCACATCCGCCTGTCGGCGCAGCGCGGCCATAACTGTGGTCGCCAGTTCCGGCAAAGAGGTTCCGACAGCGACGAGCGTCAAGCCGATCACCGTTTCGCTCACGCCGTAGGTGCGAGCGATAGAGGTTGCGCCATCAACGAGAAGATTTGCGCCCAGGGGCAGACCAATCAGGCCCAGAACGAGGAAGAGAATGATTTTTTTCCACGGCATGTCGGGGTCTGCGCCTTCGACATCTTCGACATCATCCTGAGCGCAGCTGTTGCGATGGGCGCGGGCACTGAGAAACGCATGGGTGAGCATTGCGGCGAGGGCCGCCAACAAGATCAGGCCGCTGACCCAGGTGAACGTGCCAAGGAACGCGAGCCCGATGAAAAGAACACTCGCGGCGATCATTTGCAGATAGCTGTGGCGGGTGTCGCATTCGCTGGTGTGCATGGTCGCCAGAAGCGCCGGAATGCCCAGCACCAACAGGATATTTGCCGTGTTGGAGCCGACCACATTGCCCAGAGCGATGCCGGGAACACCATCGAGAATGGCCTGCACGGAAATCAGAAGCTCAGGCGCGGAGGTGCCAAATGCAACGATTGTCAGAGATACGATCAGTGCCGGTACGCCCAGACGCAGAGCCAGATTGACGGCCCCTTTAACGAGGCTGTCGCCTGCAAGAAGCAGGAGCACCAAACCCAATGCAACGAAGAGCCAATCCATCGCTATTTGCCTTTACCGCAGCTACAGGGCCCCTTGCCGATGCGGTAGCGGCCACAGGAGGGGCATTTGGCGGAGTTCAGTTTCTTTTGCCCCGGAAAGCGGAGCCTGCCGAACATGGCGAGCACCGCCATGAACACAAGAAAGAGGGTGACGCCCTTAATCAGCACGTCAGAGCCCGAACCGTGCGTAGGCGGCGCGCTCGTCAACGGCAGCAACGGCATCATTGACCAAAGTGCTTCCGAAGCGCTGGATCAGCGCGCGGCGGGGACCGTAGCGGCGGAAGCGGACCTTTTTGCCGAAACGCTCCTGCATCACCGGCACAAGATGGCCGACAGCATCGGCGAGGCCGACCTCGACCGATTTCTGACCGATCCAGACCTCTCCGGTGAACAGATCGGGGTTATCTGCGAGCTTATCCCCACGGCGGGATTTGACATGGCTGATGAAGAAATCATGCAGCTCTTCGAGCCAGCCCTTGAGCCGCTTCACATCCGCCGGTTTTTGCGGCTGGAAGGGATCAAGAAGGCTTTTCGATTTGCCTGCGGTATGGACGCGGCGCTCGACGCCGTAGCGTTCGATCAGATCGTGCGCGCCGAAGCCCGCCGAGATCACACCGATGGAGCCGACAATTGAGCCGCGATCCACGAAGATTTCATCCGCTGCGCAGGCGAGCCAGTAACCGCCCGATGCGGCGACATCCTCGACAAAGGCATAGACGGGAATTTCCTTTTCCTCGGCCAGCCGCCGGATACGCGCGGCAATCAGCGAGGATTGCACCGGCGAGCCGCCGGGGGAGTTGATTTCCAGCGCCACGGCAGCGGGCTTGCCACGGGAAAATGCCCGGTCGATCACGGGGCCAAGCGACGGATCGTCAAGGCCACGGTTGCTGTTGGCAATCTGACCTTGCAACCGGATGACGGCAACTGTCGGATCGGATTTCACGAAAGGGATAAAGCGCTTCATGAGGCTCACTTAGGCACTGCGAGGACCGTTCACAAGGTCGCGATCACTGCCGCAGCCGCCAGCCTGTGCGGAAGATCCACCAGATCGTCAGGAGGCAGAGGCTGGTAAAGCCTGCGATTGCGACCAAAGACACACCCACCGGCACATCGGCCTGCCCGAAGAAGGACCAGCGGAAGCCGGAAATCAGGTAGTGAACGGGGTTCAGCAGAGACACCTTTTGCCAGAAGGGTGGTAGCATGGAGGTGGAGTAGAAACTGCCGCCAAGGAACACCAAAGGTGTGATCACCAGCAGCGGGATCAGTTGGAGCTGCTCGAAATTCCCCGCCCAGATGCCGATGATGAATCCCAAGAGCGCGAAGCTGAGGCAGGTCAGCAAAAGAAACGCAATCATCGCAAGCGGATGCGCGATGGAGACATCAACGAAAAGCGTGGAGGTCGCAAGGATCATCAGGCCGATGAACAGCGATTTGACCGCCGCCGCGCCGACGTAGCCAATGGTGATCTCGATGAAATTGATCGGGGCGGAAAGGATTTCATAGACCGTTCCGATGAATTTGGGAAAGTAGATACCGAAGCTGGCGTTGGAGGTCGCTTGAGTCATGACCGTCAGCATCACCAGACCGGGGACGATGAACGCGCCGTAGCTCACGCCTTCGACCTGATCAATGCGGCTGCCGATGGCGGCACCGAACACCACGAAATAGAGCGAGGTGGAGATCACCGGCGAGATGAGGCTCTGGATCAGGGAACGGAAGAAGCGCGACATCTCGAAAACGAAGATTGCGCGGATGGCCTGAAGGTTCATGCGGTTTCCTTTACCAAACCGACGAAGATTTCTTCGAGGGAGCTTTGCTTGGTTTGCAGATCGGCAAGCTTGAGGCCGGTGTCCTGCATCTTGGCCAGAAGGGTCGTGATGCCGGTGCGATCCGCACGGGTGTCATATTCGTAGGTGAGGCTGCGCCCATCATCGCTGAGTGTCAGCGCAAACTCGGCGAGGCTTTCCGGGACCTGACCAATGGATTCGGCCAGATCAATGCGGAGCTGCTTGCGCCCCATCTGGCGCATCAACTCGTCTTTGTCCTGCACCAGAAGGATTTCACCGTTGTTGATCACCGCGATGCGGTCGGCGATGGCTTCGGCCTCTTCGATGTAATGAGTGGTGAGGATGATAGTAACGCCGTTTTCCTTCAGCTTGCGGACGACCTCCCACATATCCTTGCGCAATTCGACATCAACACCGGCTGTCGGCTCGTCAAGGAACAGAATGCGCGGTTCGTGAGAAAGCGCCTTGGCGATCAGAACGCGGCGCTTCATGCCGCCGGACAGCTCGCGGACACGGGCGCGGGCCTTATCCCCCAATGAGAGCTGGGCGAGGATGTCCTGAATATAGGCTTCGTTCGGGGACTTTCCGAATACGCCGCGCGAAAAGCGGACGGTATTCTGCACCCGCTCGAACGGTTCGAGATTGATCTCTTGCGGGACGAGCCCGATCAATTCCCGCGCGGCGCGGTAGTCGCGGATGGCGTCATGGCCGCCCACGGTGATCGTGCCGGAGGTGGGAACGGCGATCCCGCAAATGGCGGAAATCAGGGTGGTCTTTCCCGCGCCATTGGGACCGAGAAGGGCGATGATCTCGCCCTCCTCAATCTCTAGATCGACGCCCTTGAGCGCCTCGAAGCCGGAGTCATATTGTTTGCGAAGGCCGGAGACCTTGACGATCGGGGGCATGGAATATCCGTTCTGCTGGTTGCAGCGGAACCTAGTGCCTCTGCCGAGGATGGAAAAGGGCTGTCTGGCCTTTCGTTGCGTCGTTAGCTCAGGGTTTGCAGGAAAAGCCCCGCAGAACTGTAGCCGACTGCCGCTGCTGCCGCGCCGTTGTCCATGTGGAGGCGCGGGGCGAGGAAGCTATCGGCGGGTGGCAGTGCGGCGCTAACCGTCGTGGAAAATGCAGCGCCCGTTTCGGGGTCCGAGAGATGCAGGCCGATCTCGCTGCCCGATGGCGCAGCATAGAGAGTGAGCGCGAGTATTGCCCCGCTGGTGGAGAGCGGGAACAGCGCGCCAAGATCGGTGCGCTGCGCGGGAGCCAGCCCGTCACAGTGGATCATTTGCCAATGGGTGTCGGTGGCTGCATCGAAGCCGATGCCAATGGACGCGCCAAGGTCGCCCGCTCCGGTCAGGGCTCCGAGCGGGGCCACGAGAGAGGACAGGCCGAAGAATCCCTGCCCCTCTGCCGCGAGCGCCTCAAGCGCGACATGGCAGACGAAGTGAAAGCCGCCTAAACCGCCGCCCGTGCCGCGCCAGACGGTGGCATGGGGGGTATGGTCACTGGCGACGCTGCCCGGGCTGCCATCGCTCTGCCGCGCCCAGCGCGGGGTAGCGGCACGGCGGGAGGTCGCGGCAAGCGCGGGGAGAGAATAAACGCCCGCTGACTGGTGAGGGACACCGAGCGCATGAACGCTGGCGGTATCC
>JAEPMR010000089.1 GCA_017643845.1 Marivivens sp. | reverse complement strand
TTTGTATCGGGCCGTGATTTTTGGGTTGATCCAAGTTTCGTCGCGGTCGGCGCAGCCATTGATAACGTCTTCGAACGCGGTGTCATAGGTGATCTGAAACGGCGATTTCCGAATCTGGCGGGCGAGTGATCGCGAAATGCGAAAACCGATGAGCGGCAGGACGCCGCGTGTTCTGGGGTCCACCCAGAAAATTTCGGGATCGTCACGGGATTCGGACATGGGAAAAATGCCGAGAGCGTAGGCTCTCAGCAAGATTTCAGAGGTCAGTTCAAATGGTTCGTCCTTCATCGACGATCCTGACTGATAGGTTGAGCGGTGCTAGCTTGACAGGTTGGCTTCGAGCCAATGTTCGAGCCAATGGATGTTATACTCGCCTGTTAGCACGGCCTCTTCTTCCAGAAGCGCGTGGAAGAGGGGAACTGTCGTGTCGATGCCATCGACAATCAGTTCGCCAAGTGCACGCTTCAGCCGTGCAAGTGCCTCTGGCCGGTCACGCCCGTGAACGATCAACTTGCCAATCAAGCTGTCGTAATATGGGGGAATGGAATATCCGTCATAAAGCGCGGAATCCATGCGAACGCCCAGACCACCAGGTGCATGATATTGCGTGATCTTCCCAGGGCAGGGTGCGAAATTCGGCAGGCGCTCGGCATTGATGCGCACCTCGATCGAGTGTCCCGCAAGAACGAGATCGTCCTGGGTGAATGACATCGGCAATCCCGAGGCAACGCGTATTTGCTCGCGCACGAGATCCTGTCCGAAGATGCCTTCGGTTACAGGATGCTCGACCTGAAGGCGGGTATTCATCTCGATGAAGTAGAATTCCCCGTTTTCATAGAGGAATTCGATGGTGCCAGCGCCGATATAGTTGATCTGGGCGACGGCATTTGCACAGATTTCACCGATTTTCGCCCGCTCTTCCGTAGTGATGCAGGGGCCGGGAGCCTCCTCGAACACTTTTTGATGGCGGCGCTGCAACGAGCAATCCCGCTCGCCGAGGTGGACCGCATTTCCTTTGCCGTCGCCAAAGACCTGAATTTCGATGTGGCGCGGGGTGGTGAGATATTTCTCGATATAGACTTCGTCATTGCCAAACGCGGCTTTGCCTTCAGAGCGGGCTGTCGAAAAAGCCGTTTCCATCTCGGCTTCGTTTCGAGCGACCTTCATTCCGCGTCCGCCGCCGCCTGCAGTGGCCTTGATAATGACCGGATAGCCGATCTCTTTGCCGACCCGTTTGGCTTCTGCGATATCTTTGACGCCGCCATCGGAGCCGGGGACCACTGGAATACCGAGTTTCTCGGCGGTTTCCTTGGCCGTGATTTTGTCACCCATTATGCGGATGTGTTCGGCGGTGGGGCCGATGAATGTGATGCCATGATCCTCGACCGCCTGAACAAAGGCGGCGTTCTCGGACAGGAAGCCGTATCCCGGGTGGATCGCCTGCGCGCCGGTGATCTCACAAGCGGAGATGATCGCCGGAAAACTCAGGTAGCTTTGTGCGGAGGACGGTGGCCCGATGCAGACGGCTTCGTCCGCCATGCGGACATGCATTGCGTCCGCATCCGCTGTTGAATGGACCGCGACGGATTTGATGCCCATTTCGCGACAGGCGCGCACGACACGGAGAGCGATCTCTCCACGGTTGGCAATCAGGATTTTATCGAACATTGCCAGAGCCTTATTCGATGATCATCAAGGGCGCGCCGAATTCGACAGGTGCACCGTCTTCGACGAGGAGCCGTTTGACCGTGCCGCCGCGTGGCGCGGGGATCTGGTTCATCGTCTTCATGGCTTCGACGATAAGCAGAGTGTCACCTTCGTTGACTTTGCTGCCAACTGAAACGAACGGCGCGGCGCCCGGTTCGGCGGCAAGATAGACGGTTCCAACCATCGGCGATGTGACGGCGCCAGGATGGCTGGCCGGGTCAGCTGATTCGGACGCGGCAGGTGCCAAGGCGGGAGCGGCTGCGACGGGGGCAGGGGCTGCCGCGGCCGGAGCCGGAACGCTTACCTGCGAAATGACTTGGGTTTGACGGCTGACGCGGACGTTCAGGCTGTCATTATCGCCGTATTCGCGCATCACTTCGAGTTCGGTCAGGTCGTTTTCGCGCAGCAGCTCTGCGAGTGCTTTGATGAAGCCTACATCGCCGTCGTGGTTCTTTTTATCGCTCATACTGTCCTCGGCATTGCCCGTTATATCTGTTGTACCCCCGTCACTGTGCAGGGGCGCATCTAGTGGGGTGTTATACGCTAAGGAGTATTAGGTGGAAAGCATCCGCGTTCAGGAATCTTTTCGAGCGAAGTTGAAGGTGTTGATGCCAAGCAAAAACGCCGGGCAAAGCCCGGCGTTTTTAATCACTTCGGGATGGATGGTTAGCCCCGATTCATCCGGTTTTCGATTAGATCGTCAACGACGGACGGATCCGCGAGTGTGGATGTGTCTCCAAGTGCGCCGTAGTCATTTTCGGCAATTTTACGCAGGATGCGGCGCATGATCTTGCCCGAACGGGTCTTGGGGAGGCCAGGTGCCCACTGAATGAGATCTGGCTTCGCGATTGGTCCGATTTCGGCACGGACCCATGTTTCCAGTTCCTTGCGCAGCTCTTCGGAAGGTTCTTCGCCGCCCATGAGGGTGACATAGGCGTAGATGCCCTGACCTTTGATTTCGTGCGGGTAACCGACGACTGCCGCCTCTGAAACAGCTTTGTGAGCGACGAGTGCGCTTTCGACTTCGGCTGTTCCCATGCGGTGGCCGGACACATTGATCACATCATCAACGCGGCCTGTGATCCAATAGTCGCCATCCGCGTCGCGGCGGCAGCCGTCACCGGTGAAGTAGTAGCCCTTGTAGTCAGAGAAATATGTTTTCTCAAAGCGCTCGTGATCGCCCCAGACGGTGCGCATCTGGCTTGGCCAGCTGTCTTTCATGCACAGTACACCTTCGGCCTCGGTTGAGGAGATTTCTTCGCCCGATTGCGGGTCGAGGATCACTGGCTGAACCCCGAAGAATGGCTTGGTCGCCGAACCAGGTTTGAGCGTGGTTGCACCGGGGAGGGGCGTCATCAGGTGGCCGCCGGTTTCGGTCTGCCACCATGTATCGACGATCGGGCAGCGGCCGTGACCGACGACATCGTTATACCAGTTCCAGGCTTCCGGGTTGATCGGCTCTCCGACAGTGCCAAGGATGCGAAGAGAGGACAGGTCGCATTGCTCGACAAAGCTGTTTCCCTGTCCCATCAGCGCGCGAATGGCTGTTGGAGCAGTGTAGAACTGGTTGACCTTGTGCTTTTCGCAAACCTGCCAGAAGCGCGAAGCATCAGGGTAGGTGGGAACGCCTTCGAACATCAGCGTGGTCGCACCGTTGGCGAGCGGGCCGTAGACGATATAGCTGTGGCCGGTGACCCATCCCACATCGGCGGTACACCAGTAGATATCGCCATCGTGGTAGTCGAAGACATATTCGTGGGTCATCGAGGCGAAGACGAGGTAGCCGCCCGTCGTGTGAACGACGCCTTTGGGCTGCCCTGTCGAGCCGGAGGTGTAGAGAATGAAAAGCGGATCTTCGGCATTCATTTCTTCGGGCGGGCAATCAGCGCTGACCTTGGCTTCCAGCTCATGGAGCCAGAAGTCGCGGCCGTCCTGCATCGGGATGTCGCCGCCCGTGCGGCGGACGACCAGCATTTTGGCATCGCCCTCGACTTTACCGAAGGCTTTATCAGCGTTGGTTTTGAGGGGAGTGTTGCGACCGCCGCGAGGTGCTTCGTCCGCGGTGATTACAACCTTGGCATCGCAGCCGTTGACGCGGGCGGCCAGAGCGTCGGGGGAGAAGCCAGCAAAGACCACCGAATGAATGGCGCCGATGCGGGCGCAGGCCAGCATTGCGTAGGCGGCCTGTGGGATCATCGGGAGGTAGAGTACAACTCGATCACCCTTGCTCACGCCCATTTCACGCAAGACATTGCCAAAGCGAGACACTTCTTCATGAAGCTGTTTGTAGGTGATATGCTGTGCTTCGTCTTCGGGGCTGTCGGGCTCCCAAATGATCGCCGTCTGATCGCCGCGGGTCGCCAGATGGCGATCGATGCAATTGGCAGCAATGTTCAGTGTGCCGTCTTCGTACCAGTTGATCGAGACGTTTCCGAAGCTGAAATCGGTATTCTTGACCTTGGTGTAGGGCTTGATCCAGTCGAGCCTTTTTCCATGTTCACGCCAGAAGGTTTCCGGATCGTTGATGGAAGCGGCGTACATCTCTTCGTATTTGGCCGCATCGATGTGGGCTTTGGCGGCGACGTCTTTGGAAGGGGGGTAGGTCGAGCTGGTAGTCATAGCAATCCCTTTGGTCTTTGAATTGGGAGCGCCCGCGCATCCGGCGGGCGCTACAGATTAGATTGCGAGGTACTTCGCACGCAGGGCTTCGTCTTCGAGCACCTCTTGGGCCGAACCGTCATAGACGACTGTGCCGGTGTCAAGGATCACGGCGCGATCAGCCAGTTTAAGGGCTGCAACAGCATTCTGTTCAACAATCACGGTCGTGATGCCCTGATCACGGATGATGTTGAGCGTCTTTGCGATTTCCTGAACGATTACCGGCGCGAGACCTTCATACGGTTCGTCGAGCAGGAGAACCTTGATATCGCGGGCGAGCGCGCGGGCGATGGCAAGCATCTGCTGTTCGCCACCTGAGAGGGTAACGCCCTCTTGTTTGCGGCGTTCGCCAAGGCGGGGGAAAAGCTCGTAGATGCGCTCGAGCGACCAGCCCTTGGGCGGTGCGATTTGCGCAAGCTGCAAGTTTTCTTCAACCGTCAGGCCCGGAATGATCCGGCGGTCTTCGGGGACAAGCGCGATGCCTGCGGCGGCGGCCTGGTGCGATTTCATTTCGTGCAAGGGCTTGTGATCCAGCCAGATCTCGCCATGCCGGATTTCAGGGTCGTCCAGACGCGCGATTGTCCGCAGCGTGGATGTCTTGCCTGCGCCGTTGCGCCCCAAGAGGGCGAGGATCTCGCCTTCGTGGATGTTAAAGCTGACGCCCTGCACGATGTAGCTTTCGCCGTAGTAGGCCTGAACGTCCCAAACCGAAAGGAAGGCGGGGTGCGTTGCGGCGTTGTTGGCGTGCTTGTTGAAGCCGGGCGTGCCGTCTGGGGTGTTCGCTGTTTCCATGGTCATGATTGCGCTCCTTAGACCTGCGCCTCGCCCAGGTACGCTTCGCGCACTTTCGGATGGCCTTTGATGTTTTCGGGGGTTTCTTCGACAAGGGGCGTGCCCTGTGCCAGAACCGTGATGCGATCCGCGAGAGAGAACACGACATGCATGTCGTGTTCGATGATCGCCATTGTGATGTCGCGCTTTTCCTTGATCTCCTTTAGCAGGTCGATCGTGTTGTTGGTGTCGGCGCGGGCCATGCCGGCGGTCGGCTCGTCAAGAAGCAGAAGGCGTGGCTCCTGTACCAGACACATGGCCATCTCAAGGCGGCGTTTATCGCCACGTGAAAGGCTTGCGGCATGCATATTCCGCTTTTCGAGCATGTTCACGTCGGCGAGGATCGCTTCGGCCTGTTCGATGATCGCCTTTTCCTGACTGACGTTTTCGAACGCATGCATACGAAAGGCGCCATCACGTTTGGCAAAACACGGGATGATCACATTTTCAATTACAGTCAGATCTCCGAAAATTTCGGGGGTCTGGAAAACGCGACTGATACCCATCTGATTGATCTCGAATGGTTTTCTTCCGAGAACGGACTGGCCGTCGAACATGACCGAACCAGAGTCGGGGATCAGTTTTCCGACCAGGCAGTTCAGCAGGGTCGATTTGCCCGCACCGTTTGGACCGATGATCGCGTGGCAGGTATTTTCCTGCACCGAGAGGTTCACATTTCCCAGTGCCTGCAACCCGCCGAAGCGCTTGTTGACGCCTTTGACTTCAAGAATACCCATAGGTCTGTCTCCTTATTCGGCGGGGGTGTTGCGTTGCCGGGTTGCGTCGGCGGCTTCTTCGGCCTCTGTGGTCTTGCCGCGACGGAAGAGCTTTCCGAGCCGCTGACCGCCTTCGACGAGACCGCCAGGCAGGAAGATCACAACCGCCATGAACAACAGGCCGAGGGTGAGGTGCCAGCCTTTACCGATGAACGGATGGATGATCGTAACAAGGAAATTATCCAGCCAGTCCGGGAAGACAGAGAACCATCCATGCAGGATGCCGTCGTTGATTTTTGAGACGATGTTCTCAAGGTATTTGATGACACCAGCGCCGACAATCGGACCAATGAGCGTTCCGACACCACCAAGGATCGACATCACGACGATCTCACCCGATGCCGTCCAGAACATCCGCTCGGCTCCGGTCAGCGGGTCCATCGCAGCCAGCAGGCCCCCAGCAAGACCGGCATACATTCCAGAGATAACGAACGCGGCCAGCATGTACGGTTTGGTGTTCAGGCCGGTATAGTTCATCCGCGTCTGGTTTGACTTGATCGCGCGTAGCATCATGCCCATCGGCGAGCGGAAGATGCGGATTGAGAGGTAAAAGCCCAAGATCATGAAGAGCGCTGACAGGTAGTACCCGTTTTGGAAGGTGAACTGCCAACCGCCTATATTTACAACGCTTTGAGCATTCATTTCCAAGCCAAAGAGATGAGGAACCTTGGGGTCGCCAGCGCCCAGCAGGATCTGCGGGTCATCGTTGTAGACCTGTAGGCCCGTTTCGCCGTTGGTGACGACAGTCCCAAAGAATTTTCCGGCGAGATCCGAGTAGGCGATGGAATACATCATCTGTGCGAAGGCCAAAGTCAGGATCGAGAAGTAGATGCCGGACCGCCGCAGGGCGACAAAGCCGATCACCACCGAAAAGAGGCCTGCCACAACGACCGACAAGATGATCGCCGGGACGATGTTGTAGCTGAGCAGCTTGAACATCCAGACTGCGGCAAAGGAACCGACACCCAGGAAGGCTGCGTGTCCGAAGGACAGGTAACCGGTAAGTCCGAAGAGGATATTAAAGCCGATTACCAGCAGCCCGAATATAACGAAACGTTGGAGAAGTGCGGGGTAACCTGCGTTGAAGCTTTGACCAAGCGAACTTTCAACGGGGAAGGGGTTGAGAAGGATCGGAGCTGCGATTGTGAGCACGACAACGATCAAGAAGAGTCTGAGGTCTTTGGAATTCAGTCCGAGCATTGTCTTAGTCCTCCATCACGCCTTTGCGGCCCATCAGGCCACGGGGACGTGTCAGCAAAATGATGATCGCGACGAGATAGATGATGATCTGGTCGATACCTGGAACGATTGCTTTGACCTCGTTCATCGAGGCGAAGCTCTGCAGAATTCCGAGCAGGAAGCCCGCGGCGACAGCGCCGGGGAGAGACCCCATGCCGCCCACGACGACAACAACAAAGCTGAGGACGAGGAAGTCCATGCCGAGATTGTAATGCGGGGATAGGATGGGGGTATACATCATGCCAGCAAGACCGGCGACACATGCGGCGAGACCGAACATCAGTGTGAATCTCTTGTCGATGTCGATACCAAGCATGCCGACCGTTTCACGATCAGCCATACCCGCACGAACAACCATGCCAAAGGTCGTGAATTGAAGGAAGCAGAAGACCGCGGCGATAATTACAGCCGAGAAGAAGAAGTAGACCAAGCGCCATGTCGGGTAGAGGATCGAATTTGCTTCGAAGCCGAGCCACGCACCAAGATCAACTGTTCCGACGAATGCCTTCGGCATCGGCGTCTGGATCGGGTTGGCGCCATAGAAGGCCTTGATGATTTCACCAATCACGATTGCGAGTCCGAACGTCACAAGGATTTGGTCGGCGTGGGGGCGTTTGTAGAAGTGTTTGATCAGGCCGCGCTCCATTGCCCAGCCGAGGAAAAACATGAACGGAACTGTCAAAAACACTGCGAGAGGAACAGACCAATCTTGCAGCGCCGCGCCCATTTCCGGGCCGAACCACGACTGCAC
>JAEPMR010000088.1 GCA_017643845.1 Marivivens sp. | reverse complement strand
CGCGACAGGCATGGTGGCGCTCGTCGCCTATGTGCAAACAGCGGATGCGACTGTGACGACCGCAATTTTCATCATTACGGGTGTCATTCAGTTTGTGAACGGGAATGTAATCGATCCAATGTTGATGGGCCGCGCATTGCGGCTCTCATCCTTCGGAATCATCATCAGCCTCGCATTCTGGGGGGCGGTCTGGGGCATTCCGGGGATGTTCCTGTCGGTCCCGATCATGGTGATGATGTTGGTGGTGTGTAGCCACGTGCCAACGCTCCGCCCTGTTGCTGTGCTCCTGTCCCGTGAAGGGCTTGCAGAGGAAGAACAAGATTTGAGACAACCGCTCCCGACGCGACAACGCAGGACATCGCGGCAGAGGGAGGCCGGCTAGAGGATCAGGAGCGATCAGAACAGTTTTACGAGTAACAAGTTTGGGGGAGAGGCTTGTGGACGATCAGACTTTGGCCGACAGTTTGAATTCTTACGCTTCAGCACAATCCGTGGAGGCGCTGTGGGCCGATCACCTGGAGACCATGCTGGGATTCGGCTTTCACCGGCTCCTTTACGGCTTTACCCGCCAATATTCGAAAGACTCATATGGTCAGACGGAAGATCTCATTATCCTGTCGAATCACTGCAGTGATTACCTTCGGCGCTACATCGGCGAAAAGCTGTTCCTACACGCCCCGATGGCCCGCTGGGCACGGGAAAATATTGGCGCCTGTAGTTGGCGCTGGGCGCATGAAATGGCCAATGCCGGACAGCTCACCGACGAAGAGATCAGGGTATTGGACTTCAATCACTCTATGAATGTCGCCGCCGGTTATACGATTAGCTTCAATTCCATCAGCACCCGTAACAAGGGAGTGATTGCCCTCGCCGGTGAAAAAGGGGGGTCTCAAGACAGTGTCGACGCAATTTGGGAACGAAATGGGGCGGCAATCCTTGCGCTTAACAACTTTTTCCACCTGCAACTGCATACGCTCCCACAACGCGCAGGACAGCCGCTCACAGCGCGTCAGAGGGAAGTTCTGGAATGGGTCGGAGATGGGAAAACAGTGCAGGACATCGCAACCCTGCTCAGCCTAACACCCAGCACTGTGGAAAAACACCTCAGGCTGGCACGCGAGGCGCTTGACGTCGAGACGACTGCGCAAGCTGTTTTAAAGGCGACATTCTACAACCAGATCCATATTCTGGACCCCAGCAAAGTTTCCGTAAGGTAAGGTTTACCTTACTTTTGGATACGTGTTTGCGGTGGCATACTTAAAACGTTCCGTGAGTGATGGCCTTAGGCCAAGGAACTGGCGAATGAGCTACGTGGCATATTCCACGATTGCAAGTTTGCTTTCCGGGTTACCGGTTGCTGGTGAACGACGTATTCCCAATCGTGAACCAGTGTGCCACGGCGGTGCTTCTTCCCATCGCGCCGTCAGGCAGTCTTAGCGGCACCAAGGCTCCCCTTGGTGCCGTTTTCTTTTTGCGCGCATAAAAAAGGCCCGCAAGAACTGCGGGCCTTACAAAAATACTGTGGTATGGGCTTAGCCTTGAACAGCTTTTGCAACTTCTGCTGCAAAATCTTCCTGTTCTTTTTCAATGCCCTCGCCCACTTCGAGACGCACGAAGCCAGTGATTTCAACGCCAGCTTCCTTGGCAGCGGCACCGACGGTCAGGTCTGGATTGATAACAAATGCCTGATTGACGAGCGTGATCTCGGCCATGAATTTCTTCATCCGGCCTTCGATCATTTTCTCGATCACAGCTTCCGGCTTGCCCGACTCGCGTGCGATGTCGATCTGAACCTGTTTTTCTTTCTCGACCACAGCGCCATCAAGCGAGGCTTCATCCAGTGCGGCAGGGTTGGTAGCGGCGATGTGCATCGCAACCTGACGACCAAAAGCTGCATTGTCGCCGTTCAGCGCAACGAGAACACCGATTTTGCCCATGCCGTCAGCGGCAGCATTGTGAACGTAGGAAACGACTGTTGCTCCCTCGACGGAGGCCATGCGGCGCAGCGTCATGTTCTCGCCGATCTTTGCGATCGCGTCGGTCACAACGGTTTCAACGGGCTTGCCGCCCATATCCGTGGCTTTGAGCGCATCGATGTCCGAAGTGCCAAGTGCCGTTTGAGCGATGCCCGAAACCATCGACTGGAATTCGCCGTTTTTGGCAACGAAATCGGTCTCGGAGTTCACTTCGACAGCAACGCCCTTGCCACCCTCAACCGCGACGGCAACAAGGCCTTCGGCAGCGGTGCGGCCAGATTTCTTTGCGGCCTTCGCGAGGCCTTTGGTGCGCAGCCAATCGACAGCGGCTTCCATGTCGCCGTCAGTTTCGGTCAGCGCTTTTTTCGCATCCATCATGCCTGCGCCGGTGGATTCACGCAGTTCTTTCACCATTGCTGCGGTGATTGCCATTGTACTTCTCCTTGGAACTTTGTTGCCGGGCGCGACGAGGCGCACCCGGCTGTCAGTCTGAATTTGACCGAATTATTCGGCGGTCGCTTCTTCTGCGACGACTTCCTCAGCAAGATCTTCGACAGCGCCGAGATCAACGCCGGCTGCGCCGAGTTGGGCAGACATACCGTCAAGCGCCGCGCGGGAAACGAGGTCGCAATAGAGCGAGATTGCGCGAGCTGCGTCATCGTTGCCCGGAATGATGTAGTCCACACCTTCGGGGGAGCAGTTGGTATCGACCACTGCAACAACAGGAATGCCGAGCTTTTTGGCTTCGAGGATGGCGAGGTCCTCTTTGTTGACGTCGATGACGAACAGGAGGTCCGGGACGCCGCCCATTTCACGGATGCCGCCGAGAGAAGCCTGAAGTTTGCCCTGCTCACGCTCCATGCCGAGGCGCTCTTTCTTGGTGAGGCCTTCGAAGCCGCGCTCAGCTGCTTCGTCAATCGCCTTGAGGCGGTTGATCGACTGAGACACAGTCTGCCAGTTGGTCAGCGTGCCGCCAAGCCAGCGGTGGTTCATGTAGTACTGGGCGCAACGCTCAGCGGCTTCGGCGACGGGTTTTTGTGCCTGACGTTTGGTGCCTACGAAGAGAATACGGCCGCCTTTTGCGACGGTTTCGCGCACAACGTTCAGCGCAGCGTCGAGCATCGGGACCGTCTGCGTGAGGTCCATGATGTGGATGCCGTTGCGGCTGCCGTAGATAAATTCCTGCATCTTCGGGTTCCAGCGCTGGGTCTGGTGGCCGAAGTGAACACCAGCTTCAAGCAGCTGGCGCATGGTGAACTCGGGAAGAGCCATGTCCGTTTCCTTTCCGGTTTAGCCTCGGCGGGGTATCAGGGCATTTGCCCAACCGGTGGACGATACGGGATGTCTCTCCATAGCGCCCGACCCCGCCTGCGGGTTTCGAGTGCCGCGCGTATAGACAGGGTTTGGAGGCTTGGCAAGAGCTACAGGAAAGTTCTTTCGACAAACCACCAGGCGGCTATGAGCGCTATTGCGGCGGAGCCCGGCGTGGTAATGACGCGCCGATACCATGGGCGGTGGCGGAACCAGAGCCCCACGAGCAGGAATGCGACAGCGATGACTGTCAACTGCCCAACTTCGACACCAATGTTGAAGCCGATGAGAGCGGGGATAAATGCGCCATCAGGCAAGCCAAATTCTCCCAGGACACTGGCAAAACCGAGACCGTGGAGAAGGCCAAATCCGAAAACAACCAATGGACGCCAGCGATTGAGATGATCTGTCATCATGTTCTCAACAGCGACAAAAACGATCGAAGCCGCGATGAGCGGCTCAACGATGCTTCCCGGGACATTCACATACCCAAGAGCAGCGAGGGCCAGTGTAATTGTATGCGCCAATGTGAAAGCCGTAATCTGCCACAGGAGTGGACGCAGCCGGGCAGCAAGGAAATAAAGACCAAGCACGAACAGGATGTGATCGAGCCCAAGAGGGATGATGTGCTCAAAACCGACGGGAATATAGCGCAAGAATGTCTGCCATGCACTTGCCTGATCTCCGCCGGATAGCTGAATCGGGCCAGAGGAAGACCCTGCATCCAAATAGCCATCATATGGCTGTTCAACACCCTGCTGCCGCAGGATCAGCGTGCCGAATTCTTTCGCCCAGCCCACATCGACAGCGCGCGCGCCTGCGGGCAATTGAGCGACGAAAGCAAGTTCGGATGTTCGCACCAGTTCAGGATTTCCAACCTCTGGCACCTCGATGGAGACAAGTTCCAACGGCAGAACCTCGCCGTTCGCCTCGATGATGATCTTGCTGCGCATCTCGGGCCAGAACCGCGCGAAACGGTCGGCGATTTCTTCCGGTCCAAGCTCGCGCAGCGCGTCATAGTCTTCAGCCTCGGCCGCAGCGTTGGTATCCTCGACCACACTCAGGTCTATACCTGAAAGAAGACCTTCGACGTTAAGGCGAATATCGAATTCCAGCCGATCTTCTACCTGCGTCATATCCGCGATGGCGGGCAGCACCTCATGGGCGCGAACGGGGGTAGAGAGGAGCATGATCAGCAGAGTGATGCTTGACAACATCCAGCCAAGGGTCACCCTTGGCGCTAAAGAAAAGGACTTGCTCATGCGTTTCACCCCTGCCCTGATTGCTACGTTCTTCGCGTTTCCAGCTACAGCCCATGAATTATGGATCGAACCGGTGCAATTTCAAATTTCACCGGACAGTAAGTTCGAAGCGCATATTGTCAACGGTCAAGAGTTTGAGGGAATCCGACTGGCTTATATTCCGAGGCGTTTTGAGAACTTTGTGGTGGTAACGTCGGAGGGAATTCAGTCCGTAGACGGACGCATCGGGGACACACCTGCCGTACAGATCGAGGCATTGCCCGAGGGACTCGCGGTATTCGCCTACAAGTCCCGCGTGGCGACTGTGGATTATGAGACTTATGAGGATTTCCAATCCTTTGTTGATCATAAAGCGCTCGGGATCACGCGTGAGGACCATGATGCGCGCGGGCTGGCGCCTGAGAACTTCTTCGAAGCATACTGGCGCTTCTCAAAATCGCTTGTCGCGGTTGGCAGCGGCGTTGGAAGTGACAGCATTTTGGGTCTGGAAACGGAACTGGTTGCGCTGGAAAACCCATATACCGACAATATGGACGATGGTTTTGATGTACAGCTCATGTATCAGGGCAAAACGGTTCCCGACCATCAAATCGAGATATTCGACCGCGCACCTGATGGCGCTGTAACAATCGACACGGTCAATACCGACGCCGATGGCCGCGCGACAATCACCGTCACGGACGGTCATGCGTATATGCTAGATTCTGTGATCCTGAGAGAACCTTCAGCGGAGCTTGCGGAACGGACCGGCACGGTTTGGGAAACACTCTGGGCAAACCTGACGTTTGCGGTCCCGGAATAGACGGGATGACCAAATCCATTCTATGTATCGGTTCAGTCCTTTGGGATGTGATCGGTAGGTCCGCCTCCCATATGCGGGTCGGCTCAGATGTTCCCGGGCGGATCACGCGCATTCCGGGTGGCGTTGCGATGAACATTGCAATGACACTGAGAAGATTTGGGCTGACGCCAATTCTACTCACTTCGATCGGTCGCGATGCAGAGGGTGACGAACTCATCGCAGAAGCCGCACGAATGGGGATCGAGACAGGTTTTACCTATCGGTCTGAGGACCTCCCAACAGATGTGTATATGGCTATTGAGGGGGCGAACGGACTGATCGCTGCAATCGCCGACGCACACTCGCTGGAAGCTGCAGACGACAAGATCCTACGACCGCTCACAGATGGCCGTTTGGCGTCGGATGATGCGCCCTATCAGGGCGTCGTCGCCTTGGATGGTAATCTGACGACGGACCTGCTCAGTCGAATCGCGCAGGGATCGGCTTTTGCCGATACCGATCTGAGGATCGCGCCCGCAAGTCCGGGCAAGGCCAACAGACTATTGGCCCTCATATCACATCCGCGCGCGACGTTTTACGTGAACCGCGAAGAGGCGGGCCTGCTTTGCCAACGGCAATTCGATGATGCGATTACGGCGGCTGTGGGGCTGGGGACAATCGGCGTTCGTCGCGCGCTCGTTACAGACGGAGGCAATACTGCTGCTGAGATGATGGTGGGACAGCCATTGATCACATCAACACCGCCAGAAGTCATGGTCACCCGGGTGACCGGCGCCGGAGATACGTTTATGGCCGCTCACATCGCCAACGAGATTGCTGGTCTTGACCGGCAAACAGCGCTAAGCCGTGCTCTCGAAGCCGCCGCGAACTATGTTGCCGGAGACACGTCGCTATGACCACAGCCCTACTTCAGATGCGCTTTTCCTCGGAAGTCGCCGAAGCACAAAGAGATGGCCGGCCGGTGGTGGCACTTGAAAGCACAATCATCACTCATGGAATGCCGTTTCCGCAGAATGTCGAGACAGCGCGTATGGTTGAACAGACAGTGCGCGAGGCCGGTGCGACCCCTGCGACCATCGCGGTGCTGGACGGTATATTGCACATTGGTCTGGAGCCTGAGGAGCTGACAGATCTGGCCCAACGTGCCGATGTGGCCAAGCTTTCCCGTGCTGACATTGCTGCGTGTATAGCAACCGGAGGCACAGGTGCGACCACCGTTGCCGCCACCATGGTCGCGGCTCACAAGGCCGGTATCGCGGTATTCGCGACAGGCGGAATCGGTGGGGTGCATCGCGGCGCAGAGAGCAGCTTTGACATATCAGCTGATCTTCAGGAACTCGCGCAAACGCCGGTGACTGTGGTTGCGGCTGGTGCGAAGGCGATCCTTGATTTGCCAAAAACGTTCGAAGTGCTTGAGACGCTGGGCGTGCCGGTGATCGTATTCGGACAAGACGAGATACCTGCATTCTGGTCAAGGCAATCGGGATTGCCAACACCGATCCGGCTCGACCAAGCGGAAGAGATCGCCAAAGCATTACTGGTGAGGCAGGAATTCGGCCTGCCGGGTGGGCAACTCGTAACCAATCCCATCCCGAAAGAGGCCGAAATTCCGGCGTCGACCGTCGCGCCCTGGATCGCAGCGGCACTTGCCGATGCCGAGCGCCAAGGGATCGCCGCGAAAGAGGTAACGCCCTTCCTGCTACAACGCCTTTACGAATTGTCCGAAGGGGCAAGTTTGACGGCCAATATCGCACTTGTGCTAAACAACGCCCGACTTGCTGCAAAGATCGCCGTGGCCTATGCCGAATTGCCAAAGGCCGCCGCGACGCCCATATGAGGCGAGAAGCATTGCCCATCCTTTGGGCATTGGAGAAATAAGTTGTCAAATCCGCCATCAATCGAACCTCCCAAGCGTAGCTTTCTGACCGGGCTAAGGAACAATTTCCTCGCGGGATTGGTCGTCATCGCACCAATCGGATTTACACTGTGGCTGATCTGGAGCGTTGTCGGCTGGATCGACGGCTTCGTCTTGCCGTTCGTGCCATCGGCCTACAGACCTGACACGCTGATCCAGCAATGGTTCGGCGCGGAGGTTCCCGTGAATGTAAGGGGTGTTGGCGTCGTTCTCTTTCTGATCTTCACAATTGTGGTCGGCTGGATCGCGAAAGGCCTGATCGGGCGCTCATTCCTGCGCTGGGGTGAAGGGATCGTCGGGCGCATGCCAATCGTCCGGTCTATTTACAACGGGGTCAAACAAATTGCCGAAACGGTATTTGCCCAATCCGAGTCAAACTTCGACAAGGCCTGCCTCGTTGAATATCCTCGCAAGGGAATGTGGGCCATAGCGTTCATATCCACAAAGGCCAAAGGGGAAGTTGCCGGCAAACTGCCCGCTGATGAGCTGGTCACGGTCTTTCTTCCAACAACACCAAACCCGACATCGGGATTTCTTCTCTTTCTTCCTAAGGAAGATGTGATCGAACTGGACATGACAGTCGAGGACGCTGCGAAATTGGTGATTTCAGCTGGGCTGGTCTATCCAGAGAAGAAAGACCAGACTGCAAAGAAGCGGCCTCGTGCGATCGGCTAGAGCGCCGTCCATCCGCCGTCGACGCTAATGGTCGTTCCGGTAATCTGAGCTGCGGCGTCGGAACAGAGGAATTCTGCTGTCCCGCCGATTTGCTCGACCGTTGCGAATTGTTTCGAGGGCTGTCGGGCGAGCATAACATCCCGAATGACCTGTTCCCGATCCATACCGTGCCTTGCCATTTGGTCAGGGATCTGAGCTTCTACGAGTGGGGTCAGAACATAGCCGGGACAGATTGCATTACAGGTGATGTTGTCTTGGGCGGTTTCGAGGGCAGTTGTCTTGGTAAAACCGACGACCCCATGTTTCGCGGCGATATAGGCAGATTTGAAGGGCGACGCCGTCAAGCCATGTGCGGAAGCAATATTGATGATC
>JAEPMR010000087.1 GCA_017643845.1 Marivivens sp. | reverse complement strand
CCGAGAGCATCGCATATTCACCCGACACCTGATAGGCAAAGGTCGGCACGCCGAATTGGTCTTTGGTGCGGCGGCAAATATCAAGATACGGCATGCCGGGCTTGACCATGACCATATCCGCGCCTTCGGCGATGTCTCGGGCGATCAGACGCATCGCCTCGTCAGAATTCGCCGGCTGCATCTGATATGTCTTCTTGTCTCCGGTCAGCGCCGACGACGCTCCGACGGCGTCTCGGAACGGTCCGTAAAACGCAGAGGCGTATTTCGCCGAATAGCTCAGGATCGCAACATTCTGATGCCCCTCGGCTTCGAGTGCCGACCTCAGCGCGCCGATCCTGCCGTCCATCATGTCGGATGGGCCTAGGATATCTGCCCCTGCTTCAGCCTGCGCCATCGCCATTTTCACAAGTGCGTCGACGGTTCGATCATTCACGATTTCCCCGTTTTCGACAAAGCCGTCGTGCCCGTTGATGTTGTACGGATCCAGCGCAATATCGGTCATCACTGCCATTTCCGGTACGGCTTCTTTAATGGCACGGATGGCACGGTTTGATAGGTTATCTGGGTTCCAAGATTCGGCGCAGTCCTCAGTTCGGTGTTCCATTGCCGTGTATGGGAAGATGCACATTGCTGGGACACCCAACGACTGCGCTTCCCTCGCGGCTATTGCAATTCGGTCGACAGTTTTTCTCGTCACGCCCGGCATCGAGGGGATCGCAGTTTCGTCGTCCGTACCGGCCATGACAAAAACTGGCCAGATAAAGTCTGAGGGCGTCAGATGATTCTCGCTCACCATGGCACGAAAGGCAGGGCTCTTGCGCAGCCTGCGGAACCGTGTGGCGGGAAACGGAGGAACGATCGGTGTCATGCCTGTAGGTCTTTCTGTCACTTTTTCAGAATCTGATCGATATTCGCAGTTTCTGACTATGGGCAATCCTGACAGGGAACGCTAGTTTCTCAACAAACAATCGGAGCGGTAATTCTTGGACTGGACGCAAACCGTTTTTGAAGTGATCGACATGCGGTCCTTCTCGAACCTTTGGTATTGGATCGCTTTGGCTGTTTTTTGGTCCACTGCCAGCCATTGGGTGCTGGGTGTACCGTTTGATCTGATCCAACGTGCGGCACGGCAGGGCGGGCAGGCCGAAATTGATCTACAGGATCTTGTCCGTATCAACGTCAACCGCCTGCTCTACATCGGGCGTGGCGCCGGTTTCTGGCTGCTGGGGTTTGTAAGCTTCCTACACACCGTTTTGATCGTTCTTGGCTGGTGGTACGATGTCGAATTCGCACAGGCGCTGGCATTGATCGGCGTGCCTATGTCATTCGTCGGCGCCCTCAGCCTGTGGACATCATCCAAGATAGAGCGCGCCGAGCCCGAAGGGGAACTGTTGCGCAAGATGCTGATGCGTCACCGCGTAATGACGCAGGTCATCGGTATGTTGTCTATATTTGTGACCGCGATGTGGGGCATGTATCAAAACCTTGCCGCCATGCCTGGCTTCTGAGCACGGTCTCTTTTGAGAGGTTGACTCTCGGGGGTGCGGGGGTAGGGGAAGGCGCCATGTCGAATATGAACATCATAACAATCGGCGGCGCTCCAGAAGGGTTCGACGCGCAGCTTATTCTACGGGAAATCGAGCGCACTGGCGCGCCGGTTCTCCATATTTGCCGCGATGACAAACGCCTCTCCGCGTTGCAGGCGGCTCTGCGCTTTTTCGACCCTCAGATGCCTGTTCTGAGTTTCCCTTCATGGGATTGTCTGCCCTACGATCGCGTCTCACCGAATGCTAATGTTTCCGCGGCCCGAATGGCCACTCTCGCCATGCTCTGTCATGGTGCACCGCAACGGTTCGTACTGCTGACGACCGTGAATGCGACGATGCAGAAGTTGCCTTCCCGAGATGTGCTGCAGACCGCGTCCTTTACCGCGCAGGTCGGAAGCCGGATCGACGAGCAGGCCCTGCGATCTTACCTTGCTCGGATGGGTTTCAGTCAAAGCCCGACTGTTATGGAGCCCGGCGACTACGCGATCCGTGGTGGCATTATTGATATATATCCGCCGGGTGAATCCGGCCCGATCCGGCTCGACCTCTTCGGAGATGTTCTCGACGGCGCTCGCCGGTTCGATCCCGCAACGCAAAGAACCACAGAGAAATTGGACGTCGTAGAGCTCGCTCCCGTGTCCGAAGTTATCCTCGACGATCCGGCGATTACGCGATTCCGCCAGAATTACAGAATCGAGTTCGGTGCGGCTGGCACTGACGACCCTCTCTATGAAGCTGTCAGCGCAGGGCGCAAATACGCAGGGCTCGAGCATTGGCTCGCATTTTTTCACGAACACCTCGAAACGCTTTTCGACTATTTACCAAACGCATCCGTTTCGATGGATGATCAAGTAACCGCCGCGCGATTGAGCCGCTGGGACAGTATCATAGATCAGTATGAGGCGCGGAAATTCGCGCTAGAGCAGAAAGGGCGCATAGATACCGTCTATAAACCTGCTCCTCCCAGTGGTCTCTATCTCGATGATACCGCTTGGGAAAAAGCCATCGGTGCAAGGCGTGTCTTGCAGTTCAGCCCCTTGCCCAAGGTAAGCGGCCCCGGCGTGACGGATGCCGGCGGTCGCATCGGGCGAAACTTTGCACCCGAACGCCAGCAGGAAAAAATTAGCCTATTCGCAACACTTGCCGATCACGTGCGCGTAAAAATGCAGGATGGACCGGTAGTTATTGCGTCCTATTCCGAAGGAGCGCGCGAGCGCCTTTCTGGATTGATCGAAGACGAAGGTCTTGCAGAAACGATCCACATTAACGACTTCAGGGGCATCCGGGGGCGGGGGCTCCATTTGGCCGTCTGGTCCCTCGAACACGGTTTTGAAACGGGCGCGATCACCGTGGTGTCCGAGCAGGATGTGCTTGGCGACCGCCTGATCCGGCAAACCAAGAAGAAGCGCCGTGCTGAAAATTTCCTGACCGAGGCGCAAAGCCTCCATCCGGGCGACCTGGTTGTTCATGTTGATCATGGCGTGGGGCGTTATCTGGGGCTTGAAGTGATCAGCGCTGCCGGCGCGGCCCACGAATGCCTGACGCTCGAATATGCCGAGGGTGCGAAACTCTACCTCCCCGTTGAAAACATCGAGCTTCTGTCTCGGTTCGGGCATGACGAAGGCTTGCTGGACCGCTTGGGCGGTGGGGCATGGCAGGCCAAGAAGGCCCGCCTCAAAGAGCGCATCCGAGAAATGGCCGAACGTTTGATCCGTGTCGCGGCTGAACGGGAATTGCGTCACGCACAGGTGCTTAGCCCGCCTGATGGCATGTGGGATCAATTTTTGTCGCGCTTTCCCTATCAGGAAACTGATGATCAATTGCAGGCAATTTCCGATGTTCTCGAAGATCTCGAAAGCGGCCGCCCGATGGATCGGCTGGTGTGTGGCGATGTGGGGTTTGGAAAAACTGAAGTGGCGATCCGTGCGGCCTTTGTTGCGGCAATGTCGGGTGTCCAGGTCGCTCTGATTGCGCCGACCACCTTGCTCGCGCGCCAGCACTTCAAGGAATTTGCCGAACGTTTCCGTGGATTTCCGATAAACGTCGCGCCTCTTTCCCGGTTCGTCAGCACTTCGGATGCGAACAAGACGCGCGAAGGGCTCGCTTTGGGTCAGGTTGATATCGTCATTGGCACCCACGCGCTGTTGGCGAAAGGAGTCAAATTCAAAGACCTTGGCCTTTTGATAATTGACGAGGAACAGCATTTTGGCGTGCAGCACAAAGAACGCCTCAAGCAACTCCGCTCTGACGTGCATGTGCTGACGTTGACCGCCACACCCATTCCACGCACCCTACAACTTTCATTGTCTGGCGTCCGTGAACTCTCTATAATCGGCACGCCACCGATCGACCGTCTTGCCATCCGAACCTATGTCAGCGAGTTCGACACGATCACGGTTCGTGAGGCCCTCTTGCGCGAACACTACCGTGGTGGACAAAGCTTCTATGTCGCGCCACGCATCGCCGATCTGCCTGAGATTGAGGACTGGCTCAAACGTGAAGTGCCCGAAGTCAGCTATGTTGTCGCCCATGGTCAGATGACGCCGACCGAGCTCGATGACCGCATGAATGCCTTTTACGATGGCAAATTCGATGTGCTCCTCGCGACGACAATTGTCGAGTCCGGCCTTGATATCCCGACAGCAAATACAATGATCGTGCACCGGGCGGATATGTTCGGCCTTGCGCAGCTCTATCAGATCCGTGGACGGGTCGGGCGATCCAAGACGCGCGCTTATGCCTATCTCACAACGAAGCCACGCACTCGCCTAACACCCGCTGCCGAAAAGCGCCTACGTGTCTTGGGGAGCCTGGATACGCTCGGCGCGGGCTTCACACTCGCAAGTCAGGACCTCGATATTCGTGGGGCAGGAAATCTGCTGGGTGAAGAGCAATCAGGCAATGTCCGAGAGGTCGGATATGAACTCTATCAATCCATGCTTGAAGAACAGATCGCCAAAATCCGTTCGGGCGAGGCTGAGGGGATTGTAGATGACGCGGATCAATGGGCGCCCCAAATCAATCTCGGTGTGCCCGTGCTCATCCCTGAGGACTATGTTCCAGACCTCGATGTTCGCCTCGGCCTCTATCGACGGCTTTCAGATCTGACCACGAAAGTTGAGTTGGAAGGCTTCGCTGCCGAATTGATTGACCGTTTCGGCAAGCTGCCAAAAGAGGTCAATACCCTGATGCTCATCGTCCGAATAAAGGCCATGTGCAAACGTGCGGGCGTTTCCCATCTGGACGGCGGTCCCAAAGGCGCAACGATCCGTTTCCACAAGGACAAGTTCGCGTCACCGCAAGGGCTCGTCGAATTCATCAACGATCAGCGCGGTCTTGCGAAAGTCAAAGACAACAAAATTGTCGTTCGCCGCGATTGGAAGAAAGACAGTGACAAGATCAAAGGCGCTTTCTCAATTGCCCGCGATCTTGCCGAAAAGGTTGCTGCGGTCAAAAAAGCAAAGGCCGCGAGCGAATGAGCCTAACCCTCACCTCCCTGTATTTCGGCAATCACCTGCTCCCATAAATGCGTCGGATGTGCCCCGGGAACGGCGTGCCGTTGGCCGACAATAAATGTCGGAACAGCCGAAATCCCCATTTCGCGGGAATGCGCATCGCGGCTGCGAATGTCATCCAGATCCGCATCAGAGGCCAAAAGCCGCCGGACAACCGCGGCATCCATGCCTGATCCATCCGCAATATCTGCAAGGACGTCATGATCGCCAAGATCGCGTCCGTCTTCAAAAAATGCCTTGAACAGAGCCGACACGATGAATGTTTGCTTTTGCTCAATTCCCGCCCAATGGATCAGT
This sequence comes from Marivivens sp., assembly GCA_017643845.1. Taxonomy (GTDB): domain Bacteria; phylum Pseudomonadota; class Alphaproteobacteria; order Rhodobacterales; family Rhodobacteraceae; genus JAEPMR01. The sequence continues at coordinate 3,330 of JAEPMR010000087.1, read as the reverse complement.
CGGTGCGCGTCCAGTGTGTTCGGCGTGGTTTCGATTTTGTCGAGGTTTAGTGTCACGCCAGCTTTCTCGGCATGTTCGACCACCGGTGCATAGGCCTGCGCCGCTGCAGCCTTACCTCCGAATTTCGTTTCCAGATACGTGCGTCGATCCATGCCCTGAGGCGGCATTTCCGGATTTAATTGAAATGGGTGCCATTCGATAGAAAACGGGTGATTGCCAACCTTTTCCAGAGCCCTGTCCAGATAGGCCTTGCCGATGTAGCACCAAGGGCAAATTGGATCGGACAGAATATCAAGCTTGACCACGATGGGCCTCCCAGTCTTCCCGAAGCTTGCGCCGCAGGAGTTTGTTGTTTGCCCCGCGTGGAAGCTGTTCAACAGCTATGAATTCTCGCGGGCATTTGTAACGCGCAAGCCTTTCGGTTGCATGGGCCTCGAGCGCGGCTGCGTCGATGGCATCCTTTGCGACATAAAACAACCCGATTACCGAGACACCCTCGCGCACTGTTAATTCACATGCGGCTGCTTCACTGATCAGGGGGTGCTCCAGCATGATGTTTTCGACTTCCAGTGGCGAAACCCGATAGCCACCTGCATTCATCATGTCATCTGAACGCCCAGCATAGGAAATCGAACTGTCCGCGTGCATTACGCCCAGATCTCCGGTCTGAAACCATTCTCCGTCAAATTTGCGGTCTGTGGCATCTTCATCATCCAGATATCCCAACATCAAACCAGCATCTGAACGGTGAACACAGATCATGCCGAGCTCACCTGCCGGAACAGGGTTTCCATCCTTGCGAAGTGAGAGTCGCCGCCCCGGTTGCGCATAGCCGATATGTCCGGTCGGTGCGGGCCGGGATGGAGAACTTGAAATAAAAGTCGAGCATTCCGACATGCCATAGGCTTCATGGATTGCAGTACCCGTCGCTTCTGTCCACGCATCACGCACTGTCTCATGCATCTTTTCGCCTGCGGACAGTCCGTGCCGCAGTTTCGGCATTGCCGGTACGTCGTTACGGAGCATTTGCCGGTATACTCCGGGAGCAGCAGCAAAAAGCGTAGCGTCATGCCGCTTCAGCAAAAGGGGGAGTTCCGCCACGGTCACTTCGGGGCTCGGTATCAGCGCTGTCGCGCCGATGCTCCAAGGGTCCATCAAGCCTGTCCCGAGGGTGAAGGTCCAATTAAAGGCTCCGGCGTGAAGAATGCGATCATCGGCATTCAGCCCGTACCACCCTTCCCACATCATACGTCGCGCCCATATGGCGCGATGCGCGTGGACAACCGCCTGAGGCCGCCCTCCGGTTCCTGAGGTAAAAACGATATAGGCAGGGCGCTCCGGATCCCCATAGGCGAAGTCGACCGGCGGGAGATCCTGCCAACTCGCAAATGTCCTCGGGTCCACGACCGGCCAGTCACCTTCTGGGAGCGCGATCTCCTCCGACCCGGAAATGATGAGGGCCGGTCGTGTTTTCCGGGCAATCACTGAAGTCTCAGATACCGTAAGAGCTGGCGATGTCGGTATCGGGATAACCCCGACCGAAATTGCTCCGAGAAATGCTATGGGAAAATCTGGTGTATTTCCTATCCGCAGGAGCACCCGATCTCCTTCGACGAGTCCAGCCGACAAGATTCCGCGACCAGCCCCTAATACGGCTGATTTCAATCTCGCGTAGCTCCACCGCTTAGAGCGGGAGAGAGACACGACAGACAGCGCGATTTTATCAGCATTCCGATCCGCTGCGGCCAGCACGCAATCCGCCATGTTGAATGGCGTCGGGCAGGGGGGCGCAGGGCTGGTTTCTACCTCCGAGATCATGCTATGTCGCTATCTCTGTCACAGCGACGTTGCAAGCACCTCTGAGGTTAATACGGACATCATGAAAGATCCGAAATCTCCCCAGTTAATCCAAGTCGCACGCGCGAGTGGTGCATCAGATCACGCGGTCCCGGTCGACCTTGCGATGCGGGTCCGGGAATTGAGGCGGGCAAAGAACTGGACGCTCGAAGAGGCAGCCAAGCGCGCGGGCCTTGCGCGTTCGACTTTGTCTAAAATAGAGAACGGGCAAATGTCCCCGACCTACGACGCATTGAAAAAGCTCGCGACAGGACTCGGCATCAGTGTTCCCCAGCTCTTTACGCCTACATCCAGTAATCAGGTCAACGGGCGGATGGCTATGACCCGTATGGGCGAGGGCGCATCCCATCTGACGGCGACCTATGAGCATGTCCTGCTCGCGGACCAACTGACCAGGAAGTCAATGCTTCCCTATCGCGCCCGAATTCGCGCTCGCCGGTTCGAGGAATTTGATGGGTGGGTGCGTCACGAGGGAGAAGAGTTCCTCTATGTGCTCACGGGGACGATCCGCCTCTATACGGAATTCTACGAGCCGGTCGATATGAAGCGTGGCGACAGCGTCTATTATGACGCCGCGATGGGGCACAACGTGATCTCGACCAGTGCCGAAGACGCAACGATTCTCTGGGTGACCTCGCTTTCCTGATGATTCGCGCCTCTCGGCCGGAGGTCGACGCGATGGCGAGCGCACCTACAATATGCGGTAGGTCGCTTGCTCGCGATACATATGAAACGGTTGCGGTCTCCTACTCATTCCTAGTCCACGCGAATTGGCTTACCCGTTTACTTGCAGGGTCCATTGGTTCTTTTTCGGATACAATCTTCGCAAAACCAGTGAGTTACGCGAATTGCTTCATGCAACTTTCTGGAGCGTGGTTCGAATTACCACTTGGATCGCGTCGAACAATTGCGTATAAAGCAAGTACTGCTCGATAGGTTTCTTGCCTGTATGAAACCTGCCTCAATAACTTAACGCCGGCTTCGTGCCGGCGTTTTTTTCTTTGTAATGCAGCCTTTCCATCAGCGTTTTCTTTGCAGGTGCAGCATGGCATTCTCTGCTAGAATCAGCAGAGGAGCGCCAAATGAGCCTGAACGGAAAGATCGCAGTCGTAACGGGATCGAACTCTGGGATCGGGCTTGGTGTGGTTAGATGTCTGGCCGCGGCCGGCGCAGATGTGGTTCTTAACTCATTCACGGATACACCGGAGGATCATGCTATCGCTAAGGGTCTGTCTGACGAATTCGGTGTAAAGGCGCAGTATATTTCTGCTGATCTAAGTAATGGTGCCCATGCACGGGCGTTGATAGAGCAGGCGGGTGGCTGCGACATTCTCGTGAACAACGCTGGGATACAGCATGTCGCCCCCATCGAAGACTTTCCGTCAGAGATGTGGGACCGGATCATTGCCATTAATCTCAGCTCTGTTTTTCACACGACCGCCGCAGCCCTCCCACGCATGCGGGCGAAAGGCT
>JAEPMR010000086.1 GCA_017643845.1 Marivivens sp. | reverse complement strand
ACCTTGCCAAGCTGCGGAACCGCGACCGGTTTGGTGACAAAAGCACGACCAATCTATTTGCTGCGATTGAGGAAAAGCGCCGTATCCCGTTGGCGAGACTGATTTTTGCCCTAGGCATCCGGCATGTGGGAGAGAGCGCGGCCAACCTGCTTGCCAATCACTACATGAGTTGGAACGCGTTTGTCGGGGCGATGGACCGGATCAAACTGAATGAAGGGGCGGATTGGGACGAGCTGACCAGCATTGATGGCGTGGGCGAGGTGATGGCGACCTCGCTTGTGACCGCGTTCCGGCAGGAGGGTGAACGGGCGGTGATCGACCGGCTTGTTGCCGAGCTGGACATTCAGGATGCCGAAGCGCGGGACACGGGCGGCAGCCCTGTGGCGGGTATGACAGTCGTGTTCACCGGCACGTTGGAAAAGATGACCCGTGCCGAGGCCAAGGCACGAGCCGAGGCGCTTGGGGCGAAGGTCTCTGGCTCGGTAAGCGCGAAGACCGATCTGGTGATCGCGGGACCGGGGGCGGGATCGAAAGCTAAAAAGGCAGAGGATCTGGGCGTCGAGATGATCGACGAGGACGCGTGGCTGGCGCTCATCGGGGCCACATGAGCGGGCGGCCGGAGCGACTTTTCCCGCTTTTCGGCGCGTTGGAAAGCCTTGACGGGATTGGCCCGAAATCGGCTCAAATTCTCGACAAGGCGGGTGTCAGCAAGCCGCGTGACCTGCTGTTTACCCTGCCGCATAACGGAGTCGACCGCCGCTTGAGGGTGGATGTCACACAGCTGGTGCCGCCGATGACGGCGACGGTGCTGGTCACCGTCGAGGCGCATCATCCTCCACGCAGCAAGGGGCGGCCCTATCGCGTGGTCGTGCGGGATGCGGCGACGAGTTTCCAGCTGGTGTTTTTCCATGCGCGTAGCGATTTCCTGCGGCGGCAATTGCCGGAAGGGGCGCGGCGCGTTGTGTCGGGCAAGGTGGAGAATTTTGACGGGGTTATCCAGATGGTGCATCCCGATTACATGCTGTCTGAGGAAAAGGCGGCGGAGATTCCCGAATTCGAGCCGGTCTATCCCTTGCACGCAGGGATCACCCAAAAAGCGATGTGGAAAGCGACCCGTTCGCTACTGGGCATGCTGCCAGAGATGCCGGAATGGGCGGATCAGGCGCTGGTGGCGCGCGAGGCGTGGCCGTCATGGGCGGAGGCTCTGAGACTGGTTCATGCGCCTGCAAATGGTGCGAGCCTGTCGCCAACGCATCCGGCGCGGCAGCGGCTGGCCTATGACGAACTTCTCGCGCATCAGATGACGCTGGCGCTTGCACGGCGCAAGGCACGGCGGCGGGCAGGGCGGCCATCAATTGGAACGGGGCGCTTAACCGAAGCGGTAATCGCCGCGTTGCCCTATCGCCCGACGGGCGCACAGCAACGGGCATTTGCCGAGATTTCCGCTGATCTGGCTGACGGGATGCGGATGAACCGGCTGTTGCAGGGTGACGTAGGCGCTGGCAAGACACTGGTGGCGCTGATCGCGCTGTTGACCGTCGTTGAGGCCGGAGGGCAGGGCGTGATGATGGCCCCGACAGAGATACTCGCACGGCAGCATTACGATGGCTTGGCGCCGCTTGCGGCAGAGGCCGGTGTGCGAATCGAGCTGCTCACCGGACGTGACAAAGGCCGCGAGCGGGCTTCGAAACTTGCCGCGCTTGCGGAGGGCGACGTGCATATCCTTGTGGGCACGCATGCTGTTTTTCAGGATGATGTGCATTTTCACGATCTCAGGCTGGCGATCATTGACGAGCAGCACCGCTTCGGCGTGGCGCAGCGGATGGCGCTTGGGTCCAAAGGGCAGGCTGTGGATGTGCTGGTCATGACCGCGACGCCAATTCCGCGCAGTCTGGCGCTGGCGCAATATGGCGATATGGATGTGACGGTTCTGGATGAGAAGCCGCCGGGACGGACGCCGGTGAAAACCGCGCTGGTTTCGAAGGGGCGGATCGAGGAAGTGGTGGCCCATCTGCAAAAGGCAATCGCAGACGGACGGCAGGCCTATTGGGTGTGCCCGCTCGTCGAGGAAAGCGAGGTCGTCGAAATGACCGCAGCCGAGGAGCGATTCAAGCGGCTGCGATCGGTTCTGGGCGATGGCATCGTGGGGCTGGTTCACGGGCAGATGCCGCCAGCGGAAAAAGACGCAGCAATGGCGCGCTTTGTGGCGGGCGAGACCAAGGTACTCGTGGCGACCACGGTGATCGAGGTGGGTGTGAACGTACCCAATGCCTCGATCATGGTGATTGAACATGCGGAAAATTTCGGACTGGCGCAGCTGCACCAGTTGCGCGGACGCGTTGGACGGGGATCGGATGCTTCGACCTGTCTGCTGATGTACGAGCCGCCGCTGAGCGATACGGAAACCCGGCGATTGGAGATCCTGCGCGAAACCGAGGATGGCTTCAAAATCGCGGAAGAAGACCTGAGTATGCGTGGCGCAGGCGATATGATCGGCACAGCACAATCCGGTCTGCCGCGGTTCAGGATCGCTGATATAGAGCGCCAGCCTGATTTGATGCGCACGGCGCAGGCCGACGCACGCGCGTTTCTGGAAAAAGACCCGACTCTGGAAAGCGAGCGCGGTGAGGCGATGCGGCTTTTGTTGTGGCTGATGGAGCAGGATAAGGCGATCAAATTGATTGGTGTCGGCTAGCGGAACGCGCTTTGTTCTCATTTGTTCTTTACACGTTCTCATTTTTGTGGAACTTTATGAGAACAAAATGGAGGCAAGACCATGGCTAAGGATATCAAGAACGCGATCACACGCTCCAAAGGAACGTTGCTGAGTGATTTTGCGGGGGCCGCGACGCTGATGGGTCTGCTCTATGCCGCGCTTTGGATTCCTGGGCTGGGCTGAGGCATCGGTTTGTTCAGGAACGCCGTATAATAGACTGTTATTGTTTCCTTTTATGAAGGTATCTTGTCGGCCTTAGGCCAAGCTTGGTGTGTAGATATTTTACATAATACATATTATGCGAATTACGGTATAACGGCAAACCCACCAGTCCCTGCTATCTACGGCACGCTTCCGGCTGATCCGGGCTGGCATCAATCGACAGACCGCTCGGAACGCGGGACGGAATGCCGAAAGTCCCTTCGAGAGATTTACAATCTGTTAGAGCATTGAGGAACGCGAGAATTTGGGTGACCTCGTCCTCTGAAAGCGCCACGGGCGAGATATCCTGCGCAGCGCGTTGACGTGCCATCTCACGGCTGTCTTCCCAGACCACGAAATCGACGAACTCCAGCTCCGGCGCGGGTGTGAGGACCACCTGCCCCCGATCCCATTCATCGAAGCTCTTCTGCGGATCGAGGTGATGGCGGACGATGCCTTCGAGCGTTGCGAAGGTGCCGTTATGCCCCCACGGACCCGTCAGCGCGACATTGCGCAAGGATGGCGTGCGGAAACGGTATGCGTCCTCCAGGAGATCGGATTCAGACATGCGCCCGACGTCGCGGGCAATATGTTCGAACCGCCGGTTCCGGCCCGGGCCTAGGGGTGGCAGCGTCAAGGCATGGAAATCCTGATCGGTCAGCAGCGGGCCGCTGTGACAGGAAGCGCAGCCGGCATCGCCATAAAAGAGCGCCATCCCTGCCCGCGCATCATCGCTCATGGCGCTCTCATCACCTGCGAGAAAAGCATCAAACGGGCTGGAAAAGCTGCGCCATTCGGCATTTTGAAAATCATCGAGCGCGTTGGCGATGTGAACCGGCGAGATGTCGCGGGCATCGGCCAGTTCGGGATAGGCCTCCATAAAGAGATCGACATACTCCGGCACGGCCAGAATGCGGGCCACAATCGCGGGCCATGCTTTATCGATACGGCGGTTAATGGCGGCAGCAAGCTCGTTTTCATCGGTTTGACCGGCCATTTCGACTTTGGAAATCACGGGCATGAGCGCTTGCGCGGCGACGACGCTTTGCAAGCCTTCGGGGAGCCATTCTTCGACCGGAGAATTGAAGCCGACGCCGTAGCTGTCATCGGCTGAGACTCGGCCATCATGGAACATCACATCAATAGAGCGGTGGCCGAGATTAAAAAGTGAGGTGGCGTTGCGCGGAACGCGCTTGAACGGGTGATCGGGGCCGGACACCACGCGCCGTTCGGGGCCGAGACCGATACCCCCTTCCCCGATACCAAGCGACAGGCCATCGGATGTGCCATGCGCAACGGCGTGACAGGTGGAACAGGCGATGTTGCGGTTGCCTGACAATATCTTATCATAAAACAGGAGTTGGCCGAGGGCTGCGCGTTTTTCATCGAACGGTCGGAAATCCGAGGCGGTGATAGGCGCTGGCAGATTAAGGCCGGAGGGCTGATCCGCGTGGGAAACAGACGCGCCAAAGAGGACACCGACAGCGATGAACGTGCAAGTTTTGAAACGGGCAGCCTGTATCATGGCGCTGAGTATTGCCCCTAATTTTGCGTTTTCCAATAGTGCTTTAGAAGAGGCACGCGATTTAATGGAGAGCGATCAATATGAGGCGGCGATGGAGGCCATGCTGCCCCTCGCCCGCGCGGGAAATGCCGACGCCGAGGAGTTGATCGGCGTTATGTATGCGCTGGGTCTGGGCGTGGAGCAGGATCAGGAACGGGCGTTTGAGTGGTATCTGCGCTCAGCCATGAAGGGGCATCCTGGCGCTCAGTCAGGTGTCGGCTGGTATTACGAGGTGGGCCTTGGAATGCCCGCGCCCGATCTGGTGCGGGCCTATATGTGGTACGTGCTCTCGGCCATGGGCGGGGATGTGGACGCGGCGATCAGTCAGGAGGAGGTCATCAAGAAGATGACCAAAGACGAGATCGACCGCGCGCATGTGCTGGTGAAGGATTATCAGGGCTGGATGTACCCGTTCCGCTGACCCCTACCCGACCGGCTTTGCATAGCGTTTGGGCGCGCCGGTGGCAGGATCAATGATCACCTCGGGCGAATATTGCGCGATAAATGCGCGGCGCGGCACATCGGTGACGTTTTCGCCGGAGCGGTGCAATGTGAGGCTGGAAAACGCCACGACAGAGCCAGCGGGGCATTCAATAGGAGTGCCCGGTTCATCGCCGAAATATCCATTCAGCTCGTTCGTCCCCTCTTGCCACTGGTGAGGGTCTAGGTGGCCTTCTGTCCGCAGATCACGCGGGAGGATGTAGACGCAGCCGTTGTCGACTGTGGCGTCGTCGAGCGCGATCCAGATCGTGACATATGGTTTGTGATCGAAACCGACGTAAGCGCCGTCCTGATGCCATGCGAAACTGGCGCCCTTACGCGCGCCTTTAACGACAAACTGTTCGTTGAAGAGAAAGGCACTGCCGCCGAGGATTTCAGCGGCGATGCGTGCGGGCGTGCCGTACAGGAGGCAGTTTTCCAGCGCAGGGAACTCCTCATGACGGTGCGCGAGGAAACGGCGGCGTTGTCCCAGCCCGATGGTATGTTTGCCCTCTCCCCCATCTTCCGCTGGTTCGGCCAGCAACGTCTCGCAGACCTCCCGCATCAGATCGAGCTCGGCGGAAGTGAGGGAAGCGTGACCGATAGTGTAGCCGGTCTTGGTATAGTCATCTCGGATCTGGGTCATATCGCCTCGTCCTGTATGGTTGAAATAATAATTGCATTAAAAGTGATTTCTGGAACTCTGCATTGCATTTTTGGCCTATTTTCTTTCATATCTTGACATGAGTGCCAAACATCCTCTGTTAGGAGGACACCCGATAAAGCATTGGAAGCGGAGCACGCGACGACGATTCGGCGCGCGACCCGAAAGCCATGATCTGCTGGTGGTGTTGTTGGGCATTCGGGGACGGATGCGCTATCTGATCGACGGAGAGGTCGTGAGCTTTGAGCGGGGAACTCTGCTCTTTGCCCATGCCGGACAGGCCCATGTGCTGCTGTCCGAAACGCGCAATTTCGATATGTGGGTGGTGCTCGCCTCCGAACCTGCGTTGGTGGCTGAGGGGTTACCGCCCTTTACCCTGCCGGAGGGCCGCGCTCGCGGACCGCGCAGGATTGCTGAGGCGGGATGTAGCGAACTCGAGCAACTGGCGCAGGGTCTGGCGGAGACCGTTGGCGACTCCGTGCGCTACGACGGGCTACGGTATTGGTTGGCTCGGGCGTGGGTGCTCTGGCAGGAAACCGATCCTGAATCTGGGGCACGGCTTCATCCGGCGCTGGAGCACGCAATCCTTGCGATGAAGGCCGATCTGACATTGGACGCGAAGGAACTCGCACGGAAAGCCGGGATACGGCCCGAAACCCTGGGGCGGCTCTTTCGAACGCAGATGGGGGAAAGCCTAGTGGGGTTTCGCAATCGTGCTCGACTTGAGGCCGTGGACCGGATTGTGGAAGGACAGAACGACTATACGCTGACCGAGGCTGCACTCGACGCCGGTTTCGGCTCTTATACGCAGTTTTTTCGTGTGTTCAGGGCATTGCGGGGAATGGCACCGCACGCCTACTATCGTGATGATCGGGAGGATTTTCATGAGTAAAAATCAGCAGGCAACGCCCTACAGGGATCTTGATCCGACGACACGCGCAGCGCTGCGGCTGTCGCGGTCCGATTTGTCTGTCCGGCTGCGCGAACGGGCGCGGATCTATCAGTGTAACGAAGATATGATTGCCGACATGGCCGAGACCATACTGGCAGATTATCAGGCGCTGCTGGCCGACGGACGCGACCAGGTCGCGATGATCGTACCCGTGGGGCCGGTGGGACAATATCCGATCCTCGCGCGGCTTTGTGTGGAGCGGGAGGTTTCGCTCGACCGGCTAACGCTTTTTATAATGGACGAATATCTGACCGACGATGGCGCATGGATACCGGAGACCGATCCGCTGAGCTTTCGTGCGCATATGTGGCGCAATCTGCTGGATCTTCTGCCCGATGACATGCGCCCTGCCCTTGTGGTCCCCGACCCGACTGATCCCGGGTCTGTTGGCCGGATGATCGAGGACCTCGGCGGTGTTGATCTGTGCTATGCGGGTGTCGGGATTACCGGGCATCTGGCGTTTAACGAGCCACTCGCGGGAGAGATCGACCCTGCCTATTTCGCGGCCCTGCCGACGCGGATCGTGCCGTTGCTCCCCGAAACGAGGCTGATCAATTCGGTCACGGCCGCGCGGGGCAATGTGGCGCGGATTCCGCGCATGGCGGTGACGGTGGGTATGAAGGAGATTCTGGGCGCCCGAAAGCTGCGGATATTCATGAACCGACACTGGCAATCGGCTGCGATCCGGCGGCTGTTGGCAGGGCCGGTCACTGCGGCCTTTCCCGCCTCGCTGGCGCAGGGTCACACAGACTGGACCCTGCATGTGGTAGATCATGTGCTGGACGCGCCGGAACCGGAACTGGCATGAGACTGCTAGCGCATCTGGACGACGTGGGCAGCACTGCCGGATCCGTGGTCGCGTGGCGGGCGCTGAGGGACGCGGGGGTGGTGCGGTCTGCGTCTGTCATGGTCCCCTGACCCTGGTATCCGATGGCCCGAGACGACTGGCGGGAAAACCCCACGCAGGACATGGGGGTGCATATCACGCTGACATCGGAATGGAGCGCCTATCGCTGGCGGCCAATGCTCGGCGCGCGCGGCGGGCTGGCGGATGACGACGGTTTTATGCACCACAGGCCAGAACAGGTGGTGGCGTCAGCCGACCCGATTGCGGTGGCGGACGAGATGCTGGCGCAGGTGGAGCGAACACTGGCGGACGGGTTCCGACCGACGCATCTCGACGCGCATATGGGAACGGCGCTGTTGCCCGAATTCGTCTGGTCGCTGATGGATGCGGGATCGCGCTATAATATTCCGGTTCTGGCCTGCTCGGATCTCGGCCCGCTTTCAGATGCGGTGCGTATGCAAGGCGTGGATGCGGGGTTCCTCGCGGAAGTGGCAGCGGAAGCGAAGCGGCGCGGATGGCCGGTATTTGACCGCTTCATGATCGGCTTCTGCCCTGACGACGTGGCATTCGAGGCGCATCTGGATGGTCTGCTCAGGGAAAGCGGTGACGGGATGGTCTATTACGGGATGCATGCCGATACCGCCGAAGGGATGGATGCCTTTGCGCCACATCACACCAAACCGCGGCGCAAGGAATACGACTATTTCAGCGTGCCCTCCTCCGCCAGTTTTCTGGAGAAACGGGGTGTTAAGGTGATCATTTGGAGCGACGCCCGCGCCCAATAAAAAAGCCCCGGTCAAACCGGGGCTTTCTCTTTTCAGGTGCAACTGCGCTTAGTTGGCGGCGAGGCTGTTCAGAGCGTCGATCTCGGCCTCGGCCTCGGCTGCTGCGGCAACCATGGCGTCGAACACTTCTTCACCACCGTCAATATTGGCTTTGAACCAGTCGTAAACAGGTGCTGCCGCTTCGCGGAACATCTGCTTTTCGTCCGGGGAAGGCACATAGAGGCTACCGCCACCGGCAACGAAATCCTGATAGGCCTGGATGGACTTACGCTTCGGCGAGGCGAAAGTCGCCTGCTGAAGTGCGTAGAAGCCATCGGCTACAACGCGGCGCAGATCCTCGGGCAGACTCATGTAGGATTCGTTGTTCATCCACCACAGCGCGCCCATGTAGGCGTGACCGTCGAGGGTGACATACTGAAGGCCCGCATCGGGGAACTTCATGCCCATGATGTCGGTGATACCGTTCTTGGATCCTTCGACAACGCCGGTCTGGAAGCTGGTGAACAGTTCCGGCCACGGGATCGGGGTCGGCGATGCGCCAAGGGCGCGAACCAGTTCCTGCGGCAGATCAGCC
>JAEPMR010000085.1 GCA_017643845.1 Marivivens sp. | reverse complement strand
ACCGCGATCTGGAGATATTCTGAGCCCATGTCGCTGAGCTATCTCGAAACTTCCCTCGACCGGATCGAAGCCGCGGCGCGCGACGATGTCATCGAGATCTGCATCAATCCCGATGGCAGCTGTTGGGGAGAATTCCAGGGCGATCACTTCATGCGAAAGCTGGACCAGGCGCTGACCGCAACCGAAGTCAAAGACCTCGGCAATCAGATCGCCTCCTCAGCCAATACCACGATGAGTAAGGACCGCCCGATCGTTTCGGTCTCGATCACCTACAAGGGGCGCCCGATCCGCGCACAGGTAATCACGCCCCCTGCCGTGCTCTCGGCCATGTCGATCAGCCTGCGGTTTTTCTCGAGCCTGCCGCTGGATGGGATCGCACTCGATTTCCTTTTTGGCAACGAACGCAAACTTGAAGAACTCCGCCTCGAGAAAACGCGCGAGCTGCGCGAAGTGGTGGCCGCGGGCGTGATCGACGATGCCCTGGCCTTCTGCGTCGAGAACAAGCTCAACATGATCGTCTCGGGCGGCACTTCCACCGGCAAGACTGTCGCCGCGCGGAAGGTCCTCTCGCACGTCCCAGCCGAGGAACGCATCGTCACCATCGAGGAAGCGGCCGAGCTTCTGCCGACCCAGCCCAATGCCGTGACCCTCATCGCCAATCGCGACGCAGAATTCCAGACCGCCGATGTGCTTCTCACCGCCACGCTGCGCATGCGCCCCGACCGGATCATCCTGGGCGAGGTGCGCGGCAAGGAGGCCATGACCTTTCTGGAAGCCATCAACACCGGCCATGGCGGCTCCATGACCACGCTGCATGCCGAAACCCCGCAACTGGCCGTGCAGCGTCTGGCTATCGCCGCGCTCAAGACCGAGATCCCGATGACCTATACCGACATGATCCAGTACATCGAGAACTCCATCGATGTGATCATCCAGGCCGGTCGCCACGATGGCCGGCGCGGCATCACCGAATTCTACCTTCCCGGCGCAACTGAGATTGGAGCTTCCCAATGAAGACCTTTGAATATGACATCCTGTTCTTTCAGGTGAAGAAGCAAAAGGACTACGACGCGATGCGAAGTGCCTTAAATGAGCGCGGCGCGGAGGGGTGGGAAGTCATCTCCGCCGAGGCAGGTGACTACGGCTACACCACGTTCTTGAAGCGCGAGACTGCTGGTACGAAGGCCGCATCAGAATGATGCGAGCCGTTGCAATCGGAAGCCTGCTCGTCGTTCTTGGCGCAACCGCTTGCGTCGCTGAACGGAACCTGATCCCAACGCTCGAAAGCCAGCCCGATGTCTGTCCCGACCAGCCTCCAGAACCACAGTGGATGCAAGACATCGATGTACGCGAGTCCCACAAACGGCTCCTGATCCAACAAATCTATCGTGCGCAAAGCATGCAACGCATCGTTGAAGCCCAAAGCTGTGAATGTCCTACGCGGTATCCGTCATGGAAGGCAGCTGAAGGCGTCTTCGTCGAGCATTTCGCCGCATCTGACTACTGGGACATCGTGGAAGCGACGTCAGAATACCGACGGCAGGCAAACGAGCTTGGACGCGAAGCCATGCCAATCTGCGAAGCCGCCGGGAACTGGTAGGGATCCATGAGTGTCGTCACCTACTTCGTGGAAACGGCTGAAGGCTATCTCAATACCGCTGCCGAGACGCAATTCGGTGCGGTCGCCGCAACAGTCGGAACGATGCTCGTACTCGGCACCACACTCGTTGTCATTCTGGTTTTCATCAACACGATCTACCAGTATCGCGCCATGGACGGGCGCACGGCCTTCTGGCTCGCCGTGAAAGTCGGGCTGATAGGCGCATTTGCAACCAACTGGGTGCAGTTCAACATCCTTGCTGCGGCGATCCTGAACGGGATCGACAGCATTGCCGGGTCGCTCGTGGCCTCAGTCGGCGGCGGTTCACCCGGCCCGTCCGGCACCTTTGCAGAGGAGTTCGATGACCTGATCGCGGCGCTCGGGGACTACTTAAATGCTGCGGGGTCTGAACTGAACTGGATGGCCGGTGCCCTGTTGGACACCCTTGGCGTTCTGCTGCTCTCGATCCTCGGTGGTTTGGCGGCGTTTATCGTCGTTGCGTCCAGGCTCATGATCGCTCTACTGATCGGGATTGCGCCGGTCATGATCTTCCTGACCCTCTTTGAAGTGACCAAGGATTTTTTTGCACGCTGGCTTTCGGCGCTGATTTCCTTCGCAATGTACCCGATCGTCGTTGCCGGTGTCTTCGCAACAATCACGGGTGTCTCGCGTGCGCTTCTTGCTGAGCTGGGCGACCCGGAAGGCGCCTCCAATATCGGCGCACTCATTCCGTTCTTCATGATGGTGCTGATGGCAAAGGGATTCATCATAGCAACGCCATTCCTAGTTCGGGCGATTTCTGGAAACATCATGATGCCAGCTCTCTCAGCCGGATTCGGCGGCAGCTATGCCTTCGCCAGAGGGCTCGCAGGCAGCCAGCAGATTTACAATCGGTATGCTATAGGTGGTGCGACCGGGGCGGAATATGCAGCACTTCGGGCACGGCAGTTTCTGGGGGTACAAGCACTTCCCGCGCGACCAAATTCTGCGGGAGGGCCAGCACCAACGCCTGCGAGCGGCGCATCAGGCGCGGGGTCGCAGATGCTGGCGCAGTTGGCCAGGCTTGGGAGGCTAGGAAGGCGCTAAGCAAAATCTATCACACGAATGCCTAACAGCGCCTCCAATGTTGCGTTTCAAAGTAACCATCATAATCTCAATGCACCTTCTGCGTCAGACCTGATTCATTCAGCTCGCAGGACTCTTTCTAATTGCGCCAACTCTTCTAGCGCGTCTTCGACCTGTTCGACCGCCTCCTCACTCGGCACATTGACTTCGAGATCCGTCTGACCCCCAAAATCCATCTCGAACTGGTGCTGATGCTCGGCGAAGACAGCGGCACGGCTGTGCCCGGCCACTGGCACCGGACTAGAGTCGACAGGAGCGTTTCCGCCAGTTTCCGTGATTCCCATCCTGGCCTCAAAATCGCGTTCCGACAATCCTGGCCCACGCGGCGCCGTCGGCGTAGCCCGGACACTTAGTGGCAGTTCGCCTATCGGCCCAACCGGCCCTTCCGGAAACGGCAATTCGCCCTCCTGCGCCGCGTGAATGCCTTTGAAGAACGGATCCTCGTAGTAGACGATACGCTTCGCCCGGACCGGCATTTGCGCGTCAACCACAACGACAACCTCGTCGAGCGGCATTCGGCGAGCTTCATCTTCTGGCAAGAGCGCAACCTCTTCGGTCCGCTCGGATTGACTGCGGCCCTCAAACGGGTTTTTGCCAACCGCGCGGGACCGCGTGACCACGGTTTTCGTGGTCTTGCCGACCGCCTTGCTCAACTCCTCGACAGTTTTTTCATCCGATGGGGTCAGGTAGAGCTTGATACCGGCGTTCCCCTGCAGAGCGCGCCGCGTGTTCTCGCCATAGATTTCATCGATGGCGGGGATCGTCTGGGTAACGATCGCCAGGTGCCCACGATAGGCGCGCAACACTTCGATGCTTTCGGCGACGATCGGCATCTTTCCAAGACGGTTGAACTCGTCGAGCATGATCATCACCGGCCAGGGCTCATCCGGGCCCGGGTCTTTGTCCTGAAGCGCCGAAAGCAGATCCGAGAAGAAGAGCCGGATCAGTGGTGCGAGCGGTTTCACCATGAGGGGCTGCACGACGAGATAGACGCTAAAGGGCTTCTTGCGGATCGTCCGGAAGTCAAAATCCGACACCGCCGTTGCGTCATCAATCGCCGGGTTCTGCCATTGGTCGAGACCAGAGGTCATCAGGAGCGAGACATAAGACGTCAGCGTGTCGTTGTTCGTCGACGCCAGCCGCGTAAATATCAGCCTCGCCGCCGCGTTATTCACCTCGTGGGACCGTGCGAGATATTCCGTCTGCTTGTTCCCACCGGATGCGGCAATGCGGTAGATTTCACCAAGGGTTGGACGCTTGCGCTGGAAGGCCAGAAGACCAGCGGCAACGAAAAGGTCAATCCCGCCTTTCAGGAGGCCCTGCACCCGGTCATTGTCGTTCTGCAGGAAGAGCGTGGCGAGAAGCTGCAACTCCATCTGCTGGCGCGCCGGGTCTCCAAGTTCATAGATACGCAGAAGCGGATTGTATCGATGGGTCCGCTTGTCTTCCCAATCCGTCGGCGCAAAGCGATAGACCATATCGCCCTGCGCGGCCCGATGCCGGGCCGTTGCCTCGAAGCATTCGCCCTTCACATCGAGCACAACCACTGACCCTTGCCAGGTCAGCAGATTGGGGATCACGAAGCCCGTGGTTTTGCCGCGCCCGGTCGGGGCCACGATCAGTGCATGCGGATAGGTCTTTGAGCAAAGGAATGGCGCCCGGGAATTGGGCTTGCCAAGCTTGCCGATCACGAAACCCGTTCCGGGTTGGCCGAAGAACCCGTTGCGCTTCAATTCCCGGCGGGACTGCCAATGTGTGTAGCCGAAGCGGGTGAGCGCCGAGCCGGACAGGGCCAGGCTCATCATGAGGCCGGCCACCCCTGCCCCGCCCATGATGAGGTTGATCAGTTTGAACTCCTCGGGTCGCACCACGCCGATGGCCCGGTAGTTGCGCATGATGTAGAAAAAATCGATCTCCGCCTTGAACCCCAAAGTCCTGAAGGTGAGAACCGTCGAAGCGATGACATAGCCAATCGCGATGGCAACAAAAGTGACCAGCAATATGCCGATGGCCAGACGGCCTCGTCCCATCGGCCCCATCAATGGGTCTCCCCGCGCTCGGTCTCGCCATCGACAAGATCGGCGCGGTGCAACTGGTATTCGCGCTCCGCGATCTCTTCGACCACGGCCCGTGTCGCCTCACTGTTGGCGGTTGCCTCATCCGACTGCAGATAGGTCTTGGCCGCGTAGAGCCGGTCGAGCCGATCCTCGATCTGGTTTTTGAGCACATCGACATTACCGTCCCGAAGCCGGGCGATCTGATCGTCATCAAGTTCCCGCTCGAGAGCGTCTCGATAGGCCAGGCGCTGACCCTCATCCTGGAACGGTGAGTGGAGGTTGCCAGCCCGTTCGTGATCGACAACCCGGCGTATGTCAGCATCGGCAATCGGCACGCCTTCGGCAGCTTCACGGTCTGGTGCTTCGGCAAGACGTTCCTCGCGCAGATCAAGCCGGGGCTCCCGCGCCTCGTCTATCACCCCATCCTGACGCAGGACCTGATGTCGCTCGAGCGCGATGCCCAGCTGGACATGGGCGCGATTGAGGGTCTCGCGTGCAGTCTCGAGATCGGCCCGCCGCTCAAGATTGAGCCCATCCTTCTCGGCCACCCGCGCCAGATCGTCGGCAATCCACTGCCTCTCGAGCGCAGCGTTCTGCGCCCCAGTTTCCATCCTTGCGACCACCACGGACGAACTGATACCGGTGCCGCGAAGCGCCGTATCGACCTGCGCCCGGACATCCGACTCGCGCAACCGATCCAGCTGCTCGCGGTCGATATTGACCTCGGAATAAACCCCACCCTCGGAGGGCTTTTCGATCAGGGTCACGGAGCGCAAACCCAGCGGCTGCATATGCGCCAGACGCGACTGGATTTCGTTGAGTCTACGTTCCAGACGTGGTCGCTCGACCTCCGGCTTCTCTGCGATCATGCCCTGGATACGTTGGACCTGGTCGGCATAGCGGGTTCTCAAATCCTCGAACGAGTGTTCCTCGGCCATATAGACCCCTCCTTCTGAGGCGAGTTTGCCACCCTGCGCCAGGACCTTTCCGGCCCGGAACAGCGCTTCGGCAATATCCTCGCGATTGTCGCTGGACGCCTCGGCTGCAAGCGAGTGATAGATGATGCGGGTATTGGCGATCTCTTCGAGGACACGATCCAGATCGGCCCCGACCCGCGGGCGCGGTTCCGCCACCCGGCCCTCTTCCTTCGCGGCGTAGACCTCACGGGTCCGGGACGGGTAATGCATGACGCCCCGATCCAGCCGCCGCGTTGCCTCCAATCGCACCCCGAACTTCTCGGCTTCCTCGACCATGGCAAGGCGGAAGTCGTCGTAGTTGAAGCGGTGATCCCGACCCAAAAAGAAGAACTCGCCCTCCTGTGAGCGGCGGTTCAAAACTATATGCGCGTGCGGGTGATCCCGGTCCTCATGTACCGCGATGATGTAGTCGAAATGCCCCTCATCGCTCTGGAAGAACCTCTCCGCCACATTAGACGAGATGTCCCGCACATCTTCACCGCGCGTGCCTACGGGGAAGGACATCAGCATATGCGTGGTCTGGCCGAGCTTGGGCTTGAACCCGGCGCTCCAGCGCTTCGCAAATCGCTCGGTGAGGTCCTTCACCTCATTCGCTCCCAGCTTCGCTTTCCCATCCAGGAAGCCGCTCGAGTCGACGATATGGGTGGACTTGGTGGTGAGGTATTCGAGCTGGTTGGCCAGCTGCGATTTCGTATGTGTGCCCCCACCCCGGATCGCCTTGAAGACCGCCGCGCGGTGTCCTGCAGCGGCCCGCACGAGCTGCTTCTGGCGCCCTGCCTGCAGCCCCTGCATAGAGCCCCGGATCCGGCTCCAGCCGTCCCGGAAGACCTCGCCGGTAACATCATGCACGGCATCATTCAGCCGCATGTGCAAACTCCCTCAGCGCGGCCGTTGCCTCAAGCTGCATCGCGTCCCGACGGCGCCGCAGGAGCAGGTCGATCTCGTCAGCGCTATCCAAGATGAACCGCGCCAGACCGCGCATCTGCGCGAGGCGCAGTTCGGAAAATTCCGGACCCGCCCCACCTTCGGCCTCCTGCCCCATCCGGTTGGCCTGCGTCATCTGTTTGGCGATCCGCGCAACGCCATTGCCGACCTCGTGCAGAGAAGCCCGATAGCGTGCCATCTCTGCGGCCACTTGGGCGTCCGGTACAAAGGTTCCCCCCGCCATCTGAATGAGCCGGCGCAGCCCTTCCGAGCGCGTCTCGATCTCTGCGGCAGCCAGCACATCATCAAAGGCTGCCAACTCCTCGGGCGTCACTTTCACACTTACGGCGGCGACCGGAACCGCCGCATCCCGCCGACGTTCTTCGTCCGCCTTCAGCGTGTACTGGATCGCCCGCGGCGTTACGCCAAACCGTTCCGCCAGAACTGACGTCGAAACTCCCTCGGCGGCCTCACGTATAATCTTCATCTTCTCAGCGTCAGTCAGTCTTTTGGCCCGGGACATGCGAAGAAAGACCCCCTATTTCCTGCCACCTTCGTTCAAGGTCACACTTACCTTACGTTACTATATGATGATGTCAATGATATACTTTCGTAGGGTTTTCGGAAGTTACCTTGAATTCCGCTTCTCGCCTGTCCGGCCGGGGGCAGGCCTCCGAGCCAACGGCTCGGACAACAAAGAGTTTGAGGTTCCCGTTGCGGTCGCGGTAACGCCTTGAAACTCGCCCTCAGAAACCGTCGCGGCAGTGCCAGCGACAGTTTCTGAGAATTGCTTGCATTAGCCCCATGACTTGCAACCGGGACGGAGACCCGTTGAGTGAACCAGGCCCGGCATTCCTTTGAAGTCGCGCGCGCTGAAAGCAAAAACACAAAAACCCAACCTTCACATGAGACGGTCGGGTCAACTCGTTGCTTCGGACCGCTGCATCATGCAGGTGTTCCGTCATGATCGGTAAGAATCATTCCTTCGGTGACGCCTACGAATAACGGTGTAATCTGGTACTCGTCCTCGTCGCAATCAGGCGGCGTCACGGCAACAATCGCAACCGCAGGAACTCCGTCGAGGAAGCAGGAGAAGAGCGCGAAATTGTCATGCTCTCCCGAAGTCAGCGCCTCAAAGGCGCTGATATGTTCGGGTTGGATATTGGTATTCATGTGACGATCCCTCCGGCTTCGCGGGCGCGCTCTGCGTAGGTGCTGAGTGGCGCGTCTGCTTCGAAGTGGAGGTCCCGATCGATCGGCAAACCAAGGCGGCCACGATGTGCCTTGAGGACGTTGAGCCGAACGGAACCCAGTTCGGGATATCCAAGACCGAGATCGCAAAGCCCGAAGGCGATGTCCGTATCTTCCGGATCGGTTTCGCTTAGGAGCCAGGTGGCGCCGCCGTCTGGTGTGAAGAGCTTGACCACCGGCGCGAAGTCGATGGTGTCCTCACCAGCTTCGATGCGCGTCTGGTTGGCGCGGCCATTGGCGGCCAGTTGGTCGAGGATGGGTTGGGGCAGAAGTTCCATTGTGTCTGTCCTTCGTATGAGATGTCGGTGAAGTTTGGCGAGAGGGGTGCGAGACCCCTCCCCGGCCGGGTCACTCGGTGACCTGGCCGTCATCGCTGTCGGGCTTAGGCTCGAAGAGGACGAGCTCGCCATTCACCGGGGTCGCGAAGAGCTGGATGGTCATGAAGGACTTGGCGCCTTCGTTCTGCGGGAAGGCGACGCCCACCTTGTGGAAGCGGGTCTTTCCATCCTTGCCGGTGTCGGGGGTGGTGACGGTGTAGTACTTGGTCATATCAGTTCTCCTTCGTTTTCGATGCAAACGAGAGACCGTGACCGCGCGGCCCGGCTGTCAGGCAGAACTTTGCTGCGCGAGGAATGACTGCGAAGCAGGCAGGGGAAAGTTCTGCTTGTGGGGGGTGGCCGCAGGCCGCGCCCGGCTGCTGGGCCAGGTCACGGATTTTGAATCAGGAAGAAAACGACGGGGGAACAGAGGTGGCCCGGCTGCGTGCCGATCATGCCAGACCACAAGAGGATTGGATACGTTCACGATAGGTGACGCCTGAAGTTGGATGAACCTGCCACGACCGGAATGACATGTCCCTGCGCAACCTGATATGGCGGGGCATGATCAAGCTTCGACCCATCGCCAATGACGACCCCGTCCTAGACCAGTCCCGTCTGCTTCAAGC
>JAEPMR010000084.1 GCA_017643845.1 Marivivens sp. | reverse complement strand
CGGTCAATCGGGTCTCGAGGCTGCCGAATGCAGTGTCCTGCGCCCGGTAAATGCGCTCGGCCGCTTGCGTGGTGATTGTGACCCCCGTTTCAGGGCCTGCGGTGATGTCGATATTGAAGCGGTCGCCCCCTGTGATCCCACCGGCTGTGTTGATCAGGGTGACCGGGAGGTCCGGCCCATCGTGGCGGGGAAAGAGGCATTTGAGAGAACCGGCCATATGGAGAGTATCGAGATGTGACGCTCCATCACGGTGTTTGGCCGTGACTGTCGCGCGGCCGATTGCGCGAGGGGGCGCAGGGGGACTGCGCCTTTTGGCGAGGGTCTGGTTGATTGGAGCCTCCTTTTGATCCGGTCAGACCAAAGTTTCGGAAAAGGAGGCAGGAGTGACGATATTTTTGGCAGTTTACGGACAGGCGCCGCCGCGAGATGCGCGAATATTCAACCAAAATTGCATATTTGCTGGCAATTTAGGCGCTTGGAGAATCCCGCTGGCGCGATTTTGGGTCGTCTAGCGGGGTGGGGTGGGAATCTAGCTTCTCGGATCGTCCTACAAAGAAAACTTGTCTCGCGTAAAATAGCCGTTAAATTTATATTTGATGAGATACAGGGAGCGCGTAAAGGTTAAGGGTTTCGGGTGATGGACGACAAGAAGATCAGGACAATGGAGGATTTTGCGGAGGTCAGCGGGATCTCCCGGCCGACATTGTCGAAATATTTCCAAGACCCCGAAAGCGTGCGCCAGTCGACTCGGGACCGGATTGAGACGGCGCTCGATTCTTATGACTACCGGCCCAACATCTTTGCCATGAACCAGAATCGGAAGCTCACGCGGACGATCGGTATTGTGGTGCCATATCTGACTGACCCTGTTTTTGGCGAGATTGCGCGGACCATCGAGCAACAGTGTCTGATTGCCGGATTTCGGGCGGCGCTGTTTAGTTCACACGGGGATCGGGAAAGCGAAATCGAGGCGCTGGAGAGTCTTAGGTCATTGCGACCTTCTGGGGTTTTGCTGTCTCCGTTGGGGCGTTTTTCCGATCGGGATTATATCGCCAGCTTCTGTGAAAGTGTCCCGACCGTGATTTTCGACAGGGATATGGAGGGGGTCGGCGAGGCCTTTGTAGGCTCTGATAACCGTAGTTTTGTTAATCAAAGCGTCGAATACCTCACGCGGACGGGGGAGCCGCCGTGTTTCTTCGAGATGAAGAATCCCTCGAACCCGAATTCCATCGCGCGACGGGAGAATTACAAAAAGACGATGGAGTCGCTGGGGCTTGAGCCGGTGATCGTGCAGGTCGATGGTTCCGGCTGGGAGTTCGAGCGAATCGGCTACGAAGGTGGGCTGAAGGCGCTCGATGAGCGGGCGTTCCCGACGAATACGGTGCTGTGCAGTAACGATCGTTTGGCGATCGGTTTTCTGGCGGCGTGTTACGAGCGCGGCCTTCGCGTGGGGCGCGGCAGCGGTCATGCGCTTCGCGTTGCGGGGCACGACGATCATCCCCAGTCGCGGTTCTCCTGCCCGTCTCTGACCACTGTGGCGCATGAGTATGACAAGCTTTCCGAGGCGGCGGTGCAGCAGCTTTTTGACCTGATCGAGAGCGGTGGGCGGTTCGGCGAGCGGAGAGTGACGCTGTTCCCTGCGCGGCTGACGCTGAGGAGTTCGGCGTAGTCTCAAAACTTTCCGCGCGGAAAGTTTTTTGTTGACTAGGTGCGCATTTCGGTGTTGTGTCCGCCTCGGAGCATTCACAATGGGAGGAACATGCAGATGCATCCGAAAAAATCACTCCTCACGGCAACTGCGCTGGCGCTCGTAACGGGCGGCGCGGCGTTTGCCGAGACGATCACCATTGCCACCGTGAACAACGGCGACATGATCCGTATGCAGGGCTATACGGACCAGTTCACCGAAGCGACCGGCATTGAGGTCGAGTGGGTTACGCTGGAAGAGAACGTCCTTCGTCAGCGCGTCACCACCGACATCACCACCAAGGGTGGTCAGTTCGACATCATGACAATCGGTATGTACGAAACCCCGATCTGGGGCGCCAATGGCTGGCTCGTACCGCTGGACGATCTGTCCGCCGAGTATGACGTGGACGACATTCTGCCCGCACTGCGCAGTGGTCTGAGCCACGACGGGACGCTGTATGCCGCTCCGTTCTACGGTGAGAGCTCGATGGTCATGTACCGCACCGACCTGATGGAAAAAGCCGGACTGGAAATGCCGACCGCGCCGACGTGGCAGTTCATCCGTGAAGCGGCTGCTGCGATGGACGATCCGGCAAACGACATCAACGGCGTCTGCCTGCGTGGTAAGGCCGGTTGGGGTGAGGGCGGTGCCTTCATCACTGTTACGGCGAACTCCTTTGGCGCGCGCTGGTTCGATGAGGACTGGAACGCACAGTTCGACCAGCCGGAGTGGAAGGCCGCTCTGGACTTCTACGTCAGCCTGATGAACGACTACGGTCCTGACGGCTACGCCACCAACGGCTTCAACGAGAACCTGTCGCTGTTCCAGCAGGGCAAGTGCGGCATGTGGATCGACGCAACTGTTGCGGCGTCCTTCGTGACCAACCCGAACGACTCGACCGTTGCTGATCATGTCGGCTTTGCGCTGGCTCCGAACAGCGAAGGTGTAGAGAAGCGTTCGAACTGGCTCTGGGCATGGGCGCTGGGCATCCCGGCAGGCACCCAGAAAGAAGCGGCTGCGAAGCAGTTCATCGAATGGGCGACCTCGAAGGACTACATCGAGCTGGTTGCAGCGAACGAAGGCTGGGCAAACGTACCGCCGGGTGCGCGCACATCGCTCTATGAGACACCTGAGTATGCGGAAGTTCCGTTTGCGCAGATGACACTCGACTCCATCAACGCGGCTGATCCGACCGATCCGACCGTCAAGCCGGTGCCGTATATTGGTATCCAGTTCGTCGCTATCCCTGAATTTGCGGGTATCGCGACCGAAGTGAGCCAAGAGTTCTCTGCCGCCTATGCAGGCCAGCAGAGTGTTGATGAAGCTCTTGCCAAGGCGCAGGACATCACCAACGAAGCAATGGAAGCCGCGGGCTACCGCTAAGCTTTCTCCCAAGGCTGGAAGGCGGGTGTCCCCGCCTTCCGGTTTTCCTAAAAACCGTCGATACACTTGGTGTCCGGTTTTCCGGGGCGGAATGCCCCCACTCTAAGGAATTGTGTCATGGCGACCCAACACTCACGATCCGCAGCGCGTTTGATGATGGCTCCGGCGGTCGTTCTGCTTCTTGGCTGGATGCTGGTGCCGCTGTCGATGACGCTTTGGTTTTCGTTCCGCAAGTTTCTGCCGCTGCGCGGCGGTGATCAGGGCTTTGTCGGATTTGACAACTACGTTCGTTTCATAAGCTCCAGCTCATTCTGGCCCGCCGTTCAGACGACATTGGTGATCGTACTGGGCGTGCTGATCATCACGATTGTTTTCGGAGTGCTGCTGGCGATGTTGCTCGACCAGCCGATCTGGGGGCAGGGCATCGTCCGTATTCTGATCATCGCGCCGTTTTTTGTCATGCCGACGGTCTCGGCGCTGGTGTGGAAGAACATTTTCATGGATCCGGTGAACGGATTGCTTGCGCATCTGTGGCGCGCGTTCGGAGCTGATCCGGTGGTCTGGCTGACCGATGTGCCCGTCTATTCGATTGTCATGATCCTGTCCTGGCAGTGGCTCCCGTTCGCGACGCTGATCCTGCTGACTGCGATCCAATCGCTTGACGGGGAGCAGCTTGAGGCGTCGGAAATGGATGGTGCGGGCTTTCTGTCGCGCTTTATCTACATCATCCTGCCGCACCTGAGCCGTGCGATCACGATTGTGATCCTGATCCAGACGATCTTCCTGCTCTCGATCTTTGCAGAGATCTTCGTCACCACCGGCGGTGCATTCGGCACCCGAACACTGACCTACCTGATTTTCCAGCGGGTGCTGGAGAGCCAGAATGTGGGGCTCGGTTCGGCGGGCGGGGTCTATGCCATCATTCTCGCCAATATCGTTGCCATCTTCCTGATGCGCATCGTCGGCAAAAACCTGGACGCGTGAGGAGGAACGGACCATGGCTCGCGCTGTCACGAAACAACGCAAAACACTGAACACTTTGGTCGCATGGGCGGTCGGATTGCTGATTTTCTTTCCGATCCTGTGGACGATCCTGACAAGCTTCAAGACCGAGGCGCAGGCGATCAACGACCCGCCGCTGTTCCTGTTCTTTGACTGGACGCTGGAAAACTACGGCGTGGTTCAGGAGCGCTCGGACTATATGCGGTTCCTTTGGAATTCGATCATCCTTGCCGGCGGCTCTACGCTTCTGGGAATTTTGGTCGCGGTGCCTGCGGCGTGGTCGATGGCGTTTGTGCCCTCGAAGCGGACCAAGGATATTCTGCTGTGGATGCTCTCCACGAAAATGCTGCCGGCGGTTGGGGTTCTGTATCCGATCTACCTGCTGTTCATCGAGCTGGGATTGCTGGACTCGCGGGTGGGGCTGACGATTGTTCTGATGTTGATCAACCTGCCGATCATCGTCTGGATGCTCTACACCTATTTCCGCGAAATTCCGGGAGAAATTCTGGAAGCGGCGCGGATGGACGGGGCCAGCTTGCGTGAGGAAATCCTCTATGTGCTGACGCCGATGGCGATCCCCGGTATCGCGTCGACCATCTTGCTGAACTTCATTCTTGCGTGGAACGAGGCATTCTGGACGCTCAACCTGACAGCAGCGAAGGCGGCCCCTCTGACGGCCTTTATCGCCAGCTATTCCAGCCCTGAGGGACTGTTCTACGCGAAACTATCAGCGGCATCGACCATGGCCATTGCGCCGATCCTGATCCTGGGGTGGTTCAGCCAGAAACAACTCGTCCGTGGCCTGACATTCGGCGCGGTGAAGTGAGGGAAGAGACATGGGACGCATCGTACTCGAGAAAGTAAAAAAGAGCTTCAGCGAGGTCACCGTGATCCCCCCGCTGGATCTGGAGATCGAAGACGGCGAGTTCGTCGTTTTCGTGGGGCCATCGGGCTGCGGGAAATCGACCCTTTTGCGACTGATCGCAGGGCTTGAAGATGTGACGGACGGCACGATCCGCATTGACGGGAACGATGCCACCAGCATTCCGCCCGCCAAGCGGGGGCTGGCGATGGTGTTCCAGTCTTATGCCCTTTACCCGCATATGTCGGTCCGCAAAAACATCGCCTTCCCGCTGAAGATGGCGAAGATGGATCAGGCAGAGATCAACCGCCGCGTGGAGAATGCTGCGTCGGTCCTGAACCTCACCGATTACCTGGACCGCCGCCCCGGGCAGCTTTCGGGCGGGCAGCGGCAGCGTGTGGCGATTGGCCGTGCGATTGTACGTGAACCTGCGGCCTTCCTTTTCGACGAGCCTCTATCCAACCTCGACGCCGCGTTGCGTGTGGGGATGCGTATGGAAATTTCCGAGCTGCATAAGAAGCTCGACACGACGATGATCTATGTGACGCATGACCAGGTCGAAGCCATGACAATGGCGGACAAGATCGTGGTGTTGCGTGCCGGTAATATCGAGCAGGTCGGTAGCCCGTTGGAGCTCTATCGCGAGCCAAGAAATCTGTTTGTCGCGGGTTTCATCGGCTCGCCCAAGATGAATCTGATCGAAGGTGCCGAAGCCGCGAAACATGGGGCGCATACAATCGGCATCCGCCCCGAGCATATCGACGTGGTCGAGGCGGCAGGCGAGGGTGTGTGGTCCGGTGTTGTCGGCGTGTCCGAACATTTGGGGTCCGATACGTTCTTCCATATTCACGAAACGGGTCTGGCCGAGACGATCACGGTTCGGGCCGATGGAGAGGTATCGCTCAAGCACGGCGATACGATCCATCTGAAGCCGCGCGCGGATGTGATCCACAGATTTGATGCAGAAGGTCTGCGTCAGTCATGAACCGGCTTGCGGGCAAGAAGGCACTGATCACAGGTGCGGCCCGCGGCATAGGTCGGGCCTTTGCCGAAGCCTATATCCGCGAGGGCGCACAGGTCGCGATCGCGGATATCGACATTGATCGCGCGCGCGCAACCGCAGCAGAGATCGGGGCGATTGCCGTGCATATGGATGTCACGGATCAAACGAGTATCGACGCTGCGGTCGCGGAAGCCGTGACCGAGATGGGGCAGGTCGATATCCTGATCAACAACGCGGCACTTTTTACCGCGGCACCCATCGTCGAGATCACGCGGCAGGATTATGCGCGTGTGTTTGACATCAACGTCGGTGGGACGCTGTTCACTCTGCAAGCTGTGGCGCGTCACATGATCGAGCGCGGCATCAAAGGCCGGATCATCAATATGGCTAGTCAGGCCGGACGCCGAGGCGAACCGCTTGTGGCTGTCTATTGCGCGACAAAAGCAGCAGTGATCAACCTGACTCAATCTGCGGGACTGGACTTGATCCGGCATGGCATCAATGTGAATGCGATTTCTCCCGGTGTTGTTGATGGCGAACATTGGGACGGAGTTGATGCGTTCTTTGCCAAATATGAAGGCAAAGCTCCCGGGCAGAAAAAGGCCGAAGTTGGTGCAGGTGTTCCCTTTGGCAGGATGGGGACAGCGGAAGACCTGACAGGCATGGCAGTATTCCTCGCCAGTGACGAGGCTGAATATATCGTGGCGCAAACCTATAATGTGGACGGTGGCCAATGGATGAGTTGATTGCATTGGGTAACGCGACGCTTGATGCGCTCCCGGACGGGATCAAGCGACCGGAGTATGATCGGAACGAACTGACTCCGGGGATCGTTCATATCGGACTGGGGAATTTCCATCGCGGACATCAGGCATGGTACCTTCACCGTCTGATGCAGGCGGGGCTCTGCCAAGACTGGGCGATTATCGGGGCCGGGGTGCGTGCCGGTGATGCGGCGCAGCGTGACCGGCTGCGGGCGCAGGACTATCTGACGACGCTGATCGAGCTGGACCCGAAGGGACGTTCGGCGGAGGTCGTGGGATCGATGATCGGGTTCGTTCCGGTTGAGGAAGACAATTCCGCCCTGATCGCGCAAATGGCTGATCCCGCGATACGGATTGTGTCCCTGACGGTGACTGAGGGGGGGTATTACATCGATCCTGTGACAAAGGTATTCGATGCAAGCCATCCCGATATCCAGCATGATGCGGCCAATCCAGACACGCCACGGACGGCCTTTGGCGCGATGATTGCCGCGTTGAAGATCCGCCGTGCATCGGGAGTGGGACCGTTTACGGGGCAGAGCTGTGACAACCTGCAAGGCAACGGCCCGATTCTGAGGCAGACGGTCGTGTCGCTTGCGCGGCTCTCGGATCCTGATCTGGCGGACTGGATTGATGCCGAATGCAGTTTCCCGAGTTCCATGGTCGATTGCATCGTGCCCGCGACCGGACCGAAAGAGCTGGAGCTGGTCAGGAGCTTTGGCATCGAGGATGCCGCGCCGGTAACCCATGAGAATTTCCGCCAGTGGGTGATCGAGGACGATTTCTGTGCAGGGCGGCCCGAGTGGGATCGTGTTGGCGCGACCTTTACCGATGATGTCCATGCGTTCGAGGTGATGAAGATCAGTATTCTGAACGGTGGTCACCAGTTGGTTGCCGATGCAGGTGAGGTGTTGTCGCAGCCGTATATTTCGAGTTGCATGGAGCATCCGCTGATCGGCGGATTTTTCCGCAAGGTTGCCGGAGAGGAGATCGCCCCGCATGTGGCAGACGTGCCGGGTATGACGCCTGCGGCCTATGTCGATCTGATCGACCGGCGATTCTCGAATCCCGAGATTGTGGACACTGTGCGCCGCGTGGCGTTCGACGGGTCATCCCGACAGACCGGATTCATACTGCCCAGGTTGCGGGCCGCGCTGAATGCGGGCGCGGCGAGTGACGGGCTGATCCTGTCGCAGGCGATCTGGGCGCGGATGTGCGAAGGCACGCGCGAGGACGGTTCGGTGATCGAGCCGAATGATCCGATCTGGGATCGTTTGGTGCAGGCGGCGCGGGCTGCGAAGTCAGAGCCTCAGGCGTGGCTCGATCTGCGCGAGCTATATGGCGATCTGGCCGATCATCCGCTCTTGAAAGAACGGTTTGGATATTGGCTGAGAATGATCTGGGCCGATGGGCTGGAGGCGACGCTGGACGCTTACCTCAAGTCCTAGTTCGCTTTTATGACGGGGCGGCCATGCGACCGCCCCGTCACCGCAATCAGTTCACGGTTACCCAACGGAGGATGAAGAAGTTATCCGGCCGTTGCGTTAGCTCGATATTGCTGCCCGTTCCCCAGACGAGGGGTTGCACATAGAGGGGAACATAGGCGTGTTCGGACTGATAGATCGCTGTGACCTCGTCGAGCATTGCCTGTCGTTTGGTGTCGTCAATTTCGGATTGGATCATCGGCAGAAGCGCGTCTACGCGGTCATTTGAAAACCCGCCGAAATTCCATGAGCCAAGGCGCTTTTCCTCGTTAGGAGTGGAAACTAGGAAGCGGATCGGGTGTTCATGATCGAATGTTCCGGGCGACCATCCAAGCAAGTACATGTCAAAATTGTCGGCACGCAGTTCGGGCCAGTAGTTCTGGACAGGCATTGCGTAAAGCTGTGCATCGAGACCGATCTGCGCGAGCATGGAGACCGTCGCCTGACAGACGGACTCATCATTCAGATACCGGTTGTTCGGGCACATCAGGCCAAATGAAAACCCGTCTGGATAACCCGCCTCCGCCAAGAGTGCCTTGGCGCCGTCGACATCAAAAGCCGGGCGCGTGTTATTGCCGGACGAGTGGCCGCGCATGGCTGGGCTGACCAGTTGACTGGCCGGTTCCGCATTGCCGCGCATGATGGTCTGAAGGATAGCGGGCACATTGATCGCCTGGGCCACAGCCTGCCGAACGCGGACATCCTGGAAGGGGTTCGGCGCGCCTTCGTCCGAGCCGTATTTCAAAGTCTCGGCCTCATGGCTGAAGCCGAACATGATGACCCGGGCTTCGATGCCTTGAATGACCTTGACCGAGTCATTGCCCATCAGACGTTCGGCGTCTTGAATCG
>JAEPMR010000083.1 GCA_017643845.1 Marivivens sp. | reverse complement strand
TGATGTTCCCCGCCGATCCCTCAAGCTTGCCGCCTCAGCGCCGCCGGTGAAGCGCTATCTACGGACTACAAAAAAAAC
Source organism: Marivivens sp. (assembly GCA_017643845.1). Taxonomy (GTDB): domain Bacteria; phylum Pseudomonadota; class Alphaproteobacteria; order Rhodobacterales; family Rhodobacteraceae; genus JAEPMR01. The sequence continues at coordinate 9,272 of JAEPMR010000083.1, read as the reverse complement.
CCGCAAGACCTTTTTACAAAGAAAATGCACTTTTTTTCGCTGACCCCGCGTCAACACCATAAATTCAAGGGAATTGAACGTTGAACAAATAGGAATAGCAGCCTCAGTCCGGACGGCTGCACTCTCTTGCGCCGCTTTACCTGAGCCATTCGGGTGTAAAACTTCAAATTCGGGCACGATTCTGCCGATTCCCTATAACGTCTCCCCTTTCGTCAGTTAGGTCACACTCCTATAAGAGAGCGACTGGCACGGCCCCTTATAAAGAGGAGTCGCGCCCTAACGGACCAGAATACAGGCGGGATACATATATATGGCGGGTTTCGGTGGATTGTTTTCGTCGGATATGGCGATTGACCTCGGCACGGCGAACACGCTGGTCTATGTCAAAGGACGTGGGATCATTTTGTCGGAGCCTTCGGTCGTCGCCTACCATGTAAAGGACGGGGTCAAGAAAGTGCTGGCCGTCGGCGAAGACGCAAAGCTCATGCTTGGCCGGACGCCGGGCTCTATCGAGGCCATCCGCCCGATGCGGGACGGTGTGATCGCCGACTTCGACGTCGCCGAAGAGATGATCAAGCATTTCATTCGAAAGGTTCACCGTCGCACCACATTTTCAAAGCCAAAGATTATTGTCTGCGTTCCGCATGGCGCGACGCCTGTTGAAAAACGCGCCATTCGACAGTCTGTGCTTTCGGCCGGGGCGCGCCGTGCAGGCCTGATCGCAGAGCCCATTGCCGCCGCAATCGGCGCAGGTATGCCCATCACCGATCCGACAGGCTCGATGGTCGTCGACATCGGTGGCGGGACGACTGAAGTTGCCGTGCTTTCACTCGGCGACATCGTTTATGCCCGTTCGGTTCGCGTCGGCGGTGACCGGATGGACGAGGCAATCATCAATTACCTGCGCCGCCAGCAGAACCTCCTGATCGGGGAATCGACGGCCGAGCGGATTAAGACCTCCATCGGCACCGCTCGTATGCCCGATGACGGCCGCGGTTCTTCGATGCAGATTCGCGGGCGCGACCTTCTGAATGGCGTTCCGAAAGAAACCGAGATCAGTCAGGCGCAGGTCGCGGAAGCGCTCGCCGAGCCGGTTCAGGCGATCTGCGAGGCGGTCATGACCGCGCTCGAAGCAACCCCGCCGGATCTTGCCGCCGACATCGTCGACCGTGGCGTTATGCTGACCGGCGGGGGGGCATTGCTGGGCGAGCTGGACCTCGCACTCCGCGAACAGACAGGTCTGGCAATCTCGGTTGCTGACGAATCCCTGAATTGTGTTGCCTTGGGCACCGGCAAAGCGCTCGAATACGAAAAACAGCTCCGCCACGTCATCGACTACGACAGCTGATCCGAAACTGATCGGGGGAGACACAGCCCTTGGCACGCGAGAGGCAACCGGAAGATACCTATGCCACTCCGATCCGGCGGCTCCTGATCGGACTGGCGGTCCTATTCCTGATTGCGATCTTTCTGGTGTGGCGGATCGACAGCCCGCGGGTTGAGCGTTTCCGGCTCGCAGTAATCGATCAGGTTGTCCCCTCCTTCGACTGGGCAATGGCGCCGGTTACCGGCGTCATAAAACTTGCCGGTGATTTCCAGAGCTACCAGCAACTGGCCGAGCAGAACCGCGACCTTCGGCGGGAGTTGCAGCAGATGAAAGCTTGGCGAGAGGCGGCGCTCCAGCTCGAACAGGAAAACGCCAAGCTTCTTGATCTCAATAATGTCCGCCTCGATCCGAAACTGACCTACATTACCGGTGTTGTGCTGGCCGACAGTGGCTCGCCATTTCGGCAGTCCGTGCTGTTGAACGTTGGTAAACGCGACGGAATCATAGACGGGTGGCCTGCGATGGACGGCATCGGACTGGTCGGGCGGATTTCCGGCGTCGGTGAAAACACCAGCCGCGTTTTACTCTTAAGCGACAGCTCCAGCCGCATTCCGGTCATGATCCAGCCCTCGGGGCAGCGTGCGGTGCTGGCGGGGGACAATAGCCTCAACCCGCCTCTTGAGTTCCTCGAAGATCCCGATCTCGTGCGCCCCGGTGACCGGGTCGTTTCCTCGGGAGACGGCGGCGTGTTTCCCGCCGATCTTCTGGTCGGCCAGGTCGCTCTTGGATCGGACCGACGCTTGCGCGTGCGCCTCAGCGCTGATTATGAGCGCCTTGAGTTCCTCCGCGTTCTGCGCGCCCGCCCGCGCGAAACAATCGCAGATCCTGGTGACATCGTTGCCGCCCCGCAGCCTCCAGAGGCGGTAGATGACGGCGCGCCAGACGCACCGGCCGAAGGGACGGTCGATGAGTGAAGCCAGCAAAAGCAGGCAGCGTCTCACCGGAGCACTCGTCTACGCGACGCTCGCCGTTCTCCTCGTTTTTATGCAATTGCTTCCCCTGTCCAGCGTGCCGCGCAGCTGGACCGGACCGGACATTCTCCTTGGCCTTACGCTCGTTTGGGCCACCCGCCGTCCCGATTTCCTACCGGTCGGCCTCGTCATCATCGTCTTTTTTGGCGCTGATCTCCTGCTCCAGAGGCCGCCCGGCCTCATGGCGGCGCTGGTCGTCGTCGCGACCGAAGCCCTGCGCGCACGCTCGCCAGCCCTTCGCGATGCGCCATTTGTATTCGAGTGGCTCTATGTCGCCATCGCGATTGTCGGCATAACCGTGCTCAATCGCGCAGTTTTGAGCATGATGATGGTGCCTTCGCCGCCTGCGTCGCTTAACTTTATCCAAATGGTTATGACGATTGCCACCTATCCGATTCTGGTTCTCGCCGCGCATTTCGGTTTTGGCCTCTACAGGCCCGCACCGGGCGAGGTCGATAGCCATGGCCAACGCCTATGAAACGCCCCAACCCATCTAGCACCCGCAATGGGCGGCGCCTGACCCGTCGCGCGCTCCTCATCGGCACCGCGCAATTCGCGCTGATGGGGGGCTTGGCTCTGCGAATGCGGTCGCTCCAGCTGAAGCAAGCTGAAGAATACCGCCTCCTCGCCGAAGAAAACCGCATCAACATCCGGCTCCTGCCCCCCGCGCGCGGTCTGATTTATGATCGCGAAGGCCGAGTGGTTGCCGACAACGAACAGAATTACCGGATCGTCATGATCCGTGAAGACGCCGGGGATGTTGAGCAGGTTCTCCAGAAGCTGGGCGAATTGATCACCCTTGACCCGGACCGGCTCGAAAAGGCCCGAGAGGAGATGGCCCGTCGCTCTCCCTTCGTTCCGGTCACCGTGGCCGAACGGGTCAGCTGGGACGAGATCGCCCGTGTCACCGTGAATGCCCCCGCCCTACCCGGTATCGTGCCCGAGGTCGGCCTGTCGCGAAAATATCCCTATGGATCGGATCTCGCCCATGTCATCGGTTATGTCGGCCCAGTTAGCGACTACGACCTCAACCGCATCGACGATCAGGATCCTCTACTGCAGATTCCGCGGTTCCAGATTGGCAAAACCGGTGTCGAGAACAAGCTCGAGCGCGCCCTGCGCGGCAGCGCGGGAACCCAGCAGATCGAGGTCAACGCGCTCGGCCGCGTGATGCGCGAACTGGACCGGCGCGAGGGGAACCCCGGCTCGGATATCCAGCTGACAATAGACACCCGGTTGCAAAGCTACATTGAGGCGCGGCTCGAGGGCGAATCTGCCAGCGCCATCGTGATTGACGTGGAAAACGGAGATCTTCTCGCTTGCGCATCCGCCCCCAGTTTCGATCCCAATCTCTTTGTCAGGGGCATCTCCGTCCCCGATTGGCAGGGCCTGAACGAAGACCCCTACCGCCCTCTCGCGGCAAAGGCGGTCCAAGGCACCTACCCCCCCGGTTCGACGTTCAAGATGATCACTGCCCTCGCCGCTTACGAGGAGGGCCTCCTTGATCCCGAGGAAACCGTGTTCTGCGGCGGCTTTGTCGAAGTCTCGGGCAACCGGTTTCACTGCTGGAAGCCCGGCGGCCATGGCAATGTCAACCTGCACGAAAGCCTGAAGCAGAGCTGTGACACTTATTATTACGAGATCTGCCAAAAAGTCGGGATCGAGAAGATTTCCGAAATGGCCCGCAGGTTCGGGCTCGGAATCCAGCACGAAGTGCCGCTTTCGGCGGTAGCCGCGGGCCTCGCTCCCGATCGTGATTGGAAATTGCGTGTGCGTGGTACCCAGTGGCGCGTCGGCGACACTGTGAACGCCTCAATTGGTCAAGGCGACGTTCTGGCTTCTCCGTTGCAACTGGCCGTAATGACCGCACGCCTCGCAACGGGGCGCAGCGTCACCCCGCGCCTGATCCATTCCATTGACGGGGTTGAGACACCGTCAGGACGCGGCACGTCGCTCGGAATCAATGAAAACGCCCTCCGCCGCATCCGCGCGGCACTCGATGACGTTTCGAATCACAACCGAGGCACCGCCTTCGGCTCGCGGATAACGGATCAGGAAAACCGCCTCGCTGGGAAAACGGGCACCAGTCAGGTGCGCCGTATCACGCAAGCCGAGCGTGATGCCGGAATCACATCGAACGAAGACCTCCCTTGGGAACGCCGCGATCACGCGTTATTCGTCTCCTATGCACCTGCTGAGGCCCCGCGCTTTGCGGTTTCGGTCGTCGTCGAGCACGGTGGAAGCGGGTCCGGCGCTGCCGCCCCGATTGCGCGCGATGTGATGTTACAGGCCCTCTACGACGGCACACCCCCGCTCTCGACCTACCCCCAGAATGTGCGCGCTCGCATTTCCGAGCAACAGCGCCGGATCGACGCAATGATCGCCTCCAAATTTGCGGCATCAGACAGGGCGTAATCCATGAGTTATCTCGAATATAACGTCAAATACGTCCCCTCAGGCTTCCGCAAACTGTTCTATGTGAACTGGCAGATCGTCCTGCTGCTTCTCGCAATCGCGGGTGTGGGCTTCCTGATGCTCTACTCCGTCGCCGGCGGCTCGATGCGCCCATGGGTCGAACCGCAGATGCAGCGTTTCGCGGTCGGAATGGTGCTGATGTTCATCGTCGCCTTCATCCCCATCTGGTTTTGGCGCAATGTCTCTCTGCTCGGCTATCTCCTTGCCTTTGGCCTCCTGATCTACGTCGAACTCTTTGGCGCGGTCGGCATGGGTGCCCAGCGCTGGATCGACCTCGGTTTCATGCGCCTCCAGCCGTCCGAGTTGATGAAGGTCACCCTCGTCATGTTGCTGGCCGCCTATTACGACTGGCTTCCCGCAAATAAAGTCTCTCATCCGCTCTGGGTTGCATTTGCCGTCTTCTTAGTGCTGGTGCCGACCGCGCTGGTTCTCCGACAGCCCGACCTTGGCACCGCGATCCTGCTGCTGTCAGGAGGCGGTGCGATTATTTACTTTGCTGGTGTGCACTGGGCCTATTTCGCGACCGTCATCGCCGCTGGGATAGGCGCGATCTTTGCGGTTTTTCAGAGCCGTGGCACAAGCTGGCAGCTTCTCCAAGATTACCAGTTCCGCAGGATTGATACATTTCTCAACCCCGCCAATGACCCTTTAGGCGCAGGCTACCACATCACTCAGGCCAAAATCGCACTGGGTTCCGGCGGCTGGACTGGTCGCGGATACATGCAAGGCACCCAGTCGCGGCTGAATTTCCTGCCCGAGAAACATACGGATTTCATCTTCACCACATTGGCCGAGGAATTCGGCTTCGTCGGCGGTATCGCTCTTTTGGGTCTCTATGCGCTTGTGACGCTCTTTTGCATCGTCGCGGGACTGCAGGCCAAAGATCGCTTCAGCGCCCTCATTTGCCTCGGAATCGGGGTAACATTCTTCCTTTATTTCTTCGTGAACATGGCCATGGTGATGGGGCTTGCGCCGGTTGTCGGTGTGCCACTCCCGCTGGTGAGTTACGGCGGATCAGCCATGCTGGTGCTTCTGGCGGCCTTCGGCCTCGTTCAGAGCGCCCATATCCACAGACCGAGGTAACCCTGTGACCATCAACGTTCTCTTCGCCGCACCTGCCAAGGACTGGGACGAATACGCGCCGCTTCTGCGTGCCGCGTTCTCCGACCACGGAATCGACGCAGCGTTGTCCCTCGAAACCCCGCCTGAAGAGACCGACTATATCGTCTACGCACCAAACAGCAGCCTTCAGGACTTCACCCCGTTCACACGTTGCAAAGGCGTGTTGAACCTCTGGGCCGGGGTCGAACAAATCGTCCAGAATCCGACGCTGACCCAGCCGCTGGCTCGGATGGTCGATGACGGCCTGACCCAAGGCATGGTCGAATGGGTTTGTGGTCACACCCTGCGCCATCATCTGGGAATGGACACGCATCTCTTCGGGCAGGACGGCATCTGGCGCGAGGACACCGCCCCGCCACTGGCGTCAGACCGGACCGTCTGCGTTCTCGGCCTCGGCGCGCTTGGCAGTGCCTGTGCAAACGCGCTGCGCCAGTTCGGTTTCCGTATGCGCGGATGGTCGCGAACCCCGAAATTGCTGGAAGGCGTGACCTGTTTTTACGGCACCAGTGGACTTCTTGATGCTTTGACAGGGGCGGACATCATTATCCTGCTCCTTCCGAACACTCCTGAAACAGAAAATACGTTGAATGCCGAAACGCTCGCCCGCCCTGCTCGGGGTGCGGTTGTCATCAATCCTGGCCGCGGCCCCCTGATTGATGACGATGCACTCCTCGCAGCGCTTGAGAGTGGTCAGATCGGCCATGCCACGCTTGACGTTTTCCGTACAGAGCCGCTTCCATCAGATCACCCATATTGGGCGCATCCCAATGTGACGGTCACGCCGCATATCGCATCGGCGACCCGGGCCAAGACAGCGGTCAACGTCATCGCCGAAAACATTCGCCGCGGCGAAGCGGGAGAGCCGCTTCTCCATCTCGTCAACCGCGACAGCGGCTATTAACGCAGGCGCGGCGGGCGGTCTGGGTCCATGCCCGGTGCTGACGGCTCGACCGCTTTCGGCGGCTCAGGCAAATCAAACCGCAACCCGACCCGCCCGAACCGCGCTGCATTCGGATCGGTCTCGGCCAGAAATATCACGTCGATCTGCCCCGCCTCGACACCTGAGAAGGTAAGCGCCTCGTTGACCGCCGATGCCAGCGCCGATTGTGCCGCCTCGACCGCATCCACAAATGCCAGAACATGACCGGACGTGCCGTCGTCGTAAGTCACTCCGGCTAGGAAACAAAACGCAGCAAGTCCCTGCGCTGTCGCCAGCTTTCGTGAAAGCGCCTCCAGAAAATGTTGCGGCACACCCTCCGGCGGACGCACCTCGACCATACGCGCCGCGGTTTCCTGCGGACCGCGCCCTAACGTGTCGACAAGCCACGCGACAGCCTCTGGCGGCACCAGCATTTCATAGCCTGAAACACCAATATTTACGGCCAGCCCCAGCCCCTCGCCAGATAGCATTGCCGCAAGCGACCGCCCGGATAGACCGACATAAGGCGCTTCCCGCCCCACAAATTCCGCAAGTCTGACCTCACGATCGAATGCCAATAGGTATTCGACGCTGTCTACATCCACCGTCTCTGGGTCGATATCATCCCCGTCGGGTTCCGTTTTCAGAAGAAGGTACAGTTCGCTATCAGCAAGCCGCTCGTAATACCGCAAGCGGGCCATATCATCGCTTTGATTAGCCACCATCGCGGCAAACGCGGCATCAAGCTCCGTTTGTGTCACGCTGCATCACCTCTCTGACCCGTCGCCTCAACTCGGGAAGAACCTCGCCCTCGAACCAAGGGTTCTTCTTCAACCATCCCGTATTGCGCCAAGAGGGATGAGGCAAGGGTATGACACTCTCCCCAAACGACCGCCAACGCGCCACTGTGTCCGTCACCCCCGTTTTGGAATCGAGATGCCAACGATGCGCATGGCCGCCCACAATGATTTTCAATTCGATATGGCGCAACTCTGCCATCACCCGATGATGCCATGTCTCCGCACAGATCTTCGGCGGCGGAAGGTCGCCTCCCTTCCGGTCGTAACCGGGAAAGCAGAATGCCATCGGAATTATGGCGATCCGGTCCCTGTCATAGAAAGCCTCAGAGGTCAGCCCCAACCACTCCCGCAACCGATCACCGGACGGATCCGTAAATGGCTTGCCGCTTTCATGCACCCTTGCGCCCGGCGCTTGACCCGCAATTAGAATCCGTGCCTGCGGCCTGAACCAAACGACTGGGCGAGGCGCATGAGCGGTTTCTGTCACAGCAAACCTGTCCGCACATTTCGTGCAGGCCGCGATTTGGGTTTCAAGCGCCATACCCATCACCAAAGCCCTAGTTCCTCACCCAAGACAGGTCAAAACCGAACCCCATCGTAGAACCATGCAGGCCGCAACTGGGGATCGCACAACACCGGAACAACCAGAAATCGTTGTCATTCCTTAGAGAATTCCCTCATAATATCGCAAATGCAACCGTCGGCGTTTCGCGCGGCGGCAGAGGTCAAGAGCGGACCGCATGCTAGAATTTGTGAACGTGAGCAAATCTTTCTGGACGGGCAAACAGCGCAAGGTGATCCTTGACCGCGCCTCCTTTCGTGTGGAACTGGGTCATTCGCTTGGCATACTCGCGCCTAACGGCACCGGGAAAACAACGCTCATCAATATGATGGCCGGTCTCGAAAAACCGGATGAAGGCGAAATTCACCGACTGTGCCGGATCTCGTTTCCCTTGGGGTTTATGGGGGGGCTCGTGGGGCGGCATACCGCCCGCGAAAACACCCGCTATATCGCACGGATCTACGGGCTAGACCCCGACTATGTCGAAGCTTTCTGCCGCTGGCTTTGCGGGATCGAGGAATATTTCGACATGCCCGTCGGCACCTACAGCCAGGGCATGCGGGCAAGGCTGTCCTTCGCCCTGATGCTCGCTCTCGACTTCGATATGTATCTGATCGACGAGGGCCTCCCCACGACGATGGACACGGAATTCAACAAGAAAGCAGGCGAAATCCTTCGCGAGAGACTTGAAACAACGACTGTGGTAATTGTCAGCCATCAGGCCAGCGTTCTGGAGCGTTTCGCACGCTCGGCTGCGGTTCTGCGGGATGGCCATCTCTACATGTTCGATACGCTTGACGAGGCAAGGCAACTTTATGACTACGAACCCCAAAGCTAGAAAGTTCCGCATCCGGCGGAGCAGCCGCCCCACCTCCGATCAGGTGCAAAACTCAGCGCCACAGCGCGAGGGAACGGCGCAGCCACAAGCCCAGCAGTCGCCCGCATCTTCCGCTTCCGCTTCCGACGACCGCCAGGATGCCGCCCGCCAGCTCGATGCTATCCGCCAGGAAGGTCTCACCGGCCGACAGCTGCGAAT
>JAEPMR010000082.1 GCA_017643845.1 Marivivens sp. | reverse complement strand
GGCGGTACTGCGGACGCGGATTTTGTCTGGCGATCCGTAGGCGGGGATGAAAGCGGCGGTCATTTGCATTTGGAAACCTCTTTGAATTGAGTTGATGGGGGTGGAATAGCGTTTGAAAAATGTTCCGGTAATTGGCTAAATATGCCCATGGTGGATCAAAAACGTTACAGGTGAGGCGATGCAGGATTGGAAGCTGCTGCCCTATTTCCTTGCGGCGGTGCGGGGCGGATCGTTGCGCGCGGCGGCCGAGCAGACGGGCGCGACCCATGCCACAGTGCGCCGCCAGTTGGAGGCGCTGGAGGACAGCTACGGGGTGAAGCTCTTTCGCCGTGGGCAGGACGGGCTGCATCTGACGGCGGCGGGCAAGACGCTGCTTCCCGCCGCAATCGAGGCGGAACAGGTGATCTTGCGCGGGCGCCATGGGGTGCAGGGCAAGGACCGCGAGGCGCGGGGCACGGTGCGGCTGTCGATGGACCCGATGACGGCGCATTTTCTGATGGCGCCGATTTTGGCGGAGTTCTCGGCGCTCTATCCCGATATTTCGCTGGAGATGCGGCTGGGATTTCAAGTGGATCACCTCTCGAAGCTGGAAACGGATGTGTCGATCCGCCATGCCGCCGATCCGATGGAAAATGTGGTGGCGCGCAAGCTGTTTCCGCTCGGCATCGCGATCATGGCATCGCGCGGCTATATCGACACCGCACTGCCAAAGGCGGGGAAGGGCGGCGAGGGACTATCGTGGATCGGCTACGGGCCGGAGCCGGAGATGCGGCGCTGGATCGCCCATGCGCCGTTCCCCAAGGCGGCAATCCGCCATCAGGTCGAAGACCCTGAGATGCACATGCATATGGTGCGGGCAGGGATGGGGATGTCTTTCCTTGCGCTGTGGACGCAGAGCGTCTTCCCCGAATTGCAGCGGGTGCCTGGAACGGAGGTGGATTACAGCCGTTCCACATGGCTGCTGTTGCATGAGGACCTGCGCCATGTGGCGCGGGTCCGTGTGCTGGTGGATTTCATCGCGGATGCGTTGCGCCAGAGACGGGCGGAGATCAGTGGGCTGTGAGCTCTAGCCAAACACGCCGTTCAGCGCGAGGAAGATCAGGCCCGACAGCAGGGCTGCGGCGGGAACGGTGATTACCCATGCGGCGATGATGGTCATGAAATGCGAGCGGCGTACCAGTTTGCGGCGGCGGCGCTCCTGCTCGGGCAGTGGCTCGATCCCTGCTTCGGCAGCGGCGGCACGGCGGGAGAGGCCGAGCTTTTTGATGCGGCGCTCCATGTGCCATTCGCGGTAGAAGCCGACGCCGAACACGCCGCCCACCGCGATATGGGTGGAGGAGACCGGCAGGCCAAGCCAGCTGGCAACGATCACGGTGATCGCGGCGGAGAGGGCCACGCAATAGGCGCGCATCGGGTTCAGCTTGGTGATCTGGCTGCCGACCATGCGGATCAGTTTCGGGCCAAAGAGCACGAGGCCGAAGGAAATACCGAATGCACCGATGACCATGACCCATGTGGGGATGGACACTTTGCCGGCGAATTCGCCGAACTCGGAGGCATGGACGATGGCGGCGAGGGGGCCAACCGCGTTTGCCACGTCATTCGCGCCATGGGCGAAGGACAGCAATGCCGCAGAAATGACGAGCGGGATGGAGAACAGCACCTTGAGGGATTTGTTGCGGTTTTCCAGCCCTTCGGACTGGCGGTGGATCAGGGGGGCCGTGACCACATAGGCGACAGCGCCAAGTACGACGCCAATGATCAGGGCGGTGCCTATGTCGATCTTGATGATTCTTTTGAGGCCCTTGAGCGCGAGATAGGCCGAGAATGCCCCGACCATAATGCCGATCAGCACCGGCACCCAGCGGCGGGCGGCGGCGATCTTATCGTCCTGATAGATGATTTTCGCCTTGATGAAGGCGAGGAAGGCCGCGGCGATGGCCCCGCCGAGGACCGGCGAGATCACCCAGCTGGCGGCGATGGTGCCCATGGTGGGCCAGCTTACGGCTGCGAAACCGGCGGCGGCGATGCCTGCGCCCATGACGCCGCCGACCACGGAATGGGTGGTGGAGACCGGCGCGCCGACCCATGTGGCGAGGTTGACCCAGAGGGCGGAAGAAATCAGCGCGGCCATCATTGCCCAGATGAACACCTGTGTATCGGCAACGCTTTGCGGGTCGATGATGCCTTTGGAGATGGTCGAGACCACGTCGCCGCCCGCCAGAAGCGCCCCTGCGCTTTCAAAGAGGGCCGCGATGACGATGGCGCCGCCGAGGGTGAGGGCATTGGCGCCGACGGCTGGCCCCATGTTGTTGGCCACGTCATTGGCGCCGATGTTGATCGCCATATAGGCGCCGAAGATGGCGGCGGCGACGACGATGACATTGCTGCCGTCAACACTGAAGAACAGGGCCGCCGCGATTCCGGCAAGCACCATGAAGGCCAAGGAAACCCCGAAGCCGACCATCGGGCGCGCGACGGCATTGGTCGCGTATTCGAGGCTGGAGAGGCGGCGCAGGTCGCGGTCGAGTGTGCGCCACTGGGTCGGTGGTGGGGTCTGGTCGGCCATGGGGCTCTCCGTTCAGGCAGTCAACAAACCCCTGCCGGTTAGCGGGTCTTGCCCCGTGGCGCAACGATTATGACAGTTTTGTAACGGAATCCCGCAGAAACGTGGGACCGGCGCAGCACGATGGGCTGCGACGGTGCGTCGAAAAGGGCCTTGCGGCTATTAGAGCGCGGAGATGGCCTCGGCCAATGCGGGCTCGCTGACCAGATTGGCGGCTTCGCTCACCGGCACCCAGCGGCGCTCGCGGCGGTCGCTTTCGGGGTAGTCGTCTGTCATTTCCTCGACCGCGACGGGGTAGATCTCCAGCGTGCAGGGGGCTTCATTCCCATCGTCGAAGCGCTTGACCGTCTCGACGCGGGCGATGGGCGATTTGGCAACGGCTCCTTTTGCGACACCGGCTTCCTCGAATGCTTCCCTGAGTGCTGTGCCGCCGCCATTGGTGCCTTCGATTGGCCAGCCTTTAGGCAGGATCCAGTTGCCGGAGGAGGAGGTGATCAGGAGCACCTCGCGCCCGTCTGCGCCATCGCGGTGGCAGAGCGCTGCCATTTGCAGCATCGGGGGACGCCTGAGAAACGGGGAGAGAAGCTCGGACCAAGCCGTGCGGAAGAAGTCGGTCATGTGATTTACTGCCTGGATATTTTTATTTTATGAAATTGAGTTTATCACAGTCGCAGGAAACAAGCAAATCAGGCGGTTAGCTGATTGTTGTGCGGCGTGGAGGGGATCATATGGCGGATGTGGCGAGCTTGGGGCTTTACGGGCTGGGGACGATGGGAAGTGCATTGGCGCTGAACATCCTCGACAACGGGTTTGCCCTGCATGTGGCGAACCGGACGCCGGAAGTGACCGAGCGGTTCAGGGCGGAGGCCGGACCGCTGGGTGCGGGTCTGCGGGTGCATGACAGTCTGGAGGCGATGGCCCGAGAGATGCCCGCGCCGCGTGCGATCATCCTGATGGTGCCTGCCGGCGCGCCGGTGGATGATGCGATTGAGCGGCTGTGCGATGCGCTGGAGGCGGGTGACACGATCATTGATGCGGGCAACACGGATTTCCACGACACGCGCCGCCGCACGGCGATGGTGGAGGCGCGGGGGCTGACCTTTATCGGCATGGGTGTTTCCGGCGGTGAGGAAGGCGCGCGGCATGGTCCGTCGATCATGGTGGGTGGCACGCCTGCGGCCTATGGCAAGATCAAGCCGGTGATCACGGCGATTGCGGCGAAGTTCGAGGGTGAGGCCTGTGCCGATCATCTTGGGCCGGACGGGGCGGGGCATTTCGTCAAGACGGTGCATAACGGGATCGAATATGCCGACATGCAGATGCTGGCCGAGGCCTACGGGCTGATGCGCTATGGTGGCGGGCTGACACCTGCCGAGATCGGTGCGCGGTTCGAGGCGTGGGACAAGGGCGTGCTTAAGAGCTATCTGGTGGAAATCAGCGGCAAGGTGTTGCAGGCGGTGGATCGGGAGACCGGCCATCCGGCGGTGGATGTGATCCTCGACAGTGCGGGCCAGAAGGGGACGGGCCGCTGGACGGTGATCGAGGCGCTGAAGATGGGCCAGTCGGCCAGCGCAATCGAGGCGGCTGTGGGCGCGCGGGGATGGTCTTCGGAAAAGGACGCGCGGGTGGCGGGGGAGGAGATCCTCGGCACGCGGCGCGGGCCGGTGGAGATCGCGCCGGAGACCTATGAACAGGCGCTGCTGGCGGCGCGGGTCATCGCCTATGCGCAGGGGTTCCGCATTCTGGCGGCGGCGTCGGAGGAGTATGAGTGGGGGCTCGATTACGCGCGGATCGCGGAGATCTGGCGGGCGGGATGCATCATCCGCTCGGCGCTGCTGGACGATATTGCCGCGGCGTTCAGGGGTGAGTTGCCGCATGGGGCGCTGATTTTCGCGCCCGCCTTTGCCGCGCGGTTGAGGGAGTGTTTGCCTGCGTTGCGGGCGGTGGTCGCGGCGGCGGTGCAGGCGGGGCATCCGGTGCCCGCGTTCTCGGCCGCGCTGGCGTGGATCGACACGATGGCGCAGGGGCGCGGGACGACCGACCTTATTCAGGGGCAGCGGGATTTCTTTGGCCGGCACGGGTTTGTGCGGCTGGGCGGAGACGCCGGAAGCCATGGGCCGTGGTGGGAGTGAGGCGCGGAGTGTCCGGCCGCGGGTGGACGCTCTTCCGGGGATGGTCGGCGCTTTATGGTGCCAAGTATTTCCGCGTCGTGAGCCTGCGGTGAGGGTGAAAAGCGTCCGCCCGAGGGGGCGGCCGGACGCTGCGCGGCGGTGCGCTGGGCGCACCGCTGTTGCGCGCTTGAGGTTAGCCCTTGCGCGGTTTGGCGCGGAGGGTCGGGTCGGCCACGGTCGGGTCTTCGGGCCAGGGGTGTTTGGGGTAGCGGCCGCGCATGTCTTTGCGGACATCGGCGTAGGAGCTGCGCCAGAAACCGGGAATGTCTGTCGTAGTCTGTACCGGCTTTTGCCCCGGTGAGAGTAGCGTGACCTTGAGCGCGGTGCCGCCCACGGTGGGGTGACGGGTGACGCCGAACATCTCTTGCAGGCGGAGGGTGATCTCGGGCGGGTCGGAGGCGTAGTCGATGGGGATGCGGCGGCCGAGGGGCGTTTCGAAATGGGCGGGCGCTGCGGCATCGAGCATCTGCATCTGATCCCACGTGAGGCGGGCGCGGAGCGCATCGAGCGCATCGAAGCGCTTCCAGTCCTCGGCGGTGGTGAAGCCGGTGAGATAGGGGGCAAGCCAGTCCTCAAGCGTGTCAAGGAGATGGGCATCATCGACGGGGGGCAGGGCGTCGGGCGCTTCCTGCCGGATCAGGGCAATGCGGGCGCGGAAGCGTTCGGCGGCAGGGGAGAGGCGCAAGCCCAGCTCCCGGATGCCGTCGCACATGGCGCGGGAGAGCGCATCAGACGGGGCGTCGGGCCAGTTGCGGTCATCGAGGACGAGCGCGCCGAAGACCTCCTGCTGGCGGGCCAGAACGCGGCGCTCGCGGCGGGACCATGCGCAATGATCCTGCCATGCGATGCGATTGCCGAATTGGGCGCGCAGGGCGCTGTCGGTCAGGGGCGCGCAAAGGCGGAGGCGGGCCTCGCGCCGGTCGCCGTCAAGATCGCAGGCGACGATCAAGCGCTGACCGGCGAGGGGGTCATCATCGGGTAGCACCGCGCCTTTGCCGCCTGAAAGCACATAGCGGGGCGCGTCGCCCTTGCGTCGCAGGCCGATGCGGTCGGGGTAGGCGAGGGACAGCATTTCGCCCGCCGCGCGCGCGGGGCGGTCGGGCAGGTCGCGGGCAAGGCGCTTGGCCTCTGTGCGGATGCGGTCAAGTGTGGCGGGATTGGCGGTGCCGGGGCCATCGTAGCGGGCGGTGATCGCTTTGAGGCGTAGGGTAATGTCGCTCGGCGCGCCGGAGAGGGGGTCGCGCTCGGCCAGAAGGGCGGCGAGGGGCGCGGCGGGGCGGCCCGCAGTGAGCGCCATATGCGCGAGGCGGGGATGCAGGGGCAGGCCGGCGATGGCACGGCCATGGGCGGTGATGCGGCCCTGATCGTCAAGCGCGCCGAGGGCGGTGAGAAGCGTTTGCGCCTCTGCCAGTGCACTGGCGGGTGGCGCGGTGAGGAAAGGAAGATCGGCGGAGCCCCAAAGAGCCAGTTCGAGTGCCAGTGGCGCGAGATCGGCGGATTCGATCTCGGCGGGGGGGAAGGCGGAGAGCGCGCCTTCCTCGCCTTTCGTCCAGAGCCGGTAGGCGACGCCGGGGGTCAGGCGGCCCGCGCGACCGGCGCGCTGGTCGGCCTCGGCGCGGGTGACGCGCTCGGTCACAAGTCGCGACATGCCGGAACCGGGATCGAAACGGGCGCGGCGGGCGCGGCCTGCGTCGATCACCACGCGGATGCCTTCGATGGTCAGCGAGGTTTCGGCGATGGAGGTGGCGAGCACGACCTTGCGGCCCGCGGCGGGCGGCGCGATGGCGGCGCGTTGTTTGGCGAAGGGAAGCGCGCCGTAGAGGGGCGCGAGGGCGACATCGGCAGGCAGGGTGCCGTCGAGCCGCGCTTGGGTGCGGCGAATCTCGCCCTCGCCGGGAAGAAAGACGAGGATATTGCCCTCTTCTGCGGCGAGGGCCTCGCGCACCGCATCGGCGGTGACGGCCTCGATCCGCGCGGTTTTCGGCCATGGGGCATCGCGGTGGCGGATCTCGACGGGGAAGCTGCGGCCTTCGGAGGTGATGATCGGGGCGTCGTCGAGGAGGGCGGCGACGGGGGCGGCGTCGAGCGTGGCGGACATCACCAGAAGCGTGAGGTCAGGGCGCAGGGCGGCGCGGATTTCACCCACGAGAGCGAGGCCGAGATCGGCGTGGAGGGAGCGTTCGTGGAATTCGTCGAAGATCACCGCGCCGATGCCAGTCAGTTCGGGATCGGACTGGATCATGCGGGTGAGGATGCCTTCGGTGACGACCTCGATGCGGGTTTGGGGGCTGGTGCGGCTGTCACCGCGCATGCGGTAGCCGACGGTTGCGCCGGGTGCCTCGCCCAGTTGCTCGGCCAGGCGTTCGGCGGCGGCGCGGGTGGCGAGGCGGCGCGGCTCGAGCATCAGGATGCGGCCCTTGATATGGCCGTCTTGCAGGAGCGCCAGCGGAACGCGGGTGGTTTTGCCCGCGCCGGGAGGGGCTTGCAGCACGGCGCGCCCCGCGCCGCTGAGGGCGGCGAGGAGATCGGGGATCACGGCGTCTATCGGCAGGGGCGCTTGCATGCCCTTTCATCCCTCAAGCGGGGGGAAAGGACAATGGGTGGCGTTGGTGGGCGTGGCGCGGGACAAGGCCGCAGGCCGCCGCGCCAGCGCCTGCCCGTCCCGTCGGGCTGGCGCTTTGGTGACGTTCGCGGAAACCTTGGAGGTCACATGCGCGTGGGACGATAAAGTTCTGCGGTTCGCGCGGCGCGGCGCCACCCCACGGGCAGGCGCTGGCGCCTGCAGCGCTAGTGGACGATCGTTTCCTCGCGGACGAACATATTCGCCCATGCGCGGTCGATCAGTTCGGGCGTCATCTGGTAGGGAATGCCTTCGAACTCGCAGATCGAGATCATCTGGTCGATCAGGAACACCGGCTGGTAGTTGGCGTAGATATTGTCAATCGTGGGGTATTTGACGTTGAGCAGGTGCAGGAGCGCGGCCTCGTCCAGTGGCATGCCCTTCTTGCGGGCGACCATGGCGAAGATCTTCAGGAAATTGTCCTTGTTCGGGCCGTCGATCTTGATCTTGTAGAAAATCCGGCGGAGCGCGGCTTTGTCGAAGATTTCATTCGGGTGGAAGTTCGTCGAGAAGATCACCAGCGTATCGAAGGGAACCTCGAATTTTTCGCCCGATTGCAGGGCGAGGATGTCGCGGTTTTCCTCAAGCGGAACGATCCAGCGGTTGACGATCTTCTGCGGCGGCTCTTCCTGGCGGCCCAAGTCGTCGATGATGAACACGCCGCCGGTGGATTTCAGCTGCAAGGGTGCCTGATAGGTGCGGGCCACGGGGTTGTAGACGAGATCGAGCATGTCGAGAGACAGTTCACCCCCCGTAATCACGGTGGGGCGGTCGCAGCGGACATAGCGGGTGTCGTAGCGGTTGGAGGTGCGGCGGAGCGAATTGGGGTCATCGACCTGCTCTTCGGCGGCGGTATGCACGATCGGGTCGTAGACGGTGATCACCTGACCGGAATATTCGATGGCGCGGGGGATGTAGATTTTATCGCCAAGCGCGTCGCGGATGCCGTTGGAGATGGAGGATTTACCGTTGCCCGGGGGCCCATACATGAGGATCGAACGACCGGCGGAGACTGCAGGGCCGAGATTGGACAGGAGATCGCCCGGTAGCACCAGATGGCCCATCGCGCCGGTGAGCTGGTCGCGGGTGACCTGGATGTTGCGGATCGACTGGCGCTTCACCTGTTCGGCGTAGACGGCCATTGGCACCGGCATTGCGCCGTAATATTCGGATTGCGCGAGCGCATCGAGCGCGCGGGCCTTGCCGTTGTCGGTGAGCTGGTAGCCCATTTCATCCCCTGCCAGCGGATTGAGCGTGCCGGTGGCTTCGAGAAGTTTCTGGCTGCGGGCGAGGTCGATCAGGGTCTGTGTGACCGGCACCGGCAGGCAGATCGCCTTTGACAGTTCGCTCACCATCGAAAGGTTCATACGGAACATGGTTTTCAGAAGGATGTCCCGCATCATCACCTGCGGAAGTTGCATCTGTTCCAGCGATTTCGGTGCCGGAGGCGCCACGATTGCGGTGGTTTCCATATTCATTGTTGTCTCTGCCCGTCTGCCTAGGGTTGTGGCACAAGTGACTCGCATGGCTACAGAAGTGTCGGCCGCTTGCGGTCACGCTTTGTCAGGCTGACTTTGCAGGGCTATTGTGGCGAAAAAATGGACAATCTTTGCGCGAGGCGGGCATGAGTAGACCAAATCCGGTGATTTTGCTGGGGATTCTGGCGGCGATCTTCGTCGTCTGGTCGGGTGTCTCGCTCCTGGGCGAGGGGCTGTATATCGCCAAGCACGAGGGCGACACGCTGCATTTCATCGAGATTGTCCTACGGATGGCAGAGGGGCAGCGCCCGCATCTGGACTTTATGACACCGATTGGCGGGCTGGCATTTGCGCCGGTGGCGCTGATGGTGAAGGCAGGTCTGGGCATCGGTCATGCGTTCCTGTGGAGCCAGATCGTGGTGGCGCTGGTGCTCTTGCCGGCGGTGTGGTGGGTGAGCCTGAGCCGCCTGTCGCCACGGCTGGCACCTGTTTTTGGCGGCATCGTGCTGGTGCTGGTGCTGGCACTGGTGCATGGCGAGGCCAATGGCGCGATTTCGGTGTC